>NZ_CP063070.1:2740947-3081894 GCF_047305825.1 Citricoccus nitrophenolicus | reverse complement strand
CCCGTACTTCGACAACGCCCCGGTGTACGGCCACGGGCCGTCCCTGGAACAGTTCACCCGGATGACCCCGCTGACCGTGGGCTCCCCACAGCAGGTCATCGAGCGCACTCTCGAGTTCCGGGACTGGGTGGGTGACTACCAGCGGCAGATGTTCCTGATGGACCACGCCGGACTGCCCACCGACGTGGTGCTGGAGCAGATCGACCTCATGGGAGAGGAGGTCCTGCCGGTGCTGCGTCAGGAGTTCGCGGCCCTGAAGCCGGCCGACGTCCCCGAAGCACCCACCCACGAGTTCCTGGTGGAGCGGGCACGCCGCGGCGAGGCCCCCGTACCCGGCGGCAAGGAGGGCTCGCAGGCCTGGAAGGACGCCCAGGAGCGCGCCGCGCAGGCCGAATCCCAGGGTGCCGAGACCAAGGGCACTGAGGAGGCCGCCCGGTGAGCCACTCCCCCGAAGCCACCGACCCCTTCACGCCGCAGGCCCGCCACCTCGTGGTGGTCTCCGGCGGGCTGGGTGACCCATCCTCCTCCACCCAGCTGGCGAACCGGATGGCCACGGCCGCCGCGGACCTGCTCTCCACCGAGGGGATCGTCCCGGAGCTGCACCTCGTGGAGATCCGGCTGCTGGCCACCGAGATCGCCGAGGCCACGGTGAACACCGCCCGCTCCGAGGCGCTGCAGGCCGCCCTGGACGAGGTGGAGCAGGCCGATGCCGTCATCACCGTCTCCCCCACGTTCAAGGCCAGCTACTCGGGCCTGTTCAAGTCCTTCTGGGACCTCGTGGACAACGACGCCCTGCGCGGGGTGCCCGTGCTGCTCGGCGCCACCGGCGGCACACCACGGCACTCGTTGATGATCGACTCGGCCCTGCGTCCCCTATTCAGCTACCTGCGCACCAAGGTCCTCTCCTCCTCCGTCTTCGCCGCCTCGGACGACTGGGGCGAGGTCACCGGTGGACAGGAGTCGGCGCGCACCACGCCGCTGCAGCACCGGATCGACGCCGCCGGCGAGGACCTGGCCTCCGTGGTCGGACGGTTGCCGGCCCGCCCCCGGAGGCAGTCCGGGGAGGCCAAGCCCCTGGAGGTGATTCCCTTTGACCAGCTCCTCCGCGGATCATAGGCCCAACCTGCTCGGCGGGGGCCCCTGGTCCCGGACGGCCGCCCCGGACTTCAGCGAGGCGGCCACGTCCCGTCAGGCCTGGCGCGCCTACTTCGAGGCCACGGCCCTGTTGCAGGACCGGCTGGACCGGACACTGAAGGACGAGGTGAACCTGCACCTGGCCGACTACAACCTGCTGCTGCTGCTCTCCGAGTCGCCGGACGGTCGGCTGCGCATGGGCGAACTCGCACGGCTGATGGTCTTCTCCCCCTCCCGCGTCACCTACCAGGTCAAGACCCTGGAACAGCGCGGACTGGTGGAACGCTGCGCCTCGGCCACGGACCGGCGCGGGGCGGAGGCCGTGATCACCGACGACGGCCGGCACCTCTTCCGCAGGGCGGCGGCGCTGCATTCGCGGCAGGTCCAGGACCTGTTCCTCGATCGACTCGAGCCGGGCGAGGCCGAGACGCTGTTGCGGGTGTTCTCCCGGCTGGGGTGTGACCTGGAAGATGGCGTCAGCGGCTGACGGTGATCTCCACCGAGTCGGCCTTCTCCTTGAGGGCCGGCACCTCACCGAGGACCTGCTGCAGAGTGGCGGCCATCAGCCGTAGCCCGGCCTCGTCCTGCGCTGCGGTCATGGTGGCATCCGGGTAGGCCACGAGCCGCAACTCGGGACCGGATCCCCCACCCGGCAGCACGGTGCCGGAGGCGGTTCTCGAGGCCACTCCGGAGCCGGGAGCCAACCCGATCCTGTCCAGTCCCGGCACCAGGTCCACCACGGCGGCCAGCTCGCCGGCCAGCTCCTCGTCGGCGTAGGCGGGGGTCCAGGAGTGTTGCTGGGCCAACGCCCACACGGCGGGGCGGCGCACCACGAAGGTGCGCTCGGCGGCGGGGTCCACCACCACGAGCTCGGCGCCCTCGTCCACGGCGGACAGGCAGGCGCGCGGCATCCACGTGGCCACGGGCCGGGCCTGCGGGTGCCATGCGGTCAGCGCCGGCACGTTGGTGAAGACCGGTAGGGCGGTGCGGCCATCCGGGGCCGTCAACGTCACGATCGCGACGTCGGCCTCCTTGTCGCCGCCGTGCTCGTCATGTTCCGCCACGGTCGGCACCACGGCGGCGAACACCCGCATCCGGGACAGCGTGTCCACCACCGCGGGTTCGCCCGCTTCACCCGCAGCCAGCCGGTCCAGCACCGGATCCCATGCAGGGTCAGCCGTGCCGTCGTCCGTGTCGAAGGCGTGCAACGGATTCGCCGAGCCGTCGACCCCGCCGCCGGAGAGGTCCCGGCCCTCCCAGGCGACGCCCGCCGTGTCTGCCGGCCGGCCGGCGTCGTCCCAGTGTTGTTGTGGCGGTTGACGTTCCAGGTTGCGGTTGATGGCCGCCTGGATGTGCCCGGGGAGGTGCCGCCCGGCATCATCACCGGTCACGGGGCGGGGTGCTCCGCCACCGCCTGCTCGATGCTCACTCCACCGGCCACGGCCAGGGCCTGCTCGAGGGTGAAGCGCCCGGCGTAGAGGGCCTTGCCCATGATGGCCCCCTCCACGCCTGCTCCCGGGCCAGCAGTCCCCACGCCGACCATCGCATACAGCGCGGCGATGTCCTCCAGGGAGGAGATGCCGCCGGAGGCGATCACCGGCTTGGACGTCTTGGTGGCGACCTCGGCCAGCAGCTCGGTGTTCGGTCCCTTCAGGGTGCCGTCCTTGGTGACGTCCGTGACCACGTAGCGGGGGCAGCCGGCCTCCTCGAGGCGGGCCAGCACCTCCCAGAGGTCCCCGCCCTCCTTCGTCCAGCCGCGGGCGGCCAGCGTGGTGCCGCGCACGTCCAGGCCGACGGCGATCTGATCACCGAAGCGCTCGATGACCCGCGCCGTCCACTCGGGATCCTCCAGTGCGGCGGTGCCCAGGTTCACGCGGGTGGCACCCATCGCCAACGCGTTCTCCAGCGAGGCATCGTCCCGGATGCCACCGGAGAGCTCGATCTTCACGCCCAGCTCGGTGACCACACGGGACATGACCTCACGGTTGTCCCCGCGGCCGAAGGCGGCGTCCAGGTCCACGAGGTGGATCCACTCGGCGCCGGCCTGCTGCCACGCCAGTGCGGCCTCCAGCGGGTCACCGTACGAGGTGGCGGAGCCGGCCTCGCCCTGGACGAGGCGCACGGCCTGGCCGTCCTGGACGTCCACGGCGGGCAGCAGCTCAAGCCTCTTCGGCTGGGAATCGACGGTCATGCGGGTTCCTCTCGGGAGGTCGGGGAGGTCATTCTGAGAAAATTGAGAAATCTGGGAATCAGGGGACCAGCAGGATGCCGGCCAGGATGGCCAGCGCGGCGCAGACCACGAAGCCGATCTGGAGCCAGACGGGGAATTCCTGCTTGCGCAGCGAGTAGGCGCCGCCGAGCAGCAGGCCGCCGAGGGCGATCAGCAGGGTGGTCCAGTACGGCATTACAGGGTCTCCAGCCAGTTGCTGAGCAGTTGCATCCCGGCGTCCCCGGACTTCTCCGGGTGGAACTGGGTGGCGGCCAGGGGTCCGTTCTCCACGGCGGCGACGAAGTCCGCCCCGTGGTGGGACCAGGTGACCCGCGGCGGATTCATGGCCTGGTGCGTCTGATCGAAGGTCCAGTCCAGCACGCCGTAGGAGTGCACAAAGTAGAAGCGCTCATCCTCGATCCCCCGGAACAACTGGCTGCCGGCCGCCGGGCGGACGGTGTTCCAGCCCATGTGCGGGACGATCTTCGCCGGCAGGGCCTCCACCAGGCCCGGCCACTCGGACATTCCCGAGGTGCGCACACCGTGCTCCACTCCGGCATCGAAGAGGATCTGGTGGCCCACACAGATCCCGAGCACGGGCCGCCCGCCGGCCACCCGGCGGCCGATCCAGCGGGTCGCGCCGATCCGCTGCAGGGCGGCCATCACGGAGGCGAAGGCACCCACACCGGGGACCACGAGCCCGTCAGCGTTCATGATGGCGTCCGCGTCCGCGGTCAGCTCTGCGTCCGCTCCAGCGCGCTGCAGGGCACGGACGGCGGAGTGGGTGTTGCCGGAGCCGTAGTCCAGGACGGCGACGGTGGGGCGGGACCGCCCGGCCGCTCCTGCCATCAGAGCGCGCCCTTGGTGGACGGCACACCGGTCACTCGGGGATCGTCCTCCACCGCGGCGCGCAGGGCGCGGGCAAAGGCCTTGAACTGGGACTCCACGATGTGGTGCGGGTCCCGGCCACGGACCACGTCCATGTGCAGACAGATGGAGGCGTGGTAGGTGATGGCCTCGAAGACGTGGCGCGTCATGGAGCCCGTGAAGTGCCCACCGATCAGGTGGTACTGCTGGCCCTCGGGTTCACCCTCGTGGACCAGGTACGGCCGGCCCGAGACGTCGACGACGGCGCGCGCCAGCGCCTCGTCCAGCGGCACCGAGGCCTCGCCGAACCGGCGGATGCCCGCCTTGTCCCCCAGTGCCGTCTTCAGGACCTCGCCGATCGAGATCGCGACGTCCTCCACCGTGTGGTGCACGTCGATGTGGGTGTCCCCCGTGGCGCGCACCGTCAGGTCGATCTGGGAGTGCTTGGACAGGGCGGTGAGCATGTGGTCGTAGAACGGCACGCCCGTGGTGATCTCCGAGGTCCCGGTCCCGTCCAGGTCCATCTCGATGTAGACGTCGGACTCCGAGGTGGTCCGCTGCATCTTGGCCTTCCGGCCGGAGATCAGCTCTGCGCCCATGGTGGTTCAGCTCCTTAGCTGTGGTGACGACTCGGTGGTCCAGTCTATCGGCCCAGCACGTCGACCATGGCCTCGAGGAACGCCGTGGTCTCCGCCTCCGTCCCGGCGGTGACCCGCAGGTGGTGGGCGATCCCCACGTCACGCACCAGCACCCCACGGTCCAACAGCCCCTGCCAGGTGGCGTGGGCGTCCTCGAGTCCGCCGAAGAACACGAAGTTCGAGTCCGAGACGGCCGGACTCAGTCCCAGGCCGCGCAGTCCGTCCACGATCCGGTCCCGCTGGGCCTTGATGTCCTCCACGGTCTCCAACAGGACGTCATAGTGCTGCAGTGCCGCGTTGGCGGTGGCCTGCGAGACGGCGGAGAGGTGGTAGGGCAGCCGCACCAGACGCAGGGCGTCGGTGACCTCGGGGGCAGCGGCGAGATATCCCAACCGGGCGCCGGCCAGGGCGAAGGCCTTGGACATGGTGCGGGTGACCACCAGGCGGGGGCGGCCGGGCAGCAACGAGAGGGCGGATCGGGTGCCGTCCAGGGCGAACTCCGCGTAGGCCTCGTCCACGATCACCATCCCCTGATGGGCCTCGGTGGCCTGGTAGACCGCCTCGACCACATCCAGTCCCAGGGCCGTGCCGGTGGGGTTGTTCGGCGAGCACAACAGCACCAGGTTCGGACGGTGCTCCGCGACCTGGGCCGCGGCGGACTCCGCTGTCAGGGAGAAGTCCTCACCCCGCTGCCCGGCCAGGTAGGCGGTGTCCGTACCGGCGGCCAGCAACGGGTACATCGAGTAGGTGGGCGGGAACCCCATCACGGTGCGCCCGGGGCCACCGAAGGCCTGCAGCAGCTGCTGGAGGATCTCGTTGGAGCCGTTGGCGGCCCACAACTGTGTCTCGGAGAGCCCGTGCCCCAGGTATTCGGCCAGGCGCTGGCGCAGCTCGGTGAACTCCCGGTCCGGGTAACGGTTGAGGGACCCGGCGGCCTCCGTCACCGAGGCGGAGATGGCCTGCACCACCTCGTCCGGCACCGGATGCGTGTTCTCGTTCGTGTTCAGGGCGATGGGCACGTCCAACTGAGGTGCTCCGTAGGGGCTCAGCCCCCGCAGGTTCTCGCGCAGGGGCAGGGCCGCCAGGGCCTCAGGGGACGAGATGGTATCCGCGGTGCTCACCGGCCCATTCTAGAGGCAGCACACCGCCCCCATCGGCGGGTTACCAGGGCGCAGTGAGCGTGTTCGTGGACTGCGAGCCGTCAATCACGATCTTGGCCGTGGTCAATCGGTCCGAGATGATGCAGGCATCCGGGAACCCGTCGAACGAGCCGTCGGCATCGGTCCGGATCGTCGCAGTGTTCCACACGACCGTGCGCCCGGCACCGCTGGGGTGCCCCGGGGCGGTCGTCCCCACACATTCGATGCCGTGGCTGCTGTTCGGCTCGAAATGGTCAAGGATGAGCCTCGAGAGATGGCAGTTCGTGTAGAGGTTCTCCTCCGCATCGGGCTCCGCACAGTGCCCGGTCGTGTTGGCCTCCGCCCCGAGCTGAATACTGGCCGTGGGATCGGGGATCCGCAGCGAGGTGGCCGACTCCGTCACGGTCTCGCACGTGGAGGTCCCGGTGACGCAGACCTGGATGATCATCGTGTACTTGGTGGCGGCACGGGTCCGCGGACTCGCGTACGAGCCGCTGTTGCTCACCGTGGAGGAGTTGACCTTCGGCGTGACCGTGACGGAGCGGCCATTGCCGATGGTCGAGGCGTTGGTGGGACTCCAGGTGAATTTCACGGTGCCCTCCTGCGCAGAGGACTTGATGTCGGGCATGTTCAGCGGCCCGTAGGCGACCTTCGTGGCCACCGTCTGAGAGGTTCCCTCGCCAGCGGCGTTCGTGGCCCGCACCGTGAGTTGGTAGCTGTTGCCATTGGCCGGCACGGTGATGGTGTCCGAGGTCGAGGTACCGAGAGAGGACCACCCGCCGCCGAGGTTGTACTGGTAGGACACCGGCGAACCGTTGCTGGCCGCCCCGGAGAAGGAGATGTCCAGCTGACGGTTGGACCCTGTGGCCTTCGTGGTGAGACCGCTGATCGCGCCAGGCCGCCCGTAGGGCGTCACGGTGGCGGAGCGGCCCGACGACGGCGAGTCACCCTTGGCGTTCGTCGCCACCACGGAGAAGGCGTAGGCCGTGGACTTGTTCAGCCCGGACCAGTTCAGGGAGGTACTGCCCGGGGACACGGAGCGGGTCGCGGTGGTTCCGCCGCCATGGGCCGTCACGGTGTAGTTCTTCAGGGCAGCACCGTTGTCATCCGCCGCGGCCCAGGACACCCGCACCACCCCGCCGTCGACCGTCGACTCGTCGCGGACAGCGCTCGGGGTGCCGGGGGTCAGGGGCTTGCCGGCCGGCGTCGCCGCCACAGACCAACCGGACCACTCGGAGGGTTCATCGGCCTGGTTCACGGCCTGGACGCGGAACTGGTAGGACATGCCGTTGGTCAGTCCGTCCCAGGTCAGGGACGTTCCGGACCCGGCCGAGCGCAGGCTACCGCCGGCCGGCGCGGGGGTCATCTGCACGCGGTAGTCGGAGATCGCCGAGCCGCGGTTCTCCGGCGGCGTCCACTGCAGCGCCACCGTGCCGTCCTCGGCCGTCGCGGTGGGCGGGGCCGGTTGCTCCGGCCGCACGTCCGGGATGGCGGGTGCGGAACGGGAGGATGGATCCGACTCCCCCACGGCGTTGGTGGCCGTGACCGAGAACCGGTGCTCCACAGCGTTTGTCAGGCCCGTGATGGAGCACGCCGTCGTGGCACAGTCCTGGGTCCGGCCGGTGGTGCTGTCCGTGACGGTGTACCCGGTGATGGGGTCCCCGTTGTCCGGCGGCGCGGCCCAGGACAGTTCCACCGTCTGGTCCCCCACGGACTCGATCCGAGGGACCCCGGGGACTCCGGGGCGGCCCTTCACCACAACGGTGATGTTGCCCTGGACCTCGCGGCTGGGATCGTCGGTGATGTCCTGGATGGTGTAGGAGACCTGCATCCGGCCCGAGAAGTCCGCGCCCGGGGTGACGGTCACCGCCGTGCCGTCGGTGGTGGCCGCGCCCTCGCCGGTGGTCACCTGTGCGCCGGTCACCGTCAACGGCCCCTCTCCCTCGAAGGGGTTGACATCGTTCTCCAGGACCTGCACGGTCACCGGCTCACCGGACCGGGCGTCCGGGACGGAATCGTCCAAGGCACGCGGCAGCTCACGGGAGGTGCCCACGATGTCCACGGTGATCTGGGCCGAGACGGGATCCGCCTCGCCATCATCCACCGAGAAGGCCACCGTTCCGGTGGTTCCGCGCTCCGCATTGGTGGAGGGCGTGACAGTCAGTTCCGTGCCCTGCAGGTCGGCCGCGAGCTCGCCCCCCACCTCACCGCGGGTGAATGTCAACTGGTCCCCGTCCGGGTCCGAGGCCAGCGGAGCCAGATCCAGGGTGACCGCGTCCCCGCCCTGCTCGACCTGCATGGAGCTGGACCGCACCGACGGCGGGTTGTTCTCATCGGGGCGCGGTTCCACCTGAATGGGGATGGACAGGGTGGAGACCAGGCCGTTGGGGTCAGAGCCACTCTCCCCGTCCGTGACGGTGACGCTGACCGAGGCGCCCCCGGCGTAGTCGGCCGGCGCCGTGAACCGGACCTCCGTGGCGGAGGAGACCGTGAAGGCAGCTGCGGCCGGGCTGGCCGAAGCGGCGGAGTCGCCCGTGAGACGGGGCGCACGGTCCTCACGCACTCCGATGTGTTCCGTGAGATCGACCCGCAGTTCCTCACCGGCCACGATCCGCAGCGGCTCACTGGTGGTCAGCCACGGAGCACGATGGTCGTTGCCGGGCACGAACACGAAGGCCCTGCCGACGCCGCCATCGATGTCCGTGACGGTGTACATGACCACCTGCGCGGCGTCCTGAACCGGGATGACCACGTTCATGCCGTCCACCCGGGCCCCGGCCGCCATGGCCGCCTCCTCGAGTCCCAGCTCCAGGTCCTCCACGTCGCCGTCCGGGTCCTCGTCATTGTCCAGCACCGAGACCGAGACCTGGTCCCGGCCGCTGATCTCCTCAGCCCCGACGAGGTCGTCTCGGGCAATCGGGGGCATCAGGGGAGCCTGATCGTCGACCCTGACCGCGAGGTTCGCGGTGTCCGTGGCACCGGAGGGATCCGTGATCGTGTAGCCGATATTGAGGTATCCCTCGGTCTCCGGGGCCACCACGCGGACGCGCCCGTCCACGATGTCCACCGGCACCTCCGGCATGTTGGAGGTGAATCGGTCCTTGACCAACGTCACCTCATCCCCATCAGGGTCAGCATCATTGGCCAGCACGTTCGTGGTGAAGGTCCGGCCGGTCCGCACCTCAACAGAATCGTCCAGTGCCACCGGAGGGTGGTTCGTATTGAGTGGTTGGGCGATGCCGATGGTCACGGTGCCCGTGGCCTGGGCCCCCAGACGGTCGGTCACGGCATAGGTGAAGGTGTCCGAGCCGGTGGCAGCCTCCGAGGCAGAGTAGATCAGCTGCCCCTTCTCCATCCGGACGGCCCCCTGGGTTGGCGGAGACTGAACTCCCTGCAGCGTCACCGAGTCCCCGTCGGGGTCGATCCCGTCCAGCGGGATGGGCACCACCACGGATTCGCCGGCCAGCGCGCGGGCGGAGACGGAGGTCGGCACCGGCGGGTTGTTCCCAGCGCGGTCCATCGGGGTCACGGTGATGTCCACGGAGGCCGAGGCCTCCTGCCCGTCCGGGGCTCTCACCGTGTAGGCGAGGGTGCTTCGTCCCGGCTCGCTACCGGCACGGAAGCGGACCTTGCCGTCGGAGACGAATCCGAACCCCCGCCCCTCCGCCGCCTGGCGGTCCAGCTCCGGGTCTAGCGTGAGCTCCTCCTGGTTCGGGTGCGAATCATTGGCCAGGACATCGATGGTCACCACGTCGCCCACGCGCACCGAGGCGGTGTCTGCCACGGCCACCGGAGGCTGCATGACCTCCGGTTCGGGCAAGGGGATGACGGTCACCTCGCCCTCGGATGTCCCCTCGGCGTTGGACACCAGATAGGTGAACGTGGCGGGGCCGGTCAGTCCCCCGGCGTCCACCACCCGTATGTGGTTGAGATCCTCGACGGCCATCTTCAGGGGTGCCGGGCCACCGGACTCGGCGGTCGCGTCCCCGACGCCCTGCACCACGAGGACGCCACCGCTGGGATCGGTGTCATTTCCCAGGACATTGACCAGGGTCTCCCCGCCGGCGGGGAGGAGGGCGATGTCCCGCACGGCCACCGGCAACCCGGCACCGTCCTCCGGCTCCACCACGTCAACGCGGATGAGTCCGGGGGCCGAGTCATAGTCATTGGCGGCGAGGTACTCCACGTAGTAGGTACCGGGCGTCTCCGAGTACCACGTCACCGTGCCGCCGGCCGTGGAGTAGTCCAGTTCCGCGTTCGCGGCGGCACCCACGTGGGCCAGCCTGAGCTGCCCGCCGAGTGGATCCGTGTCGTTCTCCAGGGGCGAGAACGTGATGTCCTGTCCGGCCTGCACGGTGACGTGGTCTGCCTGGGTGATGGGCGGATGGACGGATCCCCTCTCGAGGACCTCGATCTGGATCTTCCCCTCGGTGGACTCACGACCGTCAGAGACGGAGATGGCGACTTCCTTCCGACCTGGTTCTCCCGTGTTGTCCTGGAAGGTCAGGTGCCCGTCCGGCCGGATCCGCACCGAGTCCGGTTCCTCCACCAGAGCGCCCACCAGTTGGAGGTCATCACCGTCCGGGTCGATCCAGTCCGTCAGGACCTGACTCGACACGGACTCACCGGCCGGCACCCGCAACACCGGGATGCGCTCCTGCTTCGGTGCGGTGTTCTCACTGTCCGGAACCACTCGCAGCGAGACCCGGGCGGAGTCGGTGCCACCACGACCGTCGTCCGCCAGGTACGTCACCTGGGCCCGACCGCTGGCCGATTCGGGTACGACGATCTGCAGCCCCACCCCGTCAATGATCTCCTGCACCGTGCCCACGGAAGGCTGCTCACTGTCCAATGAGGCGGTCAGGACATCCCCGTCCGGATCGGAGTCGTTGAAGAGGACCGGAAGCTGGGTGGTGCGCCCAGGACGGACTCCGAAGCTGTCATCCACGGCCACGGGCGGTCGGTTCTCCTCCTGCCGTTCGGGCAGGGCCGTCTGTTGGGTGACCTCATCGGACTCCTCCTCTTCCTCCTCGCCCTCCCCCTTCGGCGGCTCGAGATCATCCCAGTTGGACACGACCTTCATCTGGTCCAGGACCATCCAGGACGTGCCGGAGTCGGTGTCGTTGAGTACCACCTGGCTTCGGTTCACCCGGAAGACCAGGTTCGACCCGCCGGTCAGATCTGGAATCGGGACGATCTGGTCCTGCCCCTCCCCGGGGCAGTCCTGCAGGTAGTGGCCGGTCACAGCTGATGCCGCGTGCACACAATCCCCCACCCGCACTGGCGCCGTGGCCCCGGACTCAGCCGAGGAGCCCGCCGGGGTGGTGGACCCTGCGGAGGGATCCTCCGGAGGCACCAGGGGCAGGGAACTGACCTGGCCATCGGACAGGTCCACGGCCAGCAGCTCCCGCGGCGTGGACAGGGCGATCTCGCCCGACTGGGGCCCGGACGGCTGGGGCACCGCGCCCAGCAGCCTGTCGTCCTGCACCGAACGGTCGGCCCAGCTCACGGTCCCCGACCCGGCGTCCACGACCACTGCGCGGTCCCCTACGGCCACGAGCAGGGGTTCGGCCAACTCTGCCAGGCCATCCAGGCCATCTCGGCCCATCTCCACGAATCCCGACGACGGCTCGGCCCCCTCAGCGCCGAATCGCACGATCTCATCGGCCGCCAGATCGGCCACCAGCACCTGACCGGACAGCGTGGTGGTCGAGGCGACCCCGCCCTCGGCCTCGTACAGCGGCTCTTCGGTCGAGAACTGCGGTGCAGGGTCCGCGGTGCCCGCGAAGACCGTTCCCTCCTCGGGATTGTTGGCTGAGATGACGCCGCCGCCCAGACTGAAGTCCTGGGCTGCAGGCATCATCACCTGGTCACCGGCGGCCATCGCAGCCGTGTCGATACCGGTGAGCGCCCCGGAGGCGGGATCCAGCATCAGGGCGGCGGCGCCCTCCTGGTGGAGCTGAAAATCCTCGACCGGGGGGCGGAAGCCACCGTCCAGGATCTGGGATTCATGGTTCAGGTGGCCGACGTAGCCGCCACTGCCCTGCGTGACCCAGATCCCCGCATCGTGCAGGTCGAGGTCAGCGGTGTCGAACCCGGGGTAGAGGAAGGCACCAGTGGCAACCACGGCGCCGACCGCAGAGAAGGCGACGGGTGCAGTCGCCCGTTTGACGCGCCGCCGATCAATCCCCATCTGTCCCCTGTCACCACCGAGCTCCGTCCCTCGACGCCCTCGCTCATGCTACCGGGTTCCCAACGGTGCCGCCCTATCCGTTCGTGGGGACGAACAGCACCTGGCCCGGCTGAAGGTCAGCACCGTTCAGGCTGTTGAGCTCTCCGATCCGGAGAATCGTCTCGTTCCGCGAGGCGTCCGGGGCGGACCGGCCGGCGATGTCCCACAGAGTGTCTCCGTAACCCACTGTCACGGAGTCCACTGAGCGTGAGGGGCCCTCCTCCGAGGCAGCGGCCGGGGCCATCCCGTTGATGCCGAAGAAGGCCGCCGCCGCGGCCGCCAGGACTACCAGCACGAGCACCGGGAAGCCGACGAGCAGGAAACGGCCCCGACGATTCAGGTGGTATCCGGCGGAGCCGGCGGTGCGGATCTGTACTGATGCTGCTGTGCTCATGCTCTTCTGCCTCCCCGCCCGGAACGCCGGGCCGTAGAACGTGTGTTCGACTGCTTCGACCTCATGTCTAGCATGTCTGTTCGAAACACGCCAAGAAAAATTCGAACATATCTTTGAATCGACTCCGTGGTTCCGGTAGCGTCGGACCCAGTGATCAACCTGGAAACAGTCCACCCAGACCGACGGACACGATAAGAACGGATGGTCGAATGGCCCCCCGGATTCCCACCCCAGCCCCGGACCCACTCCACGTTCCGGAACCGCGCCCCCTGACAGCGCGCCAGCGCACCATCCTCGCGTCGATCCGCACGGCCATCGCTGAGCGGGGGTATCCGCCCTCCATGCGAGAGATCGGGGACGCCGCCGGCCTGGCCTCGCTCTCCTCGGTGACCCACCAGTTGGGACAGCTGGAGAAGCTGGGCTACATCCGCAAGGACCCGGGCCGGCCCCGCGCCATGGAGGTGCTGCTGGACGAGGACGGCCTGGCCCTCACGCCCGAGCAGCCCGCCGGACCCCACGAGCACACCCCGTCCCCCGTCGCCACGCTGCACACGGGAGCGGCGGACGGGGACGCGGTGCCGGTCCCCCTCGTGGGCCGAATCGCGGCAGGTGGGCCGATCCTCGCCGACCAACAGGTCGAGGACGTCATGACCCTTCCCCGCCAGCTCACCGGCGAGGGAGAGTTGTTCATGCTCAAGGTGTCCGGCGACTCGATGGTGGATGCCGCGATCTGCGACGGCGACTGGGTGGTGGTGCGCCAGCAGAACAACGCCCACAACGGGGACATCGTCGCCGCCCTCCTGGACGACGAGGCCACGGTCAAGACCTTCCGCCAGCGGGACGGGCACACCTGGCTGCTACCGCAGAACTCGGCCTACGAACCGATCCTCGGGGACGCGGCCACGATCATGGGCAAGGTCGTCACCGTCCTCCGGGCGCTCTGACCACCATGAATCACCGGCCCTTCCCTCCGGGGGTCCGCGCGGCCGACGCCGAGGAGTTCGTCTTCTCCCACGGGCGCCTGCTCGAGCGCCGACGGGTCGGCCTGCTGCTGCATGGCGGCGGCCCCGACGGCGTACTGGCAGCCTTGGGCGCCCACCGCAATCCAGATGGCGGCTTCGGCCACGGCCTGGAGCCGGATGTCCGTTCACCGCACAGTGAACCCCTCTCCACGCTCACCGCCCTCGACCTGCTGGCATCCTGGAACCTGGTCGATCACCCGTGGGTGCGTTCAGCCCTGGAGTGGGCCGCCTCCGTCTCCGCGGTGGACGGCACCATCCCCTTCGTCACCCCGGCCTCCCTCGAATGGCCTCACGCCCCCTGGGTGCGGCCCACCCCAGGTGGCTCCCACCTGACCTATGGGTTCGCCGCCGCCGCCCGGCTGACCGGCTTCGGCGGGGGCTGGGCCGAGGCAGCCGCAGACTGGTGCCGAAGCCGACTGTCCCCCGACGGCGTGGAGTCGTCAGCAGCACCCCCGGAGCTGCCCGCCTATGAGGCGAAGTATGCCGTGCGCTTCCTGACATCAGAGGGCCTCAGTGATCCCTCTGACCATCCGGCCCTCGCCGGGCTCGCCTCTCGGCTCAGCACGGACGGCGCGCTACGCGTGGTCGGGGGCGCCGAGGACGAGATGATCCACGCCGTCGATCTGCTCCACAACCCATGGGCTCTTCCGTTCCCCTCCGACCTGCCCGGCCGCCTGGTCCCGTCCGACGTGCTGGCACGGGACCGCGGCTGGCTGATCTCCGGACAGTGGCCCGACGGCGGGTGGACCGTGGACTGGCCGGCCTGGAGCCCGGCGCAGGGCCTCGAGTGGCGGGGCCTGCGCACCGTGGAGGCTCTGGACATCCTCTCCCCTTGACCAGAGCCGCTACTGCCCCTTGAGCCGCTCCAGGACGCCGCGGACCACGGCCGGATCGGTGGTGGGCCAGAACTCCGGCAGGGTCGAGCGCAGGAACGAGCCGTACCGCTCCGTCGCCAGCCGCGAGTCAAGCACCGCCACGACTCCCCGGTCCGTGGCGGTACGGATCAGTCGCCCGGCACCCTGTGCCAGGCGCACGGCAGCGTGCGAGGCGGAGACCGCCATGAAGCCGTTGCCCCCGTGCCGGCTGACGTCCCGGGACCGTGCGGTCAGCAGCGGATCGTCTGGCCGTGGAAAGGGGATGCGATCGATGATCACGAGACGGCAGGCCTCTCCCGGGACGTCCACGCCCTGCCAGAGGCTCATCGTCCCGAACAGACAGGAGTCCGGCTCGGTGGCGAACTGACGCACGAGGGCCGTCAGCGTGGTGTCCCCCTGACACAGGATGGTGGGCTTCGGTCCGAGCCGCGTCCTCATCTCCGCGGCCGCATCCTCGGCGGCCCGCTTGGAGGAGAACAGGCACAGTGCCCCGCCGCCAGAGGCCTGGAGCAGTTGCTCCAGCTCGTCAAAGCTCTCGGGGGAGGCGAAGCGGCCAGGTTTCGGCAGGTGCCGGGCCACGTAGAGTACCCCCTGCCTCGGGTAGTCGAAGGGGCTGCCCACGTCCAGTCCGGTCCATGATGGTGCGCTCTCCCCGAGTAGACCCACGGCCCCCGCGACCGGCTGGAAGGAGTCGCCGATGGCCAAGGTGGCCGAGGTCAGGACGGTGGTGGCCTGACCGAAGAGTCCCTCCCGTAGTTTTCCCGCCACGGACAGGGGCGCCACATAGAGCACGGGGGGCGCGGTCTCATCGCCCGGGATCCAACCTGCCCCGGGTTCGAAATGCCCCGGCCGAGAGGCCCAGAGCACCTCGGGGTGGCTGATCTCCGGGACGGCCTCGAGCATGCGCTCGGCCACCTCGAGGACTTCCTGCAGCCGGGACCGTGCCATCTGCCGGCCACCGTCAGCGGATGAATCGGCACCCCCGCTCGGCTTGGAGTCGCTCAGTGCCTGCCGCGCCGCGTCCCGGACAGCGCCCAGCGCGCTGACCTGCACCTCGTCCGGGCCGCGCGGGATCAGCCCGGTGGGCGTGGCAGTGAAGGCGGCGTCCAGCCCGACGCCGGACTGCACCAGGGGTTCCACGGCGATCGCGGTGTGCTTGCGTGCCGAGGATGCGGCCGCCTGGACGATGGCACCGGAGAGCTGACCGGTGACGGCCCCCGTCACCCGGTCCTGGAGTTCGTGGGCCTCGTCCACCACCACGGCGTCGAACTCAGGCAACACGGCCAGCCCCTCGAAGGCGCTGATGGCGAGCATGGCGTGATTGGTGACCACCACGTCCGCCTCACCGGCCTCGGAGCGTGCCCGTTCGGAGAAGCATTCGGCCGCCATCGGACACTTCTGTGCCCCGAGGCAGTCCACGGCGGACACGGACACCTGCCGCCAGGCGCGGTCGGTGACCCCCGGGTCGAGGTCGTCCCGGTCTCCCGTCTCCGTGTCCTCCGCCCATTCCCGCAGGCGCAGCACCTCCCGCCCCAGCGGGCTCGTGGGGCTGCCGTCGGAGCCGGACACCACCTCCCCGTCATCCGCGAGGCCGAACAGTGACTGGCCGTCCTCCTCGGGGAAGCCGCCTTCGAGCTTGTGCTTGCACAGGTAGTTGGACCGCCCCTTGACCAGCGCCACGTTCATGGGCCGCGGCAGCTCTCCCGAGAGGGCCTCCAGCAGCTTCGGGGCGTCGCGGCGCATGATCTGGGACTGCAACGCCAGCGTGGCGGTGGCCACCACCACGGGGTGCTCCGCCTCGACAGCGTGCTGCAGCGCCGGAACCAGGTACGCCAGGGACTTGCCCGTGCCGGTGCCAGCCTGTACCAGGAGGTGCTGGCCGGTCTCGAGCGAGCGGGCCACCTCCACCACCATGCGCCGTTGACCCTCGCGCCGCTGCCCGCCAGTGGCCTCCACCACGGCGTCCAGAAGGCGCAGCGCCTCCCGTTCGGCGTCGGAGCGCGGCTCGGCCTCCAGGTGCCCGGTGTCTTCAACCGTCTGCGTCATGCTCCGGGGCGCTCCTGACTGCCGGCGGAACCATCCAGGGCATAGCGGCGGAGGTCCTCGACAAGGTCTTCACGGACCAGGACCCGCAGGCGTGTGCCCTCGGCCTCGTAGGTCTCCGAGATGATGTCCGCGTCCGGCGAGTGCAGCCGCGAGACCACATCCCCGTCGGTGAAGGGCACGAGCAGGTCCAGCGCCACATTCGGCCGCGGGATCGCGTCCGAGATGGCGCGCTCCAACTCCTCGATCCCCTCCCCCGTCCGGGCGGAGACCACCACGGAGCGCGGCTCACGCTGGCGCAGCCGGGCCACCACGAGGGGGTCCGCCGCATCCGCCTTGTTCAGCACCACGATCTCCGGGATCCGGCGTGCATCCACCTCGGCAAGCACGGTCCGCACGGCGGCGATCTGTCCCTCGGGGTCCGGATGCGAGACGTCCACCACGTGCAGGATGACGTCCGAGTCCCCCACCTCCTCCAGGGTGGAGCGGAAGGCCTCGACCAGTTGCGTGGGCAGCTGGCGGACGAACCCGACCGTGTCCGAGAGGGTGTAGCCGATACCGTCCGGGGTGACGGACTTGCGCACCGTGGGGTCCAGGGTGGCGAACAGCGCGTTCTCCACCAGGACACCCGCGTGCGTCAGGCGGTTGAGCAGGGAGGACTTCCCGGCGTTCGTGTACCCGGCGATCGCCACGGAGGGCACCCGGTTCCGGCGCCGGTTGGCCCTCTTGGTCTCGCGCGCCGGCTTCATAGCGGCGATCTCACGGCGCAGCTTGGCCATCCGGGTGCGGATCCGGCGGCGGTCCAGCTCGATCTTCGTCTCGCCAGGACCGCGGGAGCCGATGCCCTCGCCGCCGGCGGCGCGGCCACCGGCCTGGCGTGACATGGACTCGCCCCAGCCACGCAGTCGCGGCAGCAGGTATTCGAGCTGCGCGAGCTCCACCTGGGCGCGGCCCTCCCTGGACTGAGCGTGCTGGGCGAAGATGTCCAGGATCAGGGCGGTCCGGTCGATGACCTTCACGCGCACCACGTCCTCCAGGGCGCGGCGCTGGGACGGCGCGAGCTCCGAGTCCACCACCACGGTGTCTGCCCCGGTCATGGCGACGATCCCGCGCAACTCCTCGGCCTTGCCCTTGCCCAGGAAGGTGGCCGGGTCCGGCAGGTGGCGCCGCTGGATGATGCCGTCCAGGACCTCGGATCCGGCCGTCTCGGCGAGGGCCGCCAGCTCCCGCAGGGAGTTCTCCGCGTCCTGCGCGGTGCCCTCAGTCCAGAGTCCGGCGAGCACGACGCGTTCCAGGCGGAGTTGCCGGTACTCGACCTCGGACATGTCCTCGAGCTCGGTGGACAGGCCGCTGACGCGCCGCAGGGCCTGGCGATCGGCGAGTTCGAGTTGCTCACCGTCCACCTCCGTGTGCCCGTCGCCACCCTCGGACAGGGCCAACGCCCGCCCGCTGGCGGTGGTGCCGTGGGCGGAGCTGGCGGTATCAGCAGCGAGGATCCGATCGATGACTGACTGGATCTGGTCCGCGTCCGGGCCGGGTGTGGGCTGATTCCCGTGCTGGGGGTTCTCGGTCATGGTCTCCTTGGAAGGTGCGTGGTCTCTAGGATAATCGCTGGCGGGGCCGTCGGAGAGGTTCCGGGAACCGCTGTGGAAAGGTGGGTTCGGGGCCACAGGGGCCTCCTTCGCGCAGGCGCGCGAGAGCGCGCAGAGAATTAGGTACAACGGGGTGGGTTGCCGCCGGGAATGCCTCAACCCGCATCGCGGCGGGGAGGCTGAGGTCCAAGGGTCAGCGCAGGAAAATCCACATGCCGTCAAGTATAGGCACCGTGTCAAGTAGCATCAGGCCTTAATGGATTCTGCACACTACTTCTCCGCCGAGCCGGCCGGGCCCGAACAACGACGCCGGCTCGAGGTCTCGCTGGCCGGGCGCACCGTCTCGGTGCAGACGGCCAATCACATCTTCTCGCCCGACGGAGTCGACAAGGGCACTGCCGCCATGCTGCGCGTGGTGCCGGAGCCACCGCCCGCCGGCTCCTTCCTGGACATCGGCTGCGGCTGGGGGCCGCTGGCCCTCTCGCTGGGACTGCACAGTCCTGCCGCGGAGGTGGCCGGCGTCGAGGTCAATGACCGCGCGGCGCAGCTGTGCCGGGACAACGCCGCCGCGCTGGGTCTGGAGAAGGTCAGCGTGTACCGGCCGGAGGAGGTCCCCGCAGGGCTCACCTTTGACCTGATCTGGTCCAACCCGCCGATCCGCGTGGGCAAGGAGGCGCTGCACGCCCTCCTGCTGCAGTGGCTGCCGCGGCTGAATCCGGGAGGCCAGGCCTTCCTGGTGGTGCAGAAGAACCTGGGCGCGGACTCCCTGCAGCCCTGGATCGCCGCAGCGCTCCAGGACCGGCGCCCTGAGGAGTTCACGGTCTCCCGCTTCGGCACCGAGAAGGGCTTCCGGATCCTGCAGGTGGTCCGCTCCGCCCAGACGCCCTGATCTGGATCTGTCAGAGCACCGTGCCGTCGAAGACCAGCTCAGCCGGACCGGAGAGCAGGACACGTTCGGAGCCATCCGGCTGTGGTACGAACTCAACGCCCACCGTGCCGCCGGGAACGCCGACGCTCCACTGCAGCGCGTCCGGGTCCCCGGCCCAGAGCCGGACGGCGGTGGCGGCTGCGCAGGCCCCGGACCCGCAGGACTGCGTCTCCCCCACGCCCCGCTCGTGGACCCGCATCCGCACGCGCCCGAGCCCCTCGTGGAACAGCGGGTCGGCCGGCACCACGAACTCCACGTTGGTGCCGTTCGGCGGCACCGGATCCACGTTGGGTGCCTTCGTCAGGTCCAGTTCCCGCAGGTCCGCGTCCTCGGACAGTGCCACCACCGTGTGGGGGTTGCCCAGCGACAGGCTCAGGGCCGGCCGTGGGTCCGCGAGCCCCGCAGCCAGCACCAGCGAGTCCGAGGCGCGCTCCTCAGCCAGCTCGGGGTCGAGGTAGGACCACGGTCCCATGTCGATCGAATAGGCGTCCTCCAGGCGGGTCACCCCACGCAGCCCGGCGCGGGTGCCGATGTCCAGCGTCTCTCCCTGCGCCAGTTCCACCAGACCGCGAGTGACGAGGTAGTGCACGAAGACGCGGACCCCGTTGCCGCACATCTCCGCCACGGAGCCGTCTGCGTTCCGGTAGTCCATGAACCAGGTGGCGCCGGGGTGCTCTGACAACAGGTCCCTGCCCTCGATGAGGTGCTGGGAGCCGACCACGCGGATCAAGCCGTCGGCGCCCACGCCGAGGTGCCGGTCACACAGTGCCTCAACGTGGTCCGGAGACAGCTCGGTCTCGCCGTCACGGTCGAAGACGAGCACGAAGTCGTTGCCGGTGCCGTGGCCCTTGGTGTAGGCCAGTCCGGACAGTTGGTCGAGCGCGGTGCGCAGTCGGTCGGGATCGCGAGAGATCGGCGGGGTCATGACTCCAGTCTAGAGTCGCCCCAGCACCTCCTCCGCCAGCGCGGGGGCGGCGGCGTCGAACCACCTCACCCGCGGGTCGGCCCGGAACCAGGTGAGCTGCCGGCGGGCGAAACGCCGGGTGGCCGTGGCGGTGCCCTCAACGGCCTCCTGAAGGCTCGATTCCCCGTCCAGCACGCCGAGGAACTGTGCATAGCCGATGGCCCGGGAGGCCGTGCGTCCGTGCCGCAGTCCGGCGGCGTCCAGAGTGTGAACCTCCTGCAGCAGCCCTGCCTCGGCCATCGCGAGCACGCGCGCGTGCAACCTCTCGTGCAGGACGGCTCGGTCCAGGTCCAGTCCGATCTGCACGGTGGGCCGCAGGTACGTCCGCTGCGGCATGTAGGAGGTGAAGGTCCGGCCGGTGAGGTGGTGGACCTCCAGGGCTCGGACCATCCGCCGGGTGTCGCCGAGCCGGGCCGCGCTGACCGGGTCCACCCGCGCCAGCTCCGCGCGCAGACCCTCGAGCCCGAGTCCCTCGCCCAGAGCCTCGAAATGGGCCCGCACCTCGGGATCAGTGGGCGGGAACTCGAGTTCGTCCAGGGCGGCCCGGACATAGAGCCCGGAGCCACCCACGAGCACCGGCCGCCGCCCACGGGACTGGATGTCCTCGATCACCGTGCGCACCTGGACCTGGAACCGGGCCACGGAGGCCTCCTCGGTCACCTCCAGGACATCGAGCAGGTGGTGCGGGATGCCCCGCCGCTCGGCCACGGGCACCTTGGCGGTGCCGATGTCCATGCCACGGTAGAACTGCAGGGCATCGGTGTTGACGACCTCCCCGCCGAGGCGTTCGGCCAAGTCCAAGGCCAGCTCGGACTTCCCCGTCCCGGTGGGCCCGACGACGGCCAGGACAGGCCTGCATCCGGTCTCGCCGCCCTCGGCGGTCATGAGGCGATCATGGGGTGCTCATGCCGTGCGCAGGCTGGGCATACCCAGGCTCACGCCGGCACTGACGCCACCAGTCACACCAGCAGCACCGGTGGCGGGCACTCCGCAGGACGCGGCCTGCGCCAGGTCCCAGGCCTCCCCGGCCCGCGAGCGGCGCAGCACGTACCCCTCGGGCTCGCCCGGCGCGGGGTCCGCGATGAGGAAGTATGGGTGGGACTCGCTCACGGTGACCGTCACGAAATCACCGGGCCGCGGCACCTCGGCGCCAGCCGGCACGCTGAAGTGCACCAGCCGGTGGTCCGGCGCGCGCCCGGCGAGCCGCCCGGTGGCTGCGTCCTTGGACCCGGACTGGTCCGTCACGAGCAGCTCCTGCCGGGTGCCCACGAGCTTGGCGGACTCCTCGGCGCTGATGCGATCCTGCAGGGCGGTGAGCCGCTCAAAGCGCTCCTGGACGATGGCCTTGGGGATCTGACCCTCCATCTCGCCGGCCGGGGTGCCGGGCCGGATGGAGTACTGGAAGGTATAGGCGGAGGAGAAGCGAGAGGCCTCCACAACGCGCAGCGTCTCCTGGAAGTCCTCCTCGGTCTCACCGGGGAAGCCCACGATGATGTCAGTGGTGATGGCCGCGTGCGGCATCCGCTCACGGACGGTGTCCAGGATTCTGAGGAACCTCTTCGACCGGTAGGACCGCCTCATGTCCTTGAGCACCCGATCCGATCCGGACTGCAGGGGCATATGCAGCTGAGGCATGACGTTCGGGGTCTCGGCCATGGCGTCAATGACGTCATCCGTGAAGGAGGCCGGGTGGGGGCTGGTGAAGCGCACGCGCTCCAGCCCCTCGATCTCGCCGCACGCACGCAGCAACTTGGCGAAGGCGCCCTGGTCCCCGAATTCCACACCGTAGGTGTTGACGTTCTGTCCGAGCAGGGTGACCTCCACGGCGCCCGCGTCCACGAGCGCCTGGACCTCGGCGAGGATGTCCCCCGGGCGGCGGTCCTTCTCCTTGCCGCGCAGTGCGGGAACGATGCAGAAGGTACACGTGTTGTTGCAGCCCACGGAGATGGAGACCCATCCGGAGGAGGCGGATTCGCGCTTGGTGGGCAGGGTGGAGGGGAACGTCTCGAGGGATTCGAGGATCTCCAGCTCGGCCTGCTGGTTGTGGCGAGAGCGCTCCAGCAGAACCGGCAGCGAGCCGATGTTGTGGGTGCCGAACACGACATCCACCCACGGCGCCTTCTCCAGGATGGTCTTCTGGTCCTTCTGGGCCAGGCAGCCACCCACGGCGATCTGCATCCCCGGGTGGCTTTCCTTGACGGCCCGCAGGTTGCCGAGGTTTCCGTAGAGCTTGTTGTCCGCGTTCTCGCGGACGGCGCAGGTGTTGAACACCACGAGGTCCGGTTCGGCACGCTCCGGCGCCTGCGCGTATCCCGCATCCTCCAGCAGTCCGGAGATCCGCTCGGAGTCGTGCACGTTCATCTGGCAGCCGAAGGTACGGACCTGGTAGGTCCGGTCATCAAGTCTCTGGGGCACGGAAGTCACCGCAACATTCTATTCGTCCTCGATGCCGCCGAGCACATCCCTGACCACGCCGAGCGCCATCCCTGGTGGATACCCCTTGCGGGCGAGCATGCCGGCCAGGCGGCGGACCGCCTTGTCTCGTTCGACCCGCGACTCCGGGTCCTCCCCGTCCGGCACCGGGCGTCCCCGTAGCCGCCGCTCGACGAGCTCGACAGCGGCCTCACGCTCGCTGTCCTCACTGATGCCCTCCAGCGCCACCTCGGCGTCCTCGCCACTGACACCCTTCTGGGCCAACTCCCGGCGCAGGGCTCCGCGGGCCAGCCCCTTGGTGCGCTGCCGGGTGCGGACGAAGTCCTCCGCGTAGGCGGAGTCATCCACGAGCCGGACGTCTTCCATCCGGTCCAGGACGGCAGCGGCCACGTCCTCGGGCACCTCCTTGTCCGCCAGCTTCTCCTCGAGTTGCCGGCGGGACTTCGGGGACCCGGCGAGCTGGCGGAGCACGATGGTCCGTGCCACCTCCGCCGCGGCCGGTTCCGGATCTCCCGCGAGGTGCTCGGGAACATCCGGGACCGCGCGGAGGTGACGGGAGGCCATCAGGCCGGGGAGTTGCCGGAGACCGCGCGGAGCTGCGGCTCCTCCTCGCCCTCGGGCACCGCGCCGATGCCGAGCTTCTCGAGGATTCGGGTCTCGATCTCGTCGGCAAGGTCCGGGTTGTCCTTGAGGAACCGGCGCGCGTTCTCCTTGCCCTGTCCGAGCTGGTCGCCGTCATAGGTGAACCAGGCACCGGACTTCTTGACGATGCCCTCGTCCACGCCCATGTCGATCAGCGCACCCTGGCGGGAGATCCCCTCGCCGTAGATGATGTCGAACTCGGCCTGCTTGAACGGCGGCGCCATCTTGTTCTTGACGATCTTGGCACGGGTGCGGTTGCCGACGGGGTTGCCACCCTCCTTGAGGGTCTCGATGCGGCGAACGTCGATCCGGACGGAGGCGTAGAACTTCAGCGCCTTGCCGCCCGTGGTGGTCTCGGGACTGCCGAAGAACACGCCGATCTTCTCGCGCAGCTGGTTGATGAAGATGGCGGTGGTCTTGCTCTGGGCCAGGCGGCCGGTGATCTTCCGCAGCGCCTGGGACATCAGCCGGGCCTGCAGGCCCACGTGGCTGTCCCCCATCTCGCCCTCGATCTCGGCCCGGGGCACCAGGGCGGCCACCGAGTCGATGACGATGATGTCCAGCGAGCCGGAGCCCACCAGCATGTCCATGATCTCAAGGGCCTGCTCGCCGGTGTCCGGCTGGGAGACCAGCAGGGCGTCCGTGTCCACGCCGAGCTTCTTGGCGTATTCGGGGTCCAGGGCGTGCTCGGCGTCGATGAAGGCGGCGATGCCGCCATTGCGCTGGGCGTTGGCCACGGCGTGCAGGGCGACGGTGGTCTTGCCGGAGGACTCCGGGCCGTAGATCTCCACCACACGGCCGCGGGGCAGTCCGCCGATGCCCAGGGCGACGTCCAATCCGACGGAACCGGTGGGGATGACCTCCATCGGGACCCGGACCTCGTCCCCGAGGCGCATCACCGATCCCTTGCCGTACTGCTTGTCGATCTGGGCCAGTGCGGCTTCCAGAGCCTTGTCGCGGTCAGTGGCTGACGCCATGATTCACCCCTAGGTGTGCTGGTGGTGGGCGGCTTGCGGGCCTGCCCGGATGCTGTCGAGACGAACCTACGTCACGCGCCGGACGTGTTAGCGGTTCGCCGCTCATGCTGTGGATGACAGGCCCGGGTTCCGCCCCGGAAGGATGTCCTGTGGAGGAGCCTACAGCGGTTCGAAGATGTTTTCGAAGAGGTGGTCTACGGCGTGTCCTTCACGGGGATGTCCCGGCCGAGTCGTCGCGACTCCGGAACACCCTGCAGGTCGCAGACATCGAGCCACACGCGCTTGGGGTTCTCGCCGGCCTCCAGAGCCTGCTCGGCGGTGACCAGCAGCGTCGGCAGCACGAGGGAGGATTCGATGACCCCTGCGTTGGCAGGCCCGAACTCCTCGTCCATGAGACGCCGGAAATCACTGATCTTCATGAGGGCCATCCTTCCATCCTCCTGCCTGGGTACGCACAGCACTCGGGCCGCAGACCGTGTGGTCTGCGGCCCGTGCCGTACCGGTGATGATCGTTCAGTGGCTGCCGGCGAGCTGTCCGAAGTCGTCCGGGACCTCGTCCGGGATGCGGGTGGAGAGTTCCTCCGCGGCGAAGGAGCTCTCCAGGTCCGCCGGAACGGTGTCCGGGATGTGCACGCCCTCCTGCAGGGCGATGCGGTCCGAGACCTCGCGGAGCATGAGGGACATGGGGACGTTCAGGGCGCCGCAGATCGAGGAGAGCAGCTCCGAGGACGCCTCCTTCTGCCCCCTCTCGACCTCGGACAGGTAACCGAGGGACACGCGGGCATGGTGGGAGACCTCGCGGAGTGTGCGGCGCTGGCGCTGGCGGACGTCCCGCAGAACGTCTCCGATTTCCTGGCGGAGGACTGGCACGGCGTGCTCCTTGGTCTCGTGGGAGTCGGTGGGAACGTGTTCACCGGTCTCCATCCAACGGGTGATGCCGTTGACGGTGACCGGATGCTTCATCATGTCTACTGTCTTCTCCTGAGTGGGTCCTGAGAATGGCCGTTCGGGCCAACTGGTGTGTACAACCAAGCCCGCCCCGGATTTTGTTCCCGGTACGGCACCCTGACGGCGGTTACCCAGTTGTTTGCCAGCTTACCGAAGACCGTGGCCCCCACGGCAAGTGCCCTCGTGGCTCCGGGGAGATCCGTAACGCAACTGTCATGCCCAGTGGCCCAGCACCGCGAGGAGTGCCTGTTGGACGGTGCCGCGTCGGATCGCCTCCCGGTCCCCGTCCACGGACAACCGGAGGACTTCGACCTCAGCGGGCTCCCCCGCCTCCCGGCCCAGACCGGCAACGCCCACGTACACCGTGCCCACCGGCTGGCCCTGATGGGGCGCGGGCCCGGCCACGCCGGTGGTCGAGAGCCCGACGTCTGCACCGGTCGCCCGCCGTGCGCCCTCGGCCATCTGACGGGCCACCTCGGGGTGCACCGCTCCGTGGCGCGCCAGCAGGTCCGCGTCCACGCCCAGCAGGTTCTGCTTGACGTGGTTCTGATAGGCGATCACCCCGCCCTGCAGGGTCCCTGAGGCCCCGGGCACCTCGGCCAGGGTGGCCGCGAGCAGACCCGCCGTCAGGGACTCGGCGGTGGCCAGCGTGAGCCCCCTGCCGATCAGACCGTGCACCACCGCCGCCGGCCACTCCTCGGGCCCACCCGGCTCAATCACGGCTCGGCTCGCCCGTCCCGACCGATCGGCGCAGCGTGACGGCCTTGACCACGTAGTCGATCCCGGTGACCAGGGTCACCGCGAGGGCGGCGGCCATGAGTGTGAACCCGACATAGAGCCACCAGTCGCCGACCAGGGCGCCCAACGGGGCCAACATGGCCAGCAGGGCGGCGGCCTGGAGCACCGTCTTGAGCTTGCCGCCCCTCGAGGCCGGCATCACGCCGTACTTCAGCACCAGGAAGCGCATCAGGGTGATGCCCCACTCGCGCACCAGGATCAGGGCGGTCACCCACCACCACAACTCCCCCAGGATCGAGAGCACCACGAAGGCGGAGCCGGTGAGCAGCTTGTCCGCGATGGGGTCGGCGATCTTGCCGAAGCTGGTGACCAGACCGCGAGCCCGGGCGATGTCACCGTCCAGCTTGTCCGTGTAGATGGCCACGGCGAACAGGGCGAAGGCCGTCCAGCGCAGCCCCAACGACTCCTCCCCGAGGGTGCCACCGGCCACGAGCGCCCAGATGAAGAACGGGACCATGATGATCCTGAGTCCCGTCAGGACGTTCGGCAGGTTCCAGTTCTCACTCGTGGCGGCGCTCATGGCGGCAGTCTACGGCCGCTTACCGGCCGGTGAGGCTCCAGGCATCCTCGGAGCCGTCTTCATCGTCCCCGTCATACCACTGTTCGGCCTCGGGCCGCCCGGCCAGGTCCTCTGCCACCAGGTCGCGGCCATAACCACCGTTCCCCTCCTCGTCCGGCAGGGAGTTGCGCACGAGTTCCTGGTCAGAGGGAGCCTGCCCCGCAGGGGGAATCGGGGGCGCCGCGTGGTCGGCCAGGCGGTCGGCGTGCACCACCTCCTCGGCGTAGGCCTCCGGGGCGTCCTCGCTCGGTGCCGATGCCGGCGGGGTGTCGCCGCGGATCGTGGCGAGCAGCGCGGGCAGGTCATCCGGCTTGACCATCACGTCGCGGGCCTTGGACCCCTCTGAGGGCCCCACCACGCCGCGAGACTCCATCAGGTCCATCAGCCGGCCGGCCTTGGCGAAGCCGACGCGCAGCTTGCGCTGGAGCATGGAGGTGGAGCCGAACTGGGTGGTCACCACGAGCTCGGTGGCCTGCAGCAGCAGGTCCATGTCATCGCCGATGTCCTCATCGATGACCTTCTCGGTCTTCTCCGGCACCACGTCCTCGCGGTACTGGGCTGTCATCTGGGTCTTGACGTGCTCCACCACGGCGTGGATCTCGGACTCGTTGACCCAGGCTCCCTGCACGCGCATGGGCTTGGACTTGCCCATCGGCAGGAACAGGGCGTCGCCCTGGCCGAGCAGCTTCTCGGCTCCCGGCTGGTCCAGGACCACCCGGGAGTCGGTGACGGAGGAGGTGGCGAAGGCCATCCTGGAGGGCACGTTGGCCTTGATCAGGCCCGTCACCACGTCCACGGAGGGCCGCTGGGTGGCCAGGACGAGGTGGATGCCGGCGGCGCGTGCCAACTGGGTGATGCGCACGATCGCGTCCTCCACGTCCCGGGGAGCGACCATCATGAGGTCCGCCAACTCGTCCACGATCACCAGCAGGTACGGATAGGGCTTGAGGACGCGCTTGGAGTCCGGAGGCAGATTCACCTTGCCGGCGCGGATGGCCTTGTTGAAGTCGTCCACGTGCTTGTAGCCGAAGGCCGCCAGGTCGTCGTAGCGGGTGTCCATCTCCTTCACGACCCATTGCAGGGCCTCGGCGGCCTTCTTCGGGCTCGTGATGATCGGCGTGACCAGGTGCGGGACGCCCTCATAGGCCGTGAGCTCCACGCGCTTGGGATCCACCATGACCATGCGGACCTCGTCCGGGGTGGACCGCATCAGGATCGAGGTGATCATCGAGTTCACGAAGGAGGACTTGCCCGCACCGGTGGCACCGGCCACGAGCATGTGCGGCATCTTGGCGAGATTGGCCATCACGAAGCCGCCCTCCACGTCCTTGCCGACGCCCATCACCATGGGGTGGTCGGTCTTGCGGGCAGCGTTGGAGCGCAGCACGTCCCCGAGTGCCACGACCTCCTTGTCCGCGTTCGGGATCTCGATGCCGATGGCGGACTTGCCCGGGATGGGCGAGAGGATGCGCACATCCGAGGACGCCACGGCGTAGGAGATGTTCTTGGACAGCGCGGTGACCTTCTCCACCTTGGTGCCCGGGGCCAGCTCGATCTCATAGCGGGTGACGGTCGGGCCGCGGGAGAAGCCGGTGACCTCGGCGTCCACCTTGAACTGCTGCATGGTCGAGGTCAGAGCGGCCACCACGGCGTCATTGGCCTCGGTCCGGTCCTTGTGCGGGGGTCCGGCGGGCAGCAGTGAGGACTCGGGCAGGGTGTAGGTGATGTCCCCGCCGAGGTGCAGCTGTTCTGAGCGGGCGGGCATCGGCGGCAGCTCGGCCGGCCGGGCGACCGGTGCGGCCGGAACTGCGGCCGGCGGGACGGTGCCGATCGGCTCGGTGGCCGGTCCCGCGCCGTTCTCGGCGGACTGGACCGCTGGGTCCGGTGGGGACGGCTGGGACTGCTGGTCCGCATCGGGCCCGACGCCGGACCGCTCGCCTGCCTGCCCACCGCCCTGTTTCGCTCGGGCGATGGCCAGTTCCCCCGCGGTCGGGCGCCGGACGCCGGGGGGCACGGCCGGAGCCGCGGCGGCGTCCTGTTGCTTCCCCTGCTGGTCCACGTCGTCGATCACGGCGGTCTCGTAGGCCTCTGCTGCGGTGATGGGCTCGCCGTCTCGGTCCAGGGCCTCGGTGGGCCGGTCCTCATCACGGCCGAAGAGCCGAATGCCCTTGCGCTTCCTCTTCGCCGCCTTCTGCTGACGGTCGTGCTCGGTCAGGTAGGACTGGTCGTGTTCGTCGCCCTCCCCGTCCGACTGCACCGAGCGGCCGGTGCGTCCGGAGCGCCCGGTGACCGCGCCGCCGTCGGGCTGACCGGTGAGCCAGGCATAGGCGTCCCGCAGGCGCTGCGGGATCTTCCCCACGGGCGTGGCCGTGATCACCAACAGGCCGAAGAGCAGCAGGACCACCATCAGGGCCCAGACCGGCCAGGGCGTGAGCAGGGAGGCCAGCGGGGTGGTGGCGAGGTAGCCCACGATCCCGCCGCCGGACAGGAGGTGATCGAAGGACTCGGCGACGGTGGGCAGACCGGCCACGAGGTGGGCGATCCCGGCCGTGCCGACCGTCATGGTCAGCAGGCCGATGGAGATCCGGCCGTTGTCCCGGTGCTCCTGGGGCGTGCGGAAGTAGCGCACGGCCACCACCAGCAGCACTGCGGGGAACACCAGGGCGGCCCAGCCGAGCGTGCCGGCGGCCACCTGGTGGATCACGGTGCCGTAGCCCGGCGCACCGCGCAGGCCCCACCACTCCACGGAGCCGATGACCAGGGCGAGGACCACGAGAAAGAACCCCGTGCCGTCCCGCCGGTCCTCGGGTTCGATCCGCGCATCGGGGCCGACCTTGCGCACCCCGGCGGCGACGGGCGTGGCCAGCGCCATCCAGAACCCGCGCAACGCGCGCACGAACAGGTTGCCCTGCGGCTCGGGCGGGGATTCGGGCGCGGTGCGTTTGCGCGCAGTCGCCGTCCCGGACTTCGGCGCCGGGCCCTTGCGGGCGGCGGAACTCGAGGAGCGAGTGGACTGCGAACGCGTCGGGGAAGTACGGGTCGCCATGTTCCGTAGGGTACCGTCCGGCGGCCGTGCGGGCCGGGATCAACACAGGTTGGCGGGAGGGCGCCCAGCCCGGAACGGCCGCGGTTCAGGCCTCCAGGACCACCGGGACGATCATGGGGCGGCGGCGCAGGGTGCGGTTGACCCAGGTCCCGATGACCCGCCGGACCACCTGCTGCAACTGGTGCGTGGTGTGGTCGGCGTTGGACTGCACCGCCTCCTGCAGGGCGCGGGCGATCTTCGGCTTGACCTCGTCGAACACGGACTCGTCCTCCGCCACGCCACGGGCGTGGATCTCCGGGCCGGAGACGATCATGCCGGTCTGGCGGTTCACCACGGAGATGATGGAGATGAAGCCCTCCTCCCCCAGCACGCGGCGGTCCTTGAGGTCGGTGTCGGTGATTGCGCCGATCGAGGAGCCGTCCACGTAGACGAGGCCGCACTCCACCTGGCCGACCACGCGGGCCACCCCGCCGGTCAGGTCCACCACGGAGCCGTCCTCGGCGAGCAGCACGTTCTCCCGGGGAACCCCGGTGGCCTCGGCGATCCGGCCGTTGGCGATCAGGTGCCGGGTCTCGCCATGGACGGGCATCACGTGGGTGGGCCTGACGATGTTGTAGCAGTACAGCAGCTCGCCCTCGGATGCGTGGCCGGAGACGTGGACCTTGGCCATCCCCTTGTGCACCACGTCCGCGCCGAGCTTCATCAGGCCGTTGACCACGCGGAACACGGAGGTCTCGTTGCCGGGGATGAGGGAGGAGGCCAGGATGACGAGGTCGCCGGCGTCCAGCTGGACCCGGTGGTCGCCGTTCGCCATGCGGGACAGCGCTGCCATGGGCTCGCCCTGCGAACCGGTGCACATCAGCACCACCTGGTGGTCCGGCAGCTGGTCCACCTGCTTGAGGTCCACCAGGATGCCCTCGGGAACATCCAGATAGCCCAGCTTGGCGGCGATCCCCATGTTGCGGACCATGGAGCGTCCCACGAAGCAGACCTTGCGGCCGTGGGAGTGCGCCGCGTCCAGCACCTGTTGGATGCGGTGCACGTGGGAGGCGAAGGAGGCCACGATCACGCGTTTTCGGGCCCGGGCCATGAGCGACTCCAGGACCGGGCCGATCTCCTTCTCCGTGGTGGTGAAACCGGGGACCTCGGCGTTGGTGGAGTCCGTGAGGAACAGGTCCACGCCCTCCTCACCCAACCGGGCGAAGGCCCGTAGGTCCGTGATGCGACCGTCCAGGGGCAGCTGGTCCATCTTGAAGTCGCCCGTGTGCAGGATGGTGCCGGCCGACGTCTTGACCGCCACAGCGAGGGCATCCGGGATGGAGTGGTTGACGGCCACGAACTCGCACTCGAACGGGCCGAGGTGCTCGGTGTCCCCCTCTCTCACCGCGAGGGTCAGTGGCCGGATCCGGTGTTCCTCCAACTTGGCCTCGATCAGCGCCAGGGTCAGGGTGGAGCCGATCAGCGGAATGTCCGGCCGCTGGCGCAGCAGATACGGCACCGCACCGATATGGTCCTCATGGCCGTGGGTCAGCACCAGGCCGACCACGTCGTCCAGGCGGTCCTCGAGGTAGCCGAAGTCCGGCAGGATCAGGTCGACGCCCGGCTGGATCTCCTCGGGGAAGAGCACCCCGCAGTCCACGATGAGGATCTTGCCGTCCATCTCGAAGACGGTCATGTTGCGCCCCACCTCGCCCAGACCCCCGAGGGGCACGATCCGGCAGGTGCCGGGCCGCAGCGCGGGAGGTGTGGACAGTCGGGTCCCTGAGGCCATGGGTTCGTCCCTTCGGAGGAGGGTGGGCTAGAAGGTCAGTCCGGCCTCAGCGAGGTCCGCCCGGATGATGGTCTGCTCGTCCTCGGTGGCCTGGACCAGGGGCAGCCGGACCTCCGGGGAGGGCAGGAGGCCCTGCCAGTTCAGGATGAGCTTGGAGGAGACGGCCCCCTGGATGTGCGTCATCACGGCCCGCTGGTACGGGTCCAGCCGGAAGTGCAGCTCCCGCGCCGTGGCCAGGTCACCGGCGTTCATGGCGTCCACGAGCTGCCGGTACAGCCTGGTGGCCACGTGGGCGGTCACCGAGACCACGCCCACGGCGCCCAGCGTCATCAGCGGCATGGTCAGGGAGTCCTCACCGGAGTAGATCTCCAGGTCCGTCTGGGCAGCCACGAGGGTGGTGGACTGGAAGTCCCCCTTGGCGTCCTTGAGTCCCACGATGTTCGGGTGCTCCGCCAGGGCGATGAGGGTGTCCGGGTTGATGGGCATCACCGAACGCCCCGGGATGTCATAGAGCATCACGGGCAGGTCCGTGGCGGAGGCGATGGTCTCGAAGTGGGCACGGATGCCGGCCTGATTGGGCTTGTTGTAGTACGGGGTGACCAACAGCAGACCGTCCACCCCGGTCTTCGCTGCCAGCTGGGAGAGGTGCATCGAGTGCCCCGTGTCATTCATGCCCGTCCCGGCGATGACCTTGGCCCGGCCACCCACGGCCTCCACGACGGCCTCGAACATCGCGATGTTCTCCTCGTCCAGCAGGGTCGAGGTCTCGCCGGTGGTGCCGGTGATCACCAGCCCGTCCGCTCCCTCGTCCACGAGGTGGTTGGCGAGCTTCTGGGCCGCATCCAGGTCCAGGCTGCCGTCCTGGGCGAACGGCGTCACCATGGCGGGGATGACGGTGCCGAAGGTGGTCTCGGGGCGCGCGGCAGGGGTCTCGATCATGGGGCCAGACTACCTGCGAGAATGGCCTGCGGTACGGATCCCGCGCACGTCGGCGAGCAAGGAGTGGCCCATGGCACAGACCCCGCCGGTGAAACGCCGCATCCCTGGGGTGGACGCGGCCCGAGGACTGGCCCTGCTGGGCATGATCGCCACCCATCTCGCGGGCCTTGTGACCGCCCACGGGACCGAACCGACCGTCGTCGGGCTCGTGTTCGCCGGCAAGTCCTCGGCCCTGTTCGCCACCCTGGCCGGTGTGGGACTGGCGCTGCTGACCGGCGGTGCCGGATCCCGCACGGCGCCCCACCGGGGCCAGCACCTGGCGTGGGACCGGCGGCGGGTCGCCGTGCGGTCGGTGCTGATCTTCATCCTCGGACTCGCCTGCGGTTTCCTGGACATGAACGTGGCCGTGATCCTGGCCCACTATGCCCTGCTGTTCCTGGCGGCCCTGCCCTTCCTGCACCTGGGGGCCCGGGCGCTGGCCGCCTGGGCGGCCGGCTGGATCCTCCTCTCCCCCGTGGTGGCCAGCCTGGTGTCCGCGGCCCTGCAGTCGGCCGTCGGCAGGACCGAGTACGTGGACGGCTGGCGGCTGTGGTCCAATCCCACGCTGATGGACCTGTTCGCCCGCCCCGGGCTGCTGGCCTGGGACCTGCTGTTCACCGGCTACTATCCGGTGCTCCAGTGGCTGGGGTACGTGCTGTTCGGCCTGTTCCTGGGCCGGCTGCGGCTGGACCGACTCCGAGTGGCCGGACTCCTGGCGGCCGGCGGCGCCGCCGTGGCCGCGCTGGCGTTCCTGCTCTCCCGCGGCCTGCAGTCCCTGCCCGGGGTCGCCGAGACCCTGGCCACCGGGACGGGCGCCGGAACGCGGGGCCTGGAGGCCGAGCTGCTGACCGGCGCCAGCCTGTCCACCGAACAGGTCCAGCATCTGCCGGTGTGGTTCACCCTGGCCACGCCACACTCCGGGGCTCCCCTGGACCTGGTCCTGACGTGCGGCACCTCGGCCATGGTGCTGGGGGTGTGCCTGCTGGCCACCCAGGTGGCACGCGGGGTGCTGGTCTGGCCGCTGATGCCGCTGATCGGAGCCGGGGCCCTGCCGCTGACGCTGTACGCGGGGCACCTCGTGGCCCTGGACGTCTTCGAGTCGGCCACCGCGGCCTGGCCGCGCACCGGCCTGCTCATCGCCTACTGGGTGGGATGCCTGCTGGCGGGGACCCTCTTCCGCGGCTTCGGCTGGCGCGGCCCGCTGGAGTCGGTCCTGTCCCGGGTGTCTGGCACGCTGGCCGGACCACGGCCCTGACGGGCAGTGGGGTCCCGTGGTCGAGTTAGTGGTGGGGTCAGTGGTGGATCGGGCCGCTGAGCTGGTTCAGCGGCCGGTTCGCCCCACGGCTCCGGGCGGAGATAACCTCCGCCATCATGGACACCGCGGTCTCCTCGGGTGCGGGTGTCGACGGACAGCACGTGCTCGGCCCCGTCGATCCGCAGGGTGATGGTGTGCTCCATGGTCCCTCCCAGGGCCGCCTGTCACGTGGTGACGCTCCACACACCGTACTCGCGCGCGTCGGCCCGCCACCACAGGTACCCGGGACGACCGCTCACGTGGTGGGGCCCGCCGCGTAGAGCCGCACCGCGTCCCGCATGGCCTTGCGGGCCCGGGAACGGTCTCCGGAGGCGTCATAGCCGAGCGAGAGCCGGTACCAGGAGCGCCAGTCCCCCGGCGCCGCCTCGGCTTCGTCGCGGAAGAGGGCGAACTGGGCGTCCGCGGCGGCGCGGTCGATCCGGCCGGCCGGTGATCGCGGCAGGTCATCCGCCGGCAGGCCGCCCTCGACCGCCAGGGTGCGTCCCATCCGCTGCATGGCCATCCCGAAGCGCAGCTCGCGCCACAGGGTCCACAGCCCCACGACCACCACGCCCAGCACGGCCACGCCGAGGATCTTCGCGACGGTCTGGGGTGCCTGCAGGAAGGCGATGGCGGAGCCGACCGCCAGCACGGCAAACAGCAGCATGAGGGCCACGATCGCGGCCACCCCGATCTTGCTTCTCATCGGTGCCGTCCCCCGCTTCAGCCGAGGTCCAGGTAGGCGTCGAGTCCGTAGGCCAGCCCGGGGCGGGAGGCCACGGTCCGCAGCCCCAGCAGCACGCCGGGCATGTAGGCGCCCCGGTCGAAGGCATCGTGCCTGAACACGAGCTGCTCCCCCGGGCCGCCCAGCAGGACCTCCTGATGGGCCTCCAGCCCACGCAGCCGCACCGCGTGCACCCGGACGCCGTCCACCAGGGCCCCGCGGGCACCGTCCGGATCGTGGGTGGTCGCGTCCGGGGAAGGCCCGACGCCGGCCTCGGACCGGGCGTCCGCGATCAGTCCCGCGGTGCGCACGGCGGTGCCGGACGGGGCGTCCACCTTGTCCGGGTGGTGCATCTCGATGATCTCCACCGAGGGGAAGTGCCTCGCGGCCGCCGCGGCGAACGCGCTGGCCAGGACCGAGCCGAGCGAGAAGTTGGGGGCGATCAGCACCCCCACCTGTGGGTGGTCCGCCAGCTGCTCCCGCAGCCGCGTCCGCCGCTCGGCAGACCAGCCGGAGGTCCCCACCACGGCGTGCAGTCCGTTCTGCACGGCGAAGGCGACGTTCTCAGGGGAGATCTGCGGGACCGTGAGGTCCAGCAGGTGGCTCGCGCCGGCGTCGAGCACCTTCTGCAACGAGTCGGCGGAGCCGAGCTCGGCCACCAGCTCCAGGTCCGGGGCGTCCGTCACGGCCCGGACGGCGTGGCGGCCCATCTTGCCGCCGGCGCCGAGGACGGCCACGCGGATCGGATCGGTGCTGGTGCCGGGGTGGGTGCCCGTACCGGGCTCAGGCGAAGTCATGCCCTCCAGTTTAGGTGCTGGCCCGGTCCGTCGCGGCCGGGCCCTGCGCGCCCGCCCGTTCATCCACCCGCCCGCCGTTGCGCACGGTGAAGGTCAGCAGCAGCGCCACCACGGCGAAGGCGGCCAGCAGCATCAGTCCCACGAAGTAGCTGTTGTGCTCCTCGTTGTACGTGGCCCCCATGACCAGCGGCGGGAAGTAGCCGCCCAGACCGCCGGCAGCGGCGATGATGCCCCCGATCGTGCCCACGTCCCGCGGGTCGGCCGCCCGCCCGACCCAGGCGAACACCCCGCCGGTGCCCAGCCCCAGGAACAGCGCCATGATCAGGAACACCGGGCCGAAGACCCGCTCCTGCCCCGGTTGCAGGGCGACGACGACGGCGAGGACGGCGGCGCCGGCGAAGGAGGTCAGGGTGACGGTGCGGGGGCCGATCCGGTCGGCCAGGATGCCGCCGAGAGGCCGGGCGACGACGGCCGCCGCCGCGAATCCGGCCGTCCGCCAGCCGGCCTCGGTCGCGGCGTAGTCGTAGATGTTGCCCAGGTACGTCGGCAGGTAGTTGGAGAACGCCACGAAGGCTCCGAACACCACGCCGTAGAGGAAGCACAGCTGCCACGTGACCAGCTGGGAGAAGGCCCGCCGGAGTTTGGGCAGGGCCGGCGTGGGAGTGATCCCCGTCCGGGACGGGGCCTCGCGCAGGAACACCGCGCAGAGCACGGCGACCACCGCCACCACGACGGCGACGAGGATGTGGGTCGCGAGGTAGCCGATCCCGGCCGCCAGCTGGGGGGTGGCGAAGGCCGAGATCGCCGTGCCGACCATGCCGGCGCCGAAGATTCCGGTGGCGAAGCCCTTGCGGTGCGGGGGGTACCACGCGGAGACGAAGGGGATGCCGATCGCGAAGACCGCCCCGGCGATCCCGAGGAAGAACGCCACGATCAACAGCGGCACGTAGGCGTCCATCATCCCCACCAGGCCGGTGGCCAGCACCAGCGGGGCGGTCACCCCGAGCAGCGCGGCGAACATGATCCGGCCGCCGTAGCGGTCGGTCATCACGCCGACCGGCACGCGCGCGATCGAGCCGACGAGGATCGGCATGGCCACCAGCACGGCGTTCTGGGTGGCGCCCAGCGACATGTCCTCGGAGTAGCGCGAGGCCAACGGGCCGATCATCGTCCAGGCCCAGAACCCGACCGTGGAGGCGAGCGTGGCCAGCAGCAGGTTGAGGGTCTGGCCCGGGACGGGCGCTGACCCGGTGGCGGCGGACGGAGTCGGTGCGGCCATGACGGTTCCTCCTAGCGGCGGCGTCCGCCGGTGCGCTCGCGGTCCGGGGTGCCGATGGGGTCCCAGCCGCGGCGTACCGGGGTGGACCCCTGGCCGCCCCGGCGCGCGTCCCGGGAGCGGTAGACGATGTACGGGCGGAAGAAGTAGTGCAGCGGGGCCGTGAAGGCGTGCACCAGGCGGGTGAAGGGCCAGACCATGAACAACGCCAGCGCCCACAGCACGTGGACCTTGAAGGACAGCCCGGCCGCGGCCATGGCCGCCACATCCGGCTGCAGGATCCAGATGGAGCGGAACCACGGGGAGACGGTCTCGCGGTAGTTCGTGACCGAGTGGTCGAACACCGAGATGACGGTGGTGGCCAGGCCCGCCAGGATGGCGCCGACCAGCAGGATGTACATGAACTTGTCATTGGCGGTGGTGGCCATGAAGACCGGGCCGGTGGTCCGCCGCCGCCAGATCAGCATGGCGATGCCCAGCAGCGTGGCGATCCCGGCGATCCCGCCGATCCCGAGGGCCCCCACGTGGTACATGTCCTCGGTGACGCCGAACGTGTCCGTCCAGGACTTGGGGATGATCAGCCCGACGATGTGGCCCACCAGCACCGCCAGGATGCCGAAGTGGAACAGGGGCGAGGCGATCCGCAGCAGCCGGGACTCGTAGAGCTGGCTGGACCGGGTGGTCCAGCCGAACTGGTCATAGCGGTAGCGCCAGATGGTCCCGCCGATCACCACGGCCAGCACCACATAGGGCAGCACGCCCCACAGCAGGATGTCCCAGATGCCGATCTCAGCGCCGTCCATGTTCCGGTTCTCCGTTCATCGAGCCCCCGGTGCCGGCCGGAGTGAAGGGCAGCAGGCGCGGGTCGGAGGGGTCCAACCCGACGGTCTCGGTGGGCGGTCCGTAGCCAGCCATGGCCTGTACGGCGTCCTTGTCCTTCGGGGACGGCCCCGGCAGCGTGGAACAGACCAGGGCGATGAGGCCGTAGTGGGGCAGCTCGTCCTCGTCCAGGGCCAGTCGCAGCAGTTCGAGGGACGGCCGGTAGCGCTGCAGCATGTCGTAGCCGGCCTCTGCGTCCACGCGGGCCGCGAATTCCAGGACGAGCGGCAGGTAGTCGGGCAGTTCCGCGTCGTCCAGCGCGCAGCCGGCCGCCCGGTAGACCTCCTTGAAGGCGGCTAGCGCCTCACCCCGGCGGCGGGTGTCCCCGTCCGTCCAGTAGGTCAGGTGCAGGCTGTGCCGCCGGGAGAGGTCGAACTCCTGGACGTAGTCTGCCTGGACCTCGTGCAGGGGCCGGGCGGTGAGCCACTCGTAGAGCGGGTCCACCAGGGCGACGTCCGCCCCGACCTCCGCGATCGCCTCGCGGACCTGCTCCAGCCGGCCCAGCATCGGCTCGTCGGGGTAGGACAGCAGCACGGCCCCGGCCTGGCGCACCACGGCGCTGCGGAACGGGTCCGGGTCACGGTACTCCCCCGGATCCAGGGAGCCGGGTCCGGCCTTGCCGAGGAGCCTCTCGAGCAGCCTCATGCCGTCTCACCGCTGCGCGTGGTGGTGCCGTCGGCCGGGCTGTCCGGTTCCTCCAGCTGGCCGATGTCCCGCGCCGTACGGGCCTTCCGTCCGGGGAACAGCCCTTCGGGGCTGCCGTTGCCATCCCAGTTGAGCAGGTTGACGCGCCCCGCCAGTTGGGTGTTGCCGGTGGCGTCCTCCGCGGTCTGGCGTGCCTGCAGGGCCATGAAGTTCTCCTGTGCCACCGGCACCGGCCGGCCCGAGGCCTCCCCGAGCCCGCCCAGCTGGCCCATGCCCGGGCCGCCGTCCACGTCCAGGGAGCACCCCAGTTCCTCCAGGTTGTGGGCATCCTCCACGTGGGCGGTGGGGATGACGTAGCGGTCCTCGTACTTGGCGATCGCCATCAGCCGGTACATCTCGTAGACCTGTGACCCGGTCATGCCGACGGCCTCGGCGATCGACTCGTCGGCCTCCTGGCCCAGGGTGATGTCCCGCATGTAGGAGCGCATGGCCGCGAGCCTGCGCAGCACGCCGGTGATCAGCTGCGTGTCCCCGGCGGTGAACAGCTCGGCGAGGTACTCGACGGGGATGCGCAGCGACTCGATGGCGCCGAACAGGTTGTCCGCGTCCTCGCCGTCGTGGCCCTGGTCCTTGAGCAGGTCCACCACCGGGGACAGCGGAGGGACGTACCAGACCATGGGCATGGTCCGGTACTCGGGGTGCAGGGGCAGGGCCACCCGCATCTCCTTGGCCAGCTTGTACACGGGCGAGCGCCGGGCCGCCTCGAGCCAGTCCTCGGGGATGCCCTCCGCCCGGGCCGCCTCGATCACTTCCGGGTCGTGGGGGTCCATCATCAGGTCGAGCTGGGCCTCGTAGAGGTCCTGCTCGTCGGGGACGGACGCGGCCTCGGCGACTCGGTCGGCGTCGTACAGGAAGATGCCGATGTACCGCAGCCGGCCCACGCAGGTCTCCGCGCACACGGTGGGGATGCCCACCTCCACGCGCGGGTAGCAGAAGGTGCATTTCTCGGCCTTGCCGGACTTGTGGTTGTAGTAGATCTTCTTGTACGGGCAGCCGGTGACGCACTGGCGCCAGCCGCGGCAGCGGTCCTGGTCCACGAGCACGATCCCGTCCTCCTCGCGCTTGTAGATGGCACCGGAGGGGCACGCGGCCATGCAGGAGGGGTTCAGGCAGTGCTCGCAGATCCTTGGCAGGTAGAACATGAAGGTCTGCTCGAACTCGAACTTGATCTTCTCCTCGGACTCCCGGCGCACCTTCTCCACGATCGGGTCCAGGTGGCCCATCTGCGTGGTGCCGCCCAGGTTGTCGTCCCAGTTGGCGGACCAGGTGATCTTGGTGTCCTGCCCCGTGATGAGGGACTTGGGCTTGGCCACCGGGAAGTCGTCCCCGGCCGGAGCGTTGATGAGGTTCTGGTAGTCGTAGGTCCAGGGCTCGTAGTAGTCCGCGAGCTTGGGCTGGACCGGGCTGGCGAACAGGCCGAACATCTTGGACAGCCGACCGCCGGACTTGAGCTTGAGGTTGCCCCGCTTGTTCAGCTCCCAGCCGCCCTTCCAGGTCTCCTGGTCCTCGTAGCGGCGGGGATAGCCCTGCCCGGGGCGGGTCTCCACGTTGTTGAACCACACGTACTCGGTGCCGGCCCGGTTGGTCCAGGCCTGCTTGCAGGTGACGGAACAGGTGTGGCAGCCGATGCACTTGTCGAGAGCCATCACCATGGCGGTCTGGGCCATGATCCTCATCAGTACTGAACCTCCTGGGAGCGCTTGCGGACCATCGAGATGATGTCGCGCTGGTTGCCGGTGGGGCCGAGATAGTTGAACGCCCAGGACAGGTGGGCGTAGCCGCCGATCATGTGCGTGGGTTTGACCAGGATGCGGGTCACCGAGTTGTGGATGCCGCCGCGCCGGCCCGTGGCCTCGGACTTCGGCACGTCGATGGTCCGCTCCTGCGCGTGGTGCACGTAGACCACGCCCTCGGGCATGCGGTGGCTGACGATGGCCCGTCCCACGAACACGCCGTTGTTGTTGACGCATTCGACCCATTCGTTGTCCGTCACCTCGATCAGCGCCGCGTCCTGGGGGCTCATCCAGACGTTGGTGCCGCCGCGGGAGAGCGAGAGCATGAACAGGTTGTCCTGGTATTCGGAGTGGATGGACCACTTGTTGTGCGGGGTGAGGTAGCGCAGCGAGATGGACAGCTCCCCGCGCTCACCGAGTTTCGGTTCGCCGAAGAGCCGGTGCATGTCCAGGGGCGGCCGGTACGTCGGCAGCATCTCCCCCATGTCCTTCATCCAGTCGTGGTCCAGCAGGAAGTGCATGCGGCCGGTGAGCGTGTGGAAGGGCTTGAGCCGCTCGATGTTGACCGTGAACGGGGCGTAGCGGCGTCCTCCGGTCTCCGATCCCGACCACTCCGGAGACGTGATCACCGGCACCGGGGCGGCCTGGGTGTCGGCGAAGGAGATGCGCTTCTCCTGGGAGCCGGCGGCCAGGTCGGCCAGCTGCACGCCCGTGCGCTTCTCCAGGGTCTCGAAGCCCTGCACGGCGAGCTCGCCGTTGGTGGCACCGGAGAACATCAGGATCGCCTCCGCCATCTTCGCGTCCGTGTCGATGGCGGGCCGCCCGGCGGCGGCACCGGAGTCGAAGACCCCGTGCATCCGGCCCAGCCGGTCGACCTCCTCGGTGACGTCGAAGGTGACGTTCTTGGTGGTCAACCCCAGGGTGTCCGCCAAGGGCCCGATGGCGGCGAACTGCTCCCCGATGGCCGTGAAGTCCCGCTCGACGACCTTGAGGTTCGGCAGGTTCTTCCCCGGCACCGCCGGCAGGTCGGTGCCCTTCCAGTCGGGGGCGTGGCCGCCCGGCTGGGCGATCTCCCCGGGGGTGTCGTGCTGCAGGGCCGTGGCCACCACGTCCCGGCGGACGCCCAGGTGGGTCCTGGACTGGCGGGCGACCTCCTCGGCCAGCAGGCGGAACAGCTCGAAGTCCGTCTTGGCCTCCCACGGAGGCGTGATGGCCGGGGTGAAGGCGTGGACGAAGGGATGCATGTCCGTGGAGGAGAGGTCGTGCTTCTCGTACCAGGTGGCCGCGGGGAACACGACGTCGGAGAGCAGGGTGGAACTCGTCATCCGGAAATCGGCCGAGACCAGCAGGTCCAGCTTGCCCTCCGGCGCCTGCTCGTGCCAGGCCACCTCCCGCGGCCGGGACTCGCCGTGGTCCGTTCCCATCACGTTGTGGTGCGTGCCGAGCAGGTGCTTGAGGAAGTACTCCTCGCCCTTGGCCGAGGACCCCAGCAGGTTGGACCGCCACAGCACCAGGGTGCGCGGCCAGTTCGCCTCGGCGTCCGGGTCCTCCACCGCCATCTGCAGGGTCTCGTCCTTGAGCCGTGCGGCGATCCACTCGGCCTCCGTGGCGGCTTCGCCGTGCTCGACGGCGGCCGCGGCCTGATCCGCCACGTCCAGCGGGTTCTGGGTGAACTGGGGGAAGAACGGCATCCACCCCATGCGCGTGGACTGGGCGATCACGTCCGCGGTGTGCTTGCCGGCCAGGTGCCCCTCCGCCAGGGGGGACTGCAGCGAGTCCGAGGAGTAGCCGTCCGAGCGGAACTGGTCCGTGTGCAGGTACCAGTAGGCGGTGCCGATCATGTACCGCGGCGGGCGGACCCAGTCCGTCGCGCCGGCCATGGTGGCCCAGCCGGTGATGGGCCGCGCCTTCTCCTGGCCGACGTAGTGTGCCCAGCCACCGCCGTTGCGGCCCTGACAGCCGCACAGCATCAGCAGGGCCAGGATCGCCCGGTAGGTGGCGTCCCCGTGGTACCACTGGCAGATGCCGGCGCCGAGGATGATCATGGACCGTCCGCCGGACTCCTCCGCGTTCTTCGCGAACTCCCGCGCGGTGCGGATGGCAGCCTCGGCGGGCACGGAGGTGATGTCCTCCTGCCAGGCCGGCGTGTAGGGGGTCGTCGGGTCCTCGTAGCCGGTGGCCCAGTCCCCCGGCAGGCCCTCGCGGCCGACACCGTACTGGGCGAGCATCAGGTCGAAGACGGTGGTCACCGTCCACCCCGCGACCACGGTGACCGGCACGCCCCGGTGGATCACCGACCCGGAGCCGTCCGCATCGGTGAAGGCGGGCAGGCAGACCGGGGAGGCGCCGCCGTCGTACCCGGTGGTGTCCGCCACCGACACCGCGGGCCGCACGCCCTGCAGGTCCAGGTTCCAGCGGCCCTCGTCCCGGTCGTTGTACCGGAACCCGACCGAGCCCTGCGGCACCACCGGGGTGCCGGCGTCCCGGTCCAGCAGGACCGTCTTGAACTGCGGGTCCGCCGCCTCGGCCTCGGCCCCGCCGAGGTCCGCGGCCGTGAGGAACTTGCCGGGCACCACCGTGCCGTCCTCGCGCTCGTCGAGGGTGACCAGGAAGGGCAGGTCCGTGAACTGGGTGACGTAGTCCTCGAAGAAGGGCACCCGTCGGTCCACGAAGTTCTCCTTGAGGACCACGTGGCCCAGGGACATGGCCAGGGCGGCGTCCGTGCCGGCCTGGGCGGGCAGCCATTCGTCGGCGAACTTGGTGTTGTCCGCGTAGTCGGGGCTGACGGAGACCACCTTGGTGCCGCGGTAGCGGACCTCGGCCATCCAGTGGGCGTCCGGGGTGCGGGTGACGGGGACGTTGGAGCCCCACATCATCAGGTAGGTGGCGTCCCACCAGTCCCCGGATTCGGGCACGTCCGTCTGGTCGCCGAAGACCTGCGGGCTGGCGACGGGAAGGTCCGCGTACCAGTCGTAGAAGCTGTTCATCACCCCGCCGATGAGGTTCATGAACCGGGACCCGGCCGCGTGCGAGACCATGGACATGGCCGGGATGGGGGAGAAACCGGAGCAGCGGTCCGGACCGTAGGTCTTGATGGTGTGCACGTGCGCGGCGGCGGACAGCTCGATGGACTCCTGCCACGAGGCACGCACGAGGCCGCCCTTGCCGCGGGCCTGCTGGTAGGCGCGGCGCCGGACGGGATCCTCGACGATGGACTGCCAGGCGAGCACCGCGTCCCCGCCGTGGTCCCGCTTGGCCTTCCGGAACATCTCCAACAGGGTGCCGCGGACATAGGGGTAGCGCACCCGGGTGGGCGAGTACGTGTACCAGGAGAAGGCGGCCCCGCGGGGGCAGCCGCGTGGCTCGTACTCGGGACTGTCCGGGCCGACGGACGGGTAGTCGGTCTCCTGCGCCTCCCAGGTGATGATGCCGTCCTTGACGTACACCTTCCAGGAGCAGGAGCCCGTGCAGTTCACCCCGTGGGTGGAGCGGACCACCTTGTCATGGCTCCACCGGTTGCGGTAGAAGGCGTCGCCGTCCCGGCCGCCCTCGCGGAAGACCGCTCGGCCGTCCTCGGTCTCGTCCCATCGGGTGAAGAACCTGCCGATGCTGAGCAATGCCTGGGCTGCCGGACCATCCAATCCGGGCTTGACCGGGGTCGTCATGGACCCACTGTAAGCAGGAAAGGGCCCCGGCGGCAGTCCTTCTTTAGAAGAATTCCTCGCCGGGGCCGAGACCTTTACCTTCCGCTCAGTATCGGAAATGCTGAAGGGCTTGCCACCCGATCCTGAACGGATTCCGGGCCATGACTATGCGCTAATCCCTCTTCTCGGTGGACTGCACGGGCGCGCGGCCGGTGTGCGTGCGGGACGAGCCGACCACGTTCCCGGACTTCCAGTCCTCCCAGCCCGGCCGCTCCACCATGAAGGCCTCGATCTCCGCCGTGGTGGCCACGAGCTTCGGATCGTGCTTGAGATAGTGCTTCGTCTCGCGGGCGACCAGCGCGGACAGGGCCAGCAGGCCGATCAGGTTCGGCAGCGCCATCAGACCGTTCATGATGTCCGAGAAGGACCACACCAGGGCCAGCGGCACGGTGCAGCCGACGAAGACCACGACGGAGAAGAGCACGCGGTAGGGCATGACCAGGCGCTGGCCGAACAGGCGCTCCACGTTGCGTTCGCCGTAGTAGGACCATCCCAGGATGGTGGAGAACGCGAAGAGGATCAGGCCCACCGTCACGATCAGGTGACCCCATTCGCCGGGCAGGCCGGCGGCAAAGGCCTCACCGGTCATGGTGCCGGCTTCATCTCCCCCGAGCTCCCAGGCTCCAGTGGTGATGATGACCAGGCCCGTGAACGACACCACGATGATGGTGTCGATGAAGGTCTGCGTCATGGACACCAAACCCTGACGCACCGGATGGGAGGTCTGCGCGGCCGCGGCGGCAATGGCGGCGGAACCCAGACCGGACTCGTTGGAGAACATTCCACGGGCCACTCCGTACTGGATGGCGATGATCAGGATCGAGCCGGTGAAACCGCCCACGGCGGCGGTGCCGGTGAACGCATCCGTGAAGATGAGCGCAAAGGCCGCGGGAATGTCCACGATGTTCACGGCCAGGACGAAGATGGCTGCCGCAACGTACAGGACGATCATCACCGGGACCAGACCGGCGGTGACCCGGCCGATCGACTTGATGCCACCGAGCAGCACCAGCATGGTCAATGCGGTGAGGACCACGCCGGTGACCCAGGGGGCCACGTTGAACGAACCCTCCACATTGACCGCGATGGCATTGCCCTGGGTCATGTTGCCGATGCCGAAGGACGCCAGGAAGGCGAACACCGCGAAGGACAGGGCCAGAATCTTGCCGACGGGGCCCCTGATGGCCTTCTGCAGGTAGTACTGGGGGCCACCGGACTTGTCGCCCGCCTCATCGGTGGTGCGGAATCGGACACCCAGGTAGGCCTCGGAGTACTTGGATGCCATGCCAAGCAGTCCCGTGACCCACATCCAGAACAGGGCGCCCGGCCCCCCGATGCCGATCGCCGTGGCGACGCCCACGATGTTGCCCGTCCCGACCGTGGCCGCCAAAGCCGTGGTGAGCGCCTGGAACTGGGAGATGTCCCCCTCGTCCGTGTCGTCCCGACGGCGGAACAGACCAAGCCGAAGGGCCGGGAAGAGCTTGTGGAACTGCAGGAAGCCCAGCCGGACCGTCAGGTACAGGCCGGTGCCCAAGAGCAGGGGGATGAGGAACCAAGGCCCCCAGACGAAGGACCCGATGTTGTCCAGCACGACTTGCAGTTGATCCATGGTGACGTTCCGGTCCTTCTGTTCACGATGCGGCGCCCGACCCCTCGGGCTTCAGGACGACTCGACCCTGACGGACCGATGCCGTCAAGAATGTTGCACACACCACTTCGAGTCAAGCGATAGCGGGTCCAACACGCCGGGAGTCGAACGGGGACACCCGGAAGAAACCAGCGAGCCCTCAGGCCTCCGGACCCACCACCACGGTTGCCCGCGGGGAGGCGGCCAGGCGCTGGGCCACCTCCCGCACCTGGTCCGCCGTCACGGCGTGCAAGCGCTCGAGGGCCCCGTCCAGGTCCACGAACTCCCCCGTGACCAACTCGGCGCGGCCCAGCCGGGACATCCGGGAACCCGTGTCCTCCAGGCCCAGCACGGTGCCCCCGGAGAGCTGTCCGCGCGCGCGGTCCAGTTCCTCCTCGGTCAGGCCGTGCTCGGCCAACCGCTCGAGTTCGGCGACCATCAGGTCCGCCACGGTGGTGGCCTTCAGCGGTGAACAACCCGCGTACAGGCCGAAGTATCCCGCGTCAGAGTACCCGGCATTGAATGAGTAGGTGTTGTAGGCCAACCCCCGCTTCTCGCGGATCTCCTGGAAGAGGCGCGAGCTCATCCCCCCGCCCAGGGCGGAGTTCATCAGGGCCAGGGCGAATCGACCCGGGTCCAGGGTGTGCATCGAGCGCCCGCCCACCAGCACGGACGTCTGTTCGACCGGGCGGGTGATCGGATGCAGGCCCTCGGCGATGCCGGCCCCGGCATAGACATGGCTGCGCCGAGGTGCTGGTGCAGTGTCCTCGGGCAAGTCCCATCCGGAGCGTCCCAGGGCCTCGAGGACCTGACGGCAGACGTCATCATGGTCCAGCCCCCCGGCCGCGGTCACCACCAGTTCGTCCGGGCGGTACCAGTGGCGGTAGTGGTCCATGACCCGGTCCCGGGTGACCGCGTTGATGGTCTCCGGTGTGCCCCCGATCGGGCGCCCCAGGGGGTGCCCCTCCAGCAGTTGGGCCGCGAGGGCCTCGTGGGCCACGTCGATCGGGTCGTCCGCGTCCATGGCCAGCTCCTCGAGGATGACCCCGCGTTCGGTCTCCAGCTCGTCCGCATCGATCAGCGCCGAGGTCACCATGTCCGTGATGACGTCGATGGCCATGGGCAGGTCGGTGTCCAACACCCGCGCGTGGTAACACGTGGATTCCTTGGCCGTGGAGGCATTGGACTCGCCGCCCACCCGGTCGAAGGCCGTGGCGATGTCCATGGCCGTGCGCTGCGGGGTGCCCTTGAACAGCAGGTGTTCCAGGAAATGCGTGGAACCGAATCCGCCCTCGGCCTCGTCCCGGGAGCCGACGGCCACCCAGAATCCGATGGTGACCGAGCGCTGGTCCGGCATCGACTCCGTGAGCACCCTGACGCCGCCCGGCAGGACCGAGCGCCTGACCACGGAACCGTGGCCCGCGTCCTGGATGGTTCCGGTGAAGTCGGCGGGAATGGGGAAGGTAGGGGTCATGGTCCCGAAACTACCAGCGCGGCACTCCTGCCACGGTCAGCGTCCGGCCACTCCCCTGCGGATCAGCACCGCATCGGTGACACCGGCTGCCGCGCACCCGGCGGCATAGGCCACCAGGTCCGCCCACGCGAAGCCCGTGCCGAAGACCAGCCGCACAGGCCACCACGCCTCCGCCATCAGCAGGGGCAGGCCGGTCAGCTGGAACACCTCGATGATCCAGCAGAGCGCCAGAGCCACGCCGACCACCATCCACGGCGACCTCCTGGCCGCGCACCAGGCCACCAGGAGGTAGATCAGTACCGCGTACAGGGCATCTCCGGCGGGGCCCGTCCAGCCGCCATCCGCCAGGAACCGCACGCCGAGACCCACCCCCACCGTCCCCACGGCTGCCGCGGCCAACGCTGAGCGCCGGGTCAGACCACGCCTCCGCTCCCGACGTCGGCCCGTCGCCGGGCCCGTCCGGCCTCGGACCGGACGTGGGACAGGAGGGGGCGGGACAGAGTTCACCGGCACCATTAAACAGCCGGTGGCCCGCACGACATGTGCGGGCCACCGGCCGGTGCGCTGACGGATCAGCGCGGGGATCCTGCTACCGGGAGATCAGTTCTCCTCGGAGCCGTCGGCGTCGGAACCCTCGGACTCGCCGCCTTCGGACTCGGACTCGGACTCGCCGCCCTCGACCACGGGGGCCAGGGACAGCTTGCCGCGGTCGTCGATCTTGGTGATCTCGACCTGGATCTTCTGGCCGACCCCGACGACGTCCTCGACGTCCTCGACGCGCTTGCCGTCATTGATCTTGCGCAGCTCCGAGATGTGCAGCAGCCCGTCCTTGCCCGGGGTGAGGGACACGAACGCGCCGAAGGTGGTCAGCTTCACCACGGTGCCGAGGTAGCGCTCACCGACCTCGGGGACCTGCGGGTTGGCGATGGCGTTGATCGCGGAACGGGCGGCCTCGGCGGAGGAGCCCTCGGTGGCGCCGATCAGCACGGTGCCGTCGTCCTCGATGGAGATGTCCGCGCCCGTGTCGTCCTGGATCTGGTTGATCATGGCACCCTTCGGGCCGATCACCGCACCGATCTTGTCCACGGGGATCTTGACGGCGATGATGCGCGGAGCGAACTCGCTCATCTCGTCCGGCGCGTCGATCGCGGCGTTCAGCACACCCAGGATGTGCAGGCGAGCCTCACGGGCCTGGGTCAGCGCGGCGGCCAGCACGGACGCGGGGATGCCGTCCAGCTTGGTGTCGAGCTGGATGGCGGTGACGAACTCGGAGGTGCCGGCCACCTTGAAGTCCATGTCACCGAAGGCATCCTCGGCGCCCAGGATGTCCGTCAGGGCCGCGTAGCGGGTCTGACCGTCCACGGTGTCCGAGACCAGGCCCATGGCGATGCCGGCCACGGGAGCCTTCAGCGGCACACCGGCGTTGAGCAGGGACAGGGTCGAGGCGCAGACGGAGCCCATGGACGTGGAGCCGTTGGACCCCAGGGCCTCGGAGACCTGACGGATCGCGTAGGGGAACTCCTCGCGGGTCGGCAGCACCGGGACCATGGCGCGCTCGGCGAGTGCGCCGTGACCGATCTCGCGGCGCTTCGGGGAGCCCACGCGGCCGGTCTCACCGACGGAGTACGGCGGGAAGTTGTAGTGGTGCAGGTAGCGCTTGGACGTCTCGGGGGCCAGCGAGTCGATCTGCTGCTCCATCTTGAGCATGTTCAGCGTGGTGACGCCCATGATCTGGGTCTCGCCGCGCTCGAAGATGGCGGAGCCGTGCACGCGCGGCAGCACCTCCACCTCGGCAGTCAACTTGCGGATGTCCGTCAGGCCGCGGCCGTCGATGCGGATCTGGTTGGTCAGGATCGACTGGCGAACGGCCTTCTTGGTCGCGGAGCCGTAGGCCTTCGAGATCTCACCACTGCGCTCGGCGAACGCGGTGCCCTCGCCGGTCAGGGCCTCGAGGACCTCGGTGCGGTAGGCGTCGTCGGCGTTCTGGCGCTCCTGCTTGTCCGCGATCGAGTAGATCTCCTGCAGGCGGGCCGCGGCGAACTGTTCCACGGCCTCGTAGGCGTCGTCCTCGTAGTCCTTGAAGATCGGCACGTCCACCGGGGCCTTGGCGGCGCGCTGGGCCAGGTCGGCCTGGGCCTCGCACAGGGCCTTGATGAACGGCTTGGCGGCCTCGAGTCCCTCGGCCACGATCTCCTCGGTGGGGGCGGTGGCGCCCTGTTCCTTGATGAGGCTCCAGGAATCCGGGGTGGCCTCGGCCTCCACCATCATCACGGCGATGTCGTCACCGGCCACGCGGCCGGCCACGGCCATGTTGAACACGGCGTTCTTGAGCTGGGAGTGCTTCGGGAAGGCCACCCACTGGCGGTTGCCGGCGCCGTCATCCACCAGGGCGACGCGCACGCCGCCGATCGGCCCGGAGAAGGGCAGACCGGAGAGCTGGGTGGACATGGAGGCGGCATTGATGGCCACCGTGTCATAGACCTCGTCCGGGGCGATCGAGGTGACGGTGATGACCACCTGGACCTCGTTGCGGATGCCCTTGGTGAAGGCAGGGCGCAGTGGACGGTCGATCAGCCGGCAGGTGAGGACGGCGTCCGTGGACGGGCGGCCCTCACGGCGGAAGAAGGAGCCGGGGATGCGTCCGGCGGCATACATGCGCTCCTCGACGTCCACGGTCAGCGGGAAGAAGTCGAAGCCCTCACGCGGGGACCTGCCCACGGTGGTGGCGGCCAGCATCGACGTCTCGTCATCGATGTAGACCATGGCCGCGCCGGCGGCCTGCTGGGCCAGGCGGCCCGTCTCGAAGCGCACGACGCGCTGTCCGTACGTGCCGTTGTCGATGACTGCTTCGGCGAACTTGATCTCGGGACCCTCCATGGGTGGGTGTCCTTTCGTCAAGCCCCGGCGCGTCTCCACCCGGTCTTCGATCGAAGCCCCCGGACTCCCGGACACTACGGTCTGGAGGATTCCGGAAGCCACTGTCGAGGACCGCGAATGGGTTCGGGCTCGGGGCGAGGTTGATGGTGACGGGAACGGACACATCGGGTGTCCTCCCCCGGATAAGACTAGAGGCGGTGGCCCGAATGGGAAAACCCCCACACCGGGACACCGCCTCCGTCTGACAGGCTACTTGCGCAGGCCGATACGCTCGATCAGCACGCGGTAGCGCCCGATGTCGGTCTTGGCCAGGTAGCCGAGCATGCGACGACGACGACCGACCATGGCCATCAGGCCGCGGCGGGTGTGGTGGTCGTGCTTGTGGGACTTCAGGTGTTCCGTCAGGTCCGAGATGCGACGGGACAGCACAGCGATCTGCACTTCCGGAGAACCGGTGTCGCCCTCGTGGGTGGCGTATTCCTTGATGATGTCCTGCTTGACGGCGGGGTCGAGTGCCACGCGAACTCCTTGGAGAGTTGTGCCGCGATCATGAATGGTGACCCCGCCACCGCGGACTACAGCGGGCACCAGCCATCCAGTCTAACAGGAGGGGCCTGCTTCAGTCGCACCGCGTCCGGACCGCGAAGGTCAGGTACGGCAGCTCGATCTCCTCCTGCGCGGTGAACCCGAGGTGCTCGGTGAGGTACCAGTCCAGGTTCGTGGTCATCCGCGTCCGGATGGCGTCACCGGACCGGAGCCAGTACGAACGGGACGCCATCAGCGCGTGCAGTCCGGCCGGCGTCGTACGATCCGTCCAACGCACCTGGAGGTGTTCCTCCGCGCCGAAGGGCGCGCGGGTGCGGCGCCGGTCCGGGTCCGCGGCGTGGACGTCCCCGGCATGCATGATCCGGGTCAGCCGATGCACCCACGGCACCGTGGTGTCCAGTTGGTTCCACACCAGGGCCAGTGCGCCGCCCGGCCGCAGCAGGCGGGCGGCCTCCGCCGAGCCGGCCTCCGGATCGATCCAATGCCAGGCCTGCGCGCACGTCACCAGGTCAGCCCGGCCGGTCGGCAGCCCGGTGGCCTCCGCGGTGGCCTGGACCACGGTGGCTGAGGGCACCGCGCGCCGCAACGGTCCCAGCATGGAGGCCGAGGGGTCGACGGCGGCCACCTCCACCCCGCGTGCGGCCAGCAGGCGCGTGAAGAGTCCGGTCCCGGCACCGAGGTCCACGGCCGTGCGGGCATCTGCGGGCACCATGAAGTCGACGATGGCCTCCGGGTAGGAGGGGCGCACCGAGTCGTAGTGCTCTCCCCCGTCCTGGAAGGCACCCCCGAGGGTGCGGCGCGAGGCCTCGTCCAGCCGGGGGTCCCCGGAAGGGCGGGGCGGGATGCTCACGGCCTGGGTGCCGCGGCCAACACCTCGCGGGTGCGGTCCACGTCCTGGGTCATCTGCTCGATCAGCTTCGGGATGCCCTCGAAGGCCACCATGCCGCGGAGCCGGTCCACGAACTCCACCGTCACGAACTGACCGTAGAGGTCGAAGTCCTCCACCTGCTCGTGGGGACGGTCGATGACGTGGGCCTCCACCACGCGGGAGACCCCGTCGAAGGTCGGGTTGGACCCCACGGAGATGGCCACGGGCCACCGGCGCGCGGACTCGTCGTGCAGCCACCCGGCATAGACGCCGTCTGCCGGGATCATGCCCTGGACCTCCTCGGAGAGGTTGGCGGTGGGGAATCCGAGCTCGCGACCGCGTGCGAAGCCGTGGACCACCTCCCCGTGCACGCGGTGCCGGCGGCCCAGCACGCCGGCCGCCTCGCGGACGCCACCCTCCCGCAGGGCCTCACGGATCCACGTGGAGGAGCACCGGCGGTCATCGCCGTAGTCCTCCACGTCGATGACCTCGAAGCCGTACTGGTGGCCCAATTGGACCATGGTGTCGAAGTCCCCGGCGTTGCGGAATCCGAAGCGGACGTCCCGGCCCACCACCACGGCCCGCGCGTTGACGGCGTCCACGATCACGTTCTTCACGAACTCCTCGGGGCTCTGCTGGGCGAATTCGAGGGTGTAGTGGATCACGAGCATGGCGTCGATGCCGCGGTCAGCGATCAGCCGGGCCTTCTCCTCGTAGCCGGTGATGGCCTCTTGGAGATCGTTGGGACGGTGCACCACCCGGGGGTGCGGATCGAAGGTGATCGCCACGGAGGGCGCTCCGGCGGCCCGCGCCGTGGAGACCACCTGGTCCAGCACCTGACGGTGGCCACGGTGGACACCGTCGAAGTTGCCGATGGTGACCACCGAGGGAACCTGGTCCCGGGGTACGGCGGTCAGGCCGTCCCAATAGTGCATGGCTGTTCCTCCGCTTCGGCTCACCTCTCGATTATCCACCTGATCACGGGTGCGGCTGCACCGGTGTCTCGGCGGTGGCGGATCGGGGCCGGTGTGCCAGCAGCCAGGCCATTCCGATGATCGGCAGCACGAGCGGGATGTAGCCGTAGCCGGACCCGAAACGGCTCCAGACCGTGTCTTCGGCGAACAGCTGCGGGTCCAGCACCGTCCACAGGCCGATGCCGACCACTCCGAGCAGCTCGATCCCGACGGCCACAAGGGAGACGAACCACGCCGTCCGCCCCGAGCGGGCCAGGGACAGCGTGGCCACGATGTAGACCGCGGCGGCGAACCCGGAGAGCAGGTACGCCAGGGGGGCATCGTCGAAGTGCACGAGGATCTGGTACATCGACCGCGCGAAGGAAGACAGCGCGAAGACGGCATAGACCATGACCAGGATGCGGCCGAGCCCCTGGTTGCGCCTCAACGGCCGAGAAGTCTCCGGACCGGTGACGTCAGCCAAACCAGATCACCTGCATCCTGTGCAACATCACGAAAATGGTGGGCCCCACTGCCGCCATGACGAGGTTGGACCAGCGGGTCCGGTCCGTCACCGCCCAGAGGAAGGCGACCACCGGAACGATCAGCGCCGTGATCACGTATCCCCAGAACTCCCACAACTCCCCCTGCATCGGCTCGGTGCCTCCACGTACCAGGGCACCCGCGCCGTAGACCAGCAGGAACAGTTCCACCGCGGCGATCGAGAGAATCGAGACGTCATCAGGGAACCTCCGCAGCACCGTCATGACCACGCAGACCACCAGAGAGACCGCGCAGATGGCCGTGCCCACCCAGAACCAGGCGTCCGTGATCATGCCCCGCTCCCCGAGGTACCGGGCGCATCGGGGGTACCGGCCGGGGCGAAGACGATCTCCGGCTTGGCCGAGACCTCCTCCGAAACCTCCGCCGAACCCCGGCGCGCCTGATCGGAGATGAGGGCCACCACTGCCCCGTCCGGGCCCTGAGCGGCCACCGTGCCCTCGGTGCCGGTGGCGGGGATCCGCCGCCCGAAGGACAACTCGGAGGCCTCGAGAGCGCTCAGACGCCGCACGGGGAACAGCCCTGCGGCGGCCGCCGAGAGCTCGGTCGCCGTGAATCGGACCGCCAGGTCCTCGAGGGTCACCGCATCCGTCACGGAGAAGGGCCCCACGGAGGTGCGCCGCAGGGCGGTCAGATGGCCGCCGGTCTCAAGGGCCTCACCCAGGTCCCGGGCCAGTGCCCGGATATAGGTTCCCGAGGTGCAGTCGACCTCCACGTCCAGGTCCACTGTGGTGCCGTCCGCGGCACGGCGAAATCCGATGACCTCGAAACGGCGGACGGTGACCGGGCGGGCCTCGAGCCGGACGTCCTCGCCGGCGCGGACCCGTTGATAGGCCCGCTGGCCGTCCACCTTGATCGCCGAGACGGCCGAGGGAACCTGATGGATGTCTCCCGTGAGACCCGCGATCGCCGCGGTGACACGTTCCGGGGTGACCGCATTGGCCAGCCGGGTCGCCAGGACCTCGCCCTCGGCGTCATCCGTCACCGTGGAGATCCCGAGCCGGACCGTCGCCCGGTAGGTCTTGTCCGAACCCGTGATGGCCGTGAGCAGCCGGGTCGCCTTGTTGTACCCGATCACCAGTAGCCCCGTGGCCATGGGGTCCAGGGTGCCGGCGTGGCCGACCTTCCGGGTGCCGGCAAGCCGGCGGACCCTTCCCACCACGTCATGGGAGGTCAGGCCAGTCGGCTTGTCGACAAGCACCAGTCCCGAGGACTGGGTGCCGGGAGCGCCCTCGGGCAACTCCCGGCTCGAGGAGCGTCGGGAGGTCCCGCTCAACGGGCCTGGTCCTCGTCCCCTGCCGGATCGGCGTCGCCGTCCGCTGCGTCCTCCCCGGGCTTCCTGTACGGATCCGCGTCCCCGGCGAAGGTGGCGTTCTCACGCAACCTGGCCAGCTCGGCGTCCCGCTCCCGGGCCGCCGCGAGCACCTCTTCAAGGTGCGCCGCGGTCTCGGGGACCTCGTCCGCCACGAACTCCAGGGTGGGGACGAGCCGAATGGTCAGCTGACGGCCCACCTCGTGCCGGAGGGCACCGTGGTTCGCCGTCAGGACCTCCCGGGCCCCCTCCGCCGCGGCGGCGTCACCGAGCACCGTGTAGTACACGGTGGCGTGCTGCAGGTCATTGGTGACCCGCACCTCCGTCACGGTGATGGCTTCGGCCCGCTCGTCCTTGACCCGCTTGCGCAGGGCCTCGGCGACCAGCACCTTGATCCTCTGGGCCAACCGGGCCGCGCGTGCCTGATCCACCATGGGCTCAGTCCTCTCCTCTTCGTCGCATCTTCATCGCTTCTGCTTTCGGACCACGCCGGTTCAGACGCGCGGCTTCTCCTGCATCTCGAAGGTCTCGATGATGTCGCCTTCCTTGATGTCATTGAAGCTGCCCAGACCGATACCGCACTCGTAGCCGTCGCGGACCTCGGTGGCATCGTCCTTGAACCGACGCAGGGACTCGATCTTGAGCTTGTCCGCCACCACATTGCCGTCCCGCACGAGGCGGGCGGACGAGTTGCGGCGGATGAGCCCGGAACGGACCAACGAGCCGGCGATGCTGCCCCACTTGGAGGACCGGAAGACCTCGCGGACCTCCGCGGTGCCCAACTGGACCTCTTCGTACTCCGGCTTGAGCATGCCCTTCAGTGCGCTCTCGATGTCATCGATCGCGTCATAGATCACCGAGTAGAAGCGCATGTCCACGCCCTCCTTGTCGGCAAGATCGTTGACGCGCTCGGCCGGACGGACGTTGAAGCCGATGATGATGGCGTTGTCCACGGTGGCCAGGTTGACGTCGTTCTGCGTGATGGCACCCACGCCGCGGTGGATGACGCGCAGCTGGACCTCGTCGCCGACCTCGACCTCGAGCAGGGAGTCCTCGAGGGCCTCCACGGCGCCGGAGGCGTCGCCCTTGATGATGAGGTTGAGGGTGTCGATCTTGCCCTCGGCCACGGCCTGGTCGAAGTTCTCCAGGGAGATCCGCTTGCGGCGCTTGGCCAGCATGGCGTTGCGGTCCGCCGCCTCACGCTTCTCGGCGATCTGGCGAGCGGTGCGGTCATCCTCGGTGACGAGGAAGGTGTCACCGGCGCGGGGCACGGAGGACAGACCCAGCACCTGGACCGGACGCGACGGCGGCGCCTCGGTCACGGTGGTGCCGTCGTCGTCGAACATCGCGCGGACACGGCCGTGGGCGTTGCCCACCACCATGGTGTCCCCGACCCGCAGCGTGCCGGACTGCACCAGCACCGTCACCACGGCGCCGCGGCCCTTGTCCAGGTTCGCCTCGATGGCCACACCGCGGGCGCCCTTGTTCGGGTTGGCGGTGAGCTCCAGCGCGGCGTCCGACGTGAGCAGGACGGCCGAGAGCAACTCATCGATGTTCAGGTTGTTCCTGGCGGAGACGTCCACGAACATCGTGTCGCCGCCGTACTCCTCGGGCACCACGCCGTACTCGGCGAGCTGGCCGCGGATCTTGTCCGGGGAGGCCTCGGGCTTGTCGATCTTGTTGACCGCGACCACGATCGGCACACCCGCCGCCTGGGCGTGGTTCAGGGCCTCCACCGTCTGGGGCATGACGCCGTCATCGGCGGCGACCACGAGCACGGCGATGTCCGTCACCTTGGCACCACGGGCACGCATGGCGGTGAACGCCTCATGGCCCGGGGTGTCGATGAAGGTCAGGCTTCGCTCGTCCTCACCGTGCTGGAAGTCCACCTGGTAGGCACCGATGTGCTGGGTGATGCCACCGGCCTCGCCCTCGATGACCTTCGTGGAGCGGATGGCGTCCAACAGCCGGGTCTTGCCGTGGTCCACGTGACCCATGACGGTGACGACTGCAGGGCGCTTCTCGAGGTCCTCGGCGGTCTCGGCCTCCACCTCGGCGTCGAGGTCGATGTCGAAGCCCTCCAGGAGCTCCTTGTCCTCGTCCTCCGGGGAGACGATCTCGATCCGGTAGCCCAGTTCCTCGCCGAGCACCGCGAAGGTGTCCTCGTCCAGGGACTGGTTGGCGTTGGCCATCTCACCGAGCTGGAACAACACGGTCACCAGTGAGGCGGCGTCCGCGTTGATCTTCTCGCCGAAATCGGACAGGGACGAACCCCTGCGCAGGCGGACGATGGTCTCGCCGTCACCGCGCGGAACGCGGACGCCGCCGATCTCGCGAGTGCGCTGCTGCTCCATCTCCTGGCGCTTGGCGCGCTTCGACTTGCGCTGCTTGCCCCGCGGGCCACCACCGCGACCGAAGGCACCCTGGGTGCCACCGCGGCCGCCGCGGGCCCCACGAGGGCCGCCGCCGGCCGGACCGCCGCCACTGGGGCCACCGCCACCGGGCCGGCCCCGTCCGCCGCCGCCCGGACGGGCGGAGGCCGGCTGCGGCTTGTTGATGTGGCCCGGCATCATGTTCGGGCTGGGGCGTGCGCCTGCCGGACGAGGGGCACCCGCAGCTGCGCCGGCACCCGCCGGACGCGGGGCACCGGGGCGGGGGCCACCGGCACGCTCACCGGCGTCCGGACGGCCCGAACGCATGCCCTGCTTGGGCGCGAAGGGGTTGTTGCCGGGACGTGGTCCACCGGGACGGGGGCCGCCGGGGCGCGGACCACCCGAGCGTTCGCCACCGCGCTCATCGGCACGGGGGGCGGACTGCTTGGAGGTGAAGGGGTTGTTGCCGGGCCGCGGGGCAGCCGGTTTGCCGGCGCCCGGCTTGGGCGCGTCCGGACGGGACGGTGTTGCCGGCGTGGGGGTCTCCGGCGCCGCCGCAGCGGGCTTGGCCGGGGCAGCGGGGGTGGCGGGCGCTGCCGGGGCGGCAGGCGCCTCCGGGGTGGCGGGCGCTGCCGGGGTGGGCCCCGGGGTTGCGGCACCGGGTGTGGGGGCCTTCGGAGCCGCGGGCTTCGAGGGAGTGGCCGGTGCCGAAGGCGCTGCGGGCTGGGTGCCCGGCTTCGCCACCGCAGGCTTCTCAGCGGCCGGCGTGGAGGCGGCCTTCCCAGTGGACTCCGCAGCCGGCTTGGCAGCTGCCTTCGGGGCGGCGCCCGCGTAGGCGGAGCGCAGCTTCTTGACCACCGGGGGCTCGATGGTGGATGAGGCGGAGCGAACGAATTCGCCCATGTCCTGAAGCTTGTTCAGGGCCTCCTTGGATGAAATGCCGAGCTCTTTGGCGAGCTCGTGGACGCGGACCTTGGCCACGGTTCTCCTGTTCTGGTCCGCGTCGTGGCCTTCAAGGGAAGCCTCAGCAGCTCCCTCGGGCCGTGTCAAGCGGACCGTAATGACGGGTGGTGTTCATCGTTGGGCACTCATCGTGTGGTGCTCATCGGGTTTCCATCAGATCTCTGACCCGCTTTCGTTGTTGTTCCTCAGCGCCGGTGCCTCCGGTCGCGCAGCCAGCAGTCCGGCCAGGGAGGTCGCCTCCACCCGGCCTCGGAAGGCCCGGTTGAACGCGCCCCGCTTCAGGGCGGCCTGCAGGCAAGCAACGTCCGGATGGAGCCAGGCCCCTCGGCCCGGCATGCGGCGGCGCCAGTCGGGAATCACGGATCGGGGACCCGTGACTCCGTCCAGCGCCAGTCGCACCAGCTTGGTGTGGTCGTCCTTCCCCCGGCATCCGATGCAGGTGCGCACCGGGGTGTGTGCCTGCATGAACGTGCCTGCTTACGTCAGGAAGGGGAATTGGACCTCACCCAGTCTACCTCAGTCCACCTCATCCGGCGTCGCCGGCGGCGATGTCGATGCGCCAGCCCGTCAGTTTGGCGGCCAGGCGGGCGTTCTGCCCTTCCTTGCCGATCGCCAGCGAGAGCACGTCCCGCGGCACCACCACGCGGGCGGATCGGGCGGCCTGGTCCACGATCTCGACCGATGTGACCCGCGCCGGGGAGAGCGAGGAGGAGATGAACTTCGCCGGGTCCTCACTGAAGTCCACGATGTCGATCTTCTCGTCGTTCAGTTCACTCATGACCGCACGGACGCGCGATCCCATCTCCCCGATGCAGGCGCCCTTGGCGTTGATGCCGGGCTGGGTGGCCTTGACCGCCATCTTGGTGCGGTGACCGGCCTCACGCGCCAGGGCCAGGATCTCCACGGAACCATCGGCGATCTCGGGGACCTCCATTTCGAAGAGCTTGCGGACGAGCCCGGGGTGGGAGCGCGAGAGCGTGACGGAGGGGCCCTTGAGCCCGCGATGCACGTCCACCACATAGGCGCGCACCCGCTGCCCGTGGGAGTAGTCCTCGCCCGGAACCTGCTCCGGCGGTGGCAGGACGGCCTCCACCGTCCCCAGGTTGACCTGGATCATGTGGGGATTGCTGCCCTGCTGGATGAGTCCGGAGAGGATCTCGCCCTCGCGGCCCTTGAAATGGCCCAGGACGTTGTCGTCCTCCTCGTCCCGCAGACGCTGGAGGATGATCTGCCGGGCGGTGGACGCGGCGATGCGGCCGAACCCCTGCGGAGTGTCGTCGAACTCGCCGATCTCCTGGCCGGCCTCGTCCGTCTCGGTGGCCCAGATGGTCACATGACCGGACTTGCGGTCAATCTCCGCGCGGGCCCTCGACAGGGCTCCGGGAGACTTGTGATAGGCGATCACCAGGGCCTGTTCGATGGTGGGAACGAGCCGGTCCAGGGGGATCTCGCGCTCCGTCTCAAGCATCCGCAGGGCGCTCATATCGATGTCCACTCAGACCTCCGTCTTCAGTTCTCCAGTGGCGGCACCGGCGCCGCCGCGGGTCAACTCTACCTGCACGGTGGCCGGACCCAGTCGAGCGTAGGGATGCCGTTCCGGATCCCCCACCTTCGCCGGCATCCCCTTCTTGGCCCCAGGCCTCACCGGCACCAGCACGACGCCGGCCTCGTCCGCGGACTGGATTCGCGCGGTCAGTGCGGGGCTGGGTTCAGCCGCCGCCGGCTCTCCGCCGCCGGTCTCGGTGGCCGCCAGGATCTGAACCGTCACCAGGCGCCCCACGTTCCGCCGCCAGTGGCGCGGTTCCGTCAGCGGGCGGGAGACCCCAGGGGTCGAGACCTCGAGCTGGTATGGGGCGGTGCCGAGGCCGGGCAGGTCTTCCCCCGCCGCGTCCAGAGCCACGGAGACGGCACGGGTCGCCTCGGCCAGTTCGTCCAGGTCCAGACCCTCGGTGCCCTCGGAGCGGTCGACGACGACGGTCAGGACCCGCTGCTCGGGCTCGCCGCCCACGGTGGTCGATTCCAGGTGCAGTCCGAGCGGGCCGACGGCGGCGGAGACCAGCGCGTCCAGTCCGGCGGAGTCAGGAGAGGTGTTCATGGGGTCCATTCCACCACGAGGTCGAAGCCGAGCTTGACGATCAGCACGAACACCACCACGAGGAACACGATCCGGATGAAGCCGGAGCCGCGCCGGATGGCCATCCGAGCGCCCAGGTAGCCGCCGATCATGTTCGCCACGCCGAGGATCAGGCCCAGTCCCAGCAGGATGTGCCCGGAGGGCAGGAAGAACAGGATGGCCCCGAGGTTCGTGAAGAGGTTCACGATCTTGGCCTTGGCCGAGCCCTGCAGGAAGTTGTAGCCCAGGATCGCCACGAGGGAGATCACCAGGAAGGTTCCGGTGCCCGGTCCGAGGACGCCGTCGTAGAAGCCGATCACCAGGCCGATGACCAGGGCCACCGCGAGGTGCCGCCGTCCGCAGTAGCGCAGCCCGGACTCCCGGCCGAGCTGCGGCCTGACGGCCGTGAAGACGGCCACGCCGATCAGGGCCAGGACGATGACCGGCTTGATGACCTCGGCCGGCAGCAGGGTCGCCACGATCGCCCCACCGAAGCTTCCCACCAGGGCGACCACCGCCACCGGCAGTGCGGTCCGCAGGTCCGGGTGCACGCGCCGGTAGTAGGTGATGGCGCTCGTGGTGGTCCCGAAGACTGACCCCAGCTTGTTGGTGGCCAGCGCCTGGACGGGGGTGATCCCGGGCACCATCAGCAGCACGGGCAGCTGCAGCAGCCCTCCCCCGCCCACCACGGCGTCGATCCATCCGGCGGCGAACCCGGCCAGGACCACCAGCGCCAGCGTGGCGAGGGTGATGTCCTCGAGGCCGGTCAGCACGGCGTCACCCGGCCGCCCGTCAGCCCGCGCGGACGATGCGCGCGACGGTCTCGGCCGCGGCGGTCACCTCGACGTTCGTGGCCTGACCCGTCTCGCGGTCCTTGACCTCGACGACGCCCTCGGCCAGGCCGCGGCCGACCACCACGGAGGTGGGAATGCCGATGAGTTCGACGTCCGAGAACTTCACGCCGGCGGAGACCTTCTTGCGGTCGTCGAACAGCACCGTCAGGCCCAGGGCCTCGACCTCGGCCACGAGCTGCTCGGCGGCGGCGAAGATCTCCTCGCCCTTGCCCGTGGCCACCACGTGGACATCTGCCGGGGCCACGGCGCGGGGCCAGGCCAGCCCCTTCTCGTCATGGTGCGATTCGGCCAGGGCGGCGACGGCACGCGTGACACCGATGCCGTAGGAGCCCATGGTCACCACCACCTGCTTGCCGTTCTCGTCCAGGACCTTCAGGTCCAGCGCCTCGGCGTACTTGCGCCCGAGCTGGAAGATGTGGCCCATCTCGATCCCGCGGCGGGTGTGCAGCGGTCCGGAACCGTCCGGTGCCGGATCCCCCTCCTGGACCACGGTGGCCTCGACGACCCCGTCCCAGGAGAAGTCGCGGCCGGCCACCAGGCCGAAGACATGCTGCTGTGGGGCGTTGGCGCCGGTGATCCAGGCGGTGCCGGTGGCGATGCGCGGGTCCACGAGGAACGGCAGTCCGGATTCGTTGTTGGGGCCGATGTAGCCCTTGACCAGGGACGGATGCCCGGCGAGGTCCTGATCGGTGGCCTGCTCCACGCCGGGCTCCCCGGCCACCTCGAGCACGGCACCGATTCCGGCCTCGAGCCGCTTGAGGTCCACGTCCCGATCGCCGGGGACTGCCACGATGAACTGGCGCCGCTCCGCGCCGTCCAGCACTGCGGTGAGCACCACGCATTTGAGGGTGTCCGCGGCAGACCAGTCGCGGTCCTGACGCGGCACCATCTGGTTGGAGACGTCCACGAGGGCGGCGATCGTGGTGGAGTCCGGGGTGTCCTTGACCTCGGCTGCGGGCAGCGCGGCGATCGCCGCCTCGTCCAAGGGCTCGGGGGCGACCGTGGTGACGGCCTCGACGTTGGCGCGGAAGCCGGCGTCGGACTCCACGAAGGTGTCCTCGCCGATCGGAGAGGGGTGCAGGAATTCCTCGGACCGCGAGCCGCCCATGGCCCCAGCCTGCGCCCGCACGGGGACGACCTCCAGTCCCAGCCGGGCGAAGATCCTCAGGTAGGCGCCCCGGTGGTCCGCGTAGGCCTGGTCCAGGCCGGCGTCGTCCACGGTGAAGGAGTAGGAGTCCTTCATGATGAACTCGCGCACCCGCAGCAGGCCGGCGCGGGGCCGGGCCTCATCCCGGAACTTCGTCTGGATCTGGTAAAGGTATGCCGGCAGGTCCTTGTAGGACGAGTAGTGGTCCTTGACCAGGAGGGTGAACATCTCCTCGTGCGTGGGGGCCAGCAGGAAGTCTGCCCCCTTGCGGTCCTGGACACGGAACAGGGCGTCACCGTACTCCTCCCAACGGCCGGTGGCCTCGTAGGGCTCCTTGGGCAGCAGCGCCGGGAACTGGACCTCCTGACCGCCGATCGCGTCCATCTCCTCCCGCACGATCTGCTCGACCCGGTTCTTCACGCGAAGCCCCAGCGGCAGCCACGTGTAGGCCCCGGGACCGGAACGCCGGATGTAGCCGGCACGGACGAGCAGCTTGTGGCTGGCCACCTCGGCGTCGGCCGGATCGTCACGCAGGGTGCGCAGGAAGAGGGTGGACAGGCGCAGGGGCACGTCGGGGCTCCGTTCGAAGGGGGTGTTGGTGTGGTTCGTGAGGTGGTCGGGTGACCGAGGGACCTAGCCGTCGAGCTCAGCGCGCAGGTCGTCGATGAGCTCCACGCCCTCGGCCGCGGACTTCGGCTCGTCACCCGCCGCGGTGCCGGCGAAACTGATCAACCGCTCGCCGTCCTGGACGTAGACGGTGGTCGTGGTGGTGTCTCCGGAGCCCGCCGGCAGGGAGGCTCCCTCCAGGGACACGGTGGTGCCGGTGGTGACGGCCAGGGTGGCGTCACCGGCCGCCTCCACTTCTTCGACCTCCATGCTGGCCTCGGCGCTCATGCCCTCGGCCATCTCCAGGGTGAAGCTCGGGCAGGCCTCTGCGGTCTCCTCCGCGGCGGCCACTGCCGCCGCGGCAGCCGCCGCATCCGGGTACGCGGTGACGCTGAGCATGTCCGAGGTGGCCCCGCCGGTCTCGGTGGTCTCCACCACCACGCCGCCGGTCAGCTCCGTGCCCTCGGGCAGTTCGCCGGTGGCGGCTGCCTGCCCTTCCGGCCCGCACTCCGCCGGGGTGATGGTGACGCCCTCGGCCAGCCCCTGAGTGGACTTCTGCAACTCCTCGAGCTGACTGCCGGAGACGATCTGGGCCTCGTCGCCGAGCACCGACTTCAGAGCCGCCTCCACGTCCCCGGCATCCCCGGCGTCATCTGCTGTCCCCGCCGACCCGGTTGCGGAGGCCGGCGCGGACGCGCTGGGCGATGCGCTGGACGGGGACTCGTCGGACGGGGACGGAGCAGCCGATTCGCTGCTGGCCGGGGCGCTGGAGGAGGCGTCCGGGCCGGCGTCGCCGGAATCGCCACATGAGGCCAGGGTGAGCGTGAGGAGGCCGAGTCCGGCGGCAACGGGGAGTGTGGAGGCTCGAAGTCTGCGGTGCTGGCGGTTCATGTCTGGTCCCCCTGTGGATGCTGCCGGTGTTCCCGTCTGGCTAGGAAAAGCATAGGTCACCGTCAGAGCAATACCGTGGCGAAGGTGCCGACCTGTTCGAACCCCACCGTCCGGTAGGTGCGCAGGGCGACCGTGTTGAAGCCGTTGACGTAGAGGCTGACCCGGGGGGCGATGCCGCGGGCGTGTTCGGCCACGGCCGCCATGGCGGGCGCCGCCAGCCCACGGCCCCGGTGCTCCGGTGCCACCCACACGCCCTGGATCTGCGAGCAGTGGGCGGACACCACTCCCAGATCGGCCTTGAAGCGGACCTGCCCGGTCTCGTCCAGGTCCACGAGGGACCAGCCGTTGCGGATCAGGTCCTCCACGCGCAGCCGGTACTGCACGGCCCCATTCTGCAGGGGTGAGAAGCCGAGCTCCTCCTCGAACATGGCCACGCAGGCGGGCAGCACCGCCGAGAACTCCTCCTGGCGGGCCGGACGAACCCGGGGAGAGGGCTCCACCGCGGGCTTGCCGGGCAACACCATGAGCGGCTGGTCATCACGGATCTGGCGGGCCTGCTGGGGGCCACGGGACAGCTCCCGCCACAGGTGCATCACGGCCTCCCGCGGGCCGTAGACCGAGGCGAACCGACGGTGCAGGGCGGTCAGGGCCACCCCGAACAGGGCACCGGAGTCCGCGTCCGCACCGATGGGAACCACGTTCGCCCCGACCCAGCAGGCCGCCTCCAGGGCACCGGGACGGCCCAGGGTGGCCGGCGAGCCGGCACCGGAGATGCCCAGGAACAGGGAGCCGCCGGACCGTACGGGAGAGGCGTCCCTCCCCTTCTCCAGCATGGACTCCACGAAGCAATTCGCCACCGGGTCGGTGGCTGCCAGGGCAGTGAGCGCAGTGGTGTCGGCGTGGCTCAGGACGCGAACGGTGCCGCCGGTGGCCCGGCGGACGGCATCGTCAGGAGACGGTGACCACGGGCGCGCCCTGGACAGGATTCTGGCCATCAGCACCCTCCCCGCCTTCCTGGAACCCGGACTCCGCGGCGATCCGGCGGGCCTCGGCCAGCAGGGTCTCCACGATCTGATCCTCCGGCACCGTCTTGACCACCTCGCCCTTGATGAAGATCTGTCCCTTGCCGTTGCCGGAGGCCACCCCGAGGTCCGCCTCGCGGGCCTCGCCCGGCCCGTTGACCACGCAGCCCATGACGGCCACCCGGAGCGGGATGGTCAGATCCTTCAGCCCCTCGGTGACCTCGTCGGCCAGCGAGTAGACATCCACCTGGGCCCGTCCGCAGGAGGGGCAGGACACGATGTCCAGCTTGCGCTCGCGCAGGTTCAGCGACTGAAGGATCTGCAGGCCGACCTTGACCTCCTCCACCGGCGGGGCGGACAGGGAGACGCGGATGGTGTCCCCGATGCCCTGACCCAGCAGGTAGCCGAACGCGGTGGCCGACTTGATGGTGCCCTGGAAGGCGGGGCCGGCCTCGGTCACGCCGAGGTGCAGCGGCCAGTCGCCGCGCTCGGCCAACAGCTCGTAGGCCTGGGACATGATCACCGGGTCATTGTGCTTGACGGAGATCTTGAAGTCACGGAACCCGTGTTCCTCGAAAAGGGACGCCTCCCAGACAGCCGATTCGACGAGCGCCTCCGGGGTGGCCTTGCCGTACTTCTTCAACAGGTCGGGGTGCAGCGAGCCCGCGTTGACTCCGATCCGGATGGAGGTCCCGTGGTCCGAGGCGGCCTGGGCGATCTCCTTGACCTGATCGTCGAACTTCCGGATGTTGCCCGGATTCACGCGCACCGCGCCGCAACCGGCCTCGATGGCCGCGTAGACGTACTTGGGCTGGAAGTGGATGTCCGCGATCACCGGGATGGTGGACTGCTTCGCGATGATCGGCAGGGCCTCGGCGTCCTTGTCCGTGGGACAGGCCACTCGCACGATGTCACAGCCGGCTGCCGTCAGCTCGGCGATCTGCTGCAGCGTGGCGCCGATGTCATGCGTCTTGGTGGTGGTCATGGTCTGGACCGAGACCTGATGGTCCGAGCCCACACCGATCCTGCCGACATGCAGCTGCCGCGTCTGCCGGCGTGGGGCCAGTACGGGCGGTGGTGCGGCGGGCATGCCAAGGCTGACGGGCACTTCAGAGCTCCTGGTGCGGTTCGGGGAGAGGTTCCTTGCGTCCCAGTCTACTGGTACGAGATGAACCAGGGCTGGGGCGAGACCTCCGTCATGGTCCGCTCGGGGGTGAAGGTCGGCGAGTCCTCGTCGATGAAGTTCTTCCACCCCAGGCGCATCCCGGACGGCAGGTCCTCCTTCAGGGAACGCCACGTCTCGAGCTTTTGTTCCGCCGAGCCGTTGCCGTCCGCATGCACCATGAGCACCAGGCCCTCGCGTTCGGCCACCTCGGCACGGTCTGGGATCATCCGGGTCTGGAACTGGTGCAGGATCACGAGCTTCTCCGGGAGCTCGTGCTCTGCCACGAGGTCCGCGAGCCACGCGGTGGTCTCGTTGATCTCCGCCGCCAAGACCCGGCCGACCTGTTCCTTGTGGCGATGGCCGGGCTCCAGCCGCCACTCGGGGTCCAGGGCCAGTCCCACGTGCGGCAGCAGCAGCAGCGCCTCGAGGGCCTTTGCCTGGGTGGTGAAGTCCTCGGTCCCGGGCTGCAGGTCCAGCACCACATAGGTGTCCGCCTCGCCGGCGGCCTCGACCCACGCGGCCAGTTGTTCGGCATCCACCGGGGACGTGTAGTCCCCCGTGGGGCCCGGGGCGGCACTGGCCACGGTGGCGATGATCTCGAAGGCCGGGATCACCGGCTCCTCGCTGAAGGGCGCGTACTCCTCAGCCAACTCCGCAGCGCGCTGCAACGCGGCGTCCACGTCCTGCTCCCCCAACAAGCCCAGCGAGCCGGTCCCCGGGGTACCGTACAGCGCCACCATCCGGCGTCCGGGGAAGAGGGTGGAGCCGCCCCCGGGGAGTTCCGGGCCCGGCGTCGGGGTGGGCGTGGGGCTCGGCGTTGCGGTGCCCGACGACGGCCCGGCGCCCGGATCCGACGCCCCACCGGGGCCCGGCGCCGGGGTACAGGCGGCCAGTGCGGCGAGGGTGCCGGCCCCGGTGATCCCGGTCAACAGGTGGCGGCGGTTCAGGGAGCCACGGTGCGCCGGTGCGCGTCCGATACTCAGGCCCCGTTCCCGCGGATGGCGGCCGCGCGGTCACCCACCGCGCACGACCATTCGTGGACATCGGTGGAGGCGATCAGCCCGTGGTGCTTGAAGGGGTCCCCGTCCAGCAGGTCCAGGACGGACCCGGAGTCCTCCGCCTTGACCAGCAGCAGGGCCGCGGCCGGATCGTCCACGTAGGCGCCGGCAGCCACCATGGCGGACCCGAGGCTGACCAGGAACTCGCGGTGTGCGGCGCGGTGGACATCCCGCTGGTCCGAGAGCCCGGGGACGTAGTTGTAGTGGACGGCGAAGATCTTCTGTGGTTCGGCCATGGGGCCAGCCTAGGTCAGAAGATCCGGATGGGATCCACGATGTCCGCGATGATCAACAGCACGCCCATGCCCAGCAGGGCGATGCCGACCACATAGGTCAGCGGCAGCAGCCGGGCGATGTCGAAGACCCCGGGATCCTTGCGCCGAGTGAGCTTGGCCCAGCCGCGCCGGATGGACTCCCACAGGGCACCGGCCACATGGCCGCCGTCCAGCGGCAGCAACGGGATGAGGTTGAACACCATCAGGGCCACGTTCACCCCGGCCACCAGGGAGAGCAGCAGTGAGGCCTTGTCCTGGATCGGCACGTCCTCCAGCGCGGCGGCCTCACCCGCGATGCGGCCCACGCCGACCACGGACATCGGCCCGTTGGGGTCCCGCTCGGCCGGACCGAACACGGCGACGGCGGTCTCCCACAACTTCACCGGCAGGACCACCACCACGTCAGCGGTGCCTTGAGCTGCTGGCCCATCACGCCGAAGGTGGCGGTGACCGGCTGCGGCACGTTCTCGACCTGCGAGCCCATGCCGACGAATCCGACCTCCTCCGTCCGGGCGCTGCCGTCCGGGTTGCTCTGCGGCCTGCCGCTGGAGTCCGTGACGGGACGTTCGGTCAGCTCCGGGGTGATGGTGCCGGTCATCTCGGCACCATCCCGTTCCCAGGTGATGGCGGTGGGCTGGCCGGCGCGTTCCCTGATGGCCCCGGAGAGTGAGTCCCAGCCGTCCACGGGCACGCCGTTGAACGCGGTGACCGTGTCCCCGGGTTCCAGGCCGGCCTCGTAGGCCGGGGCGGGCGGGTCCGAGGGCTCGCAGGCCTCGGCGCCCTCCTGCCCGGCGGGGGCCCGTTCCTGTTGGGCGGCCGCGGGGACCACGCAGCGGAACACCTCGGACACGGTGGTCGTGGCGGTGGCGACCCCCGTGGAGGTGACGAGGATGGCCGTCAGCACGAAGGCGATGACGAGGTTCATGAACGGGCCACCGAGCATGATGATGATCCGCTTCCACACGGGCAACGAGATGAACATGCGCTTCTCGTCGCCCGGCTGCAGCTCCTCGGCGGAGATCTGGCGGGCATCCGAGGCCATCTGCTGGAACAGGCCGGTGCTGGCGCTGCGGGGCCGCTCCCCCTGCTCGGGGTGTTCGGGCGGGTACATCCCCACCATGGAGACGTAGCCTCCCAGCGGGATCGCCTTCACCCCGTACTCGGTCTCACCGCGCCTCCGGGACCAGACCGTGGGCCCGAACCCGACCATGTACTGGGTGACTCGTACGCCGAAGAGCTTGGCGGGGACCAGGTGGCCGATCTCGTGCAGGGCGATCGAGAGCGCGATGCCGACGGCCACGGCCAGGACGCCGATGATGAACCACAGGACCTCCATGCTCAGAGGCCTCCTGCCGGCCGGCCGGTGGGTGCCGCGCCCCAGCGCCGGCGCGCGGCGGCCCGGGCCCAGTCCTCGGCGGCGGCGAGCGCCGTGAGGCTCAGCGACTCCCCGCCCAGCACGGCGGCCGGGTCGTAGTCCTCCACGGCGGCCCGCACGGTGTCGACGATGTCGGTGAAGCCGATCCGCCCGGCGTGGAAGGCCTCCACTGCCTCCTCGTTGGCCGCGTTGTAGACGGCCATGTGCGTGGTGGAGGACGCTGCGGCCTGCTTGGCCAGGCGGACCGCGCCGAACGCATCCTCGTCCAGCGGCTCGAAGGTCCAGGTGGCCGCCCGGGTCCAGTCCACTGCGGCCGCGGCGCCGGGCACGCGGTGCGGCCAGCCGATCCCGAGGGCGATCGGCAGGAGCATGCTCGGCGGGGAGGCCTGGGCGATCGTGGAGCCGTCCGTGAACTCGACCATGGAGTGCACGATCGACTGGGGGTGGACCACCACGTCGATGTCCCCCAGGGGCACATCGAACAGCAGGTGGGCCTCGATGACCTCGAGGGCCTTGTTCACCATGGAGGCCGAGTTGGTGGTGACGACCCGGCCCATGTCCCAGGTGGGGTGGGCCAGAGCCTCGGCCGGCGTGACGGTGGCCAGCTGGTCCCGGGTGCGGCCACGGAAGGGGCCCCCGGAAGCCGTGAGCACCAGCCGGCGCACCTCGGCAGCAGACCCCGAGCGCAGGGCCTGCGCCAGGGCGGAGTGCTCGGAGTCGACCGGGACGAGCTGGCCGGGGGCGGCAGCCTGCTTCACCAGGCTCCCACCCACGATCAGCGATTCCTTGTTGGCCAACGCCAGCAGGTGCCCGGCCTGCAGTGCCGCGAGCGTGGGTGCCAGGCCGATGGACCCGGTGATCCCGTTGAGCACGACGTCGGCCCCCTCCCAGGCGGCGACCTCGGCCGCCGCGGTGGGACCCGAGTACAGCTGCGGGCTGGGCGCCTGGACGCCGGCCTGGCGGGCGGCCGTCGCGATGGCCTCGGCCAGCTCGTCCGTGCTGGCCGTGGCACTGCCGACCGCGCCGGCACCCGTGGCGACGGCCTGGCGGGCCAGCAGAGCGGTGTTGGAGCCGCCGGAGAGTCCGGCCACCTCGAAGCGGTCCGGTGCGGCCGCGATGACGTCGAGGCCCTGGGTCCCGATCGAACCGGTGGAGCCGATCAACGTGACCCGGCGGGGCGCGGAGGAGCCGGCGTCGGGCAGGAAGGGCGGAACAGGCTGGCGGGGCGCTTCGGAGGTCACCGGTCCATTATGGCCGGATGCACTGGGAGGATTCTCCACGACCCGGGCACCGCGACGGCGGCCGGCGGACCACACAGGTCCTCCGGCCGCCGTCGTTCCCCTCGCGACTAGTGGTCCACCGCCTTCTCGGCGCCGACGCCGGTGAGGGAGCGCACCTCCATCTCGGCCTGCTTGACCGGGTCCTCCGTGCGCCGGTCCAGCTTCGAGCCGACGAAGCCGAGCACGAACGCCAGCGGGATCGAGACGATGCCCGGGTTCTTCAACGGGAACCAGGCGAAGTCTGCACCCAGGATCATGGACGTGTCCGTGCCGGAGACCACCGGGGAGAAGGCGATCAGGATGATTGCCGCGCCGAGGCCGCCGTACATCGACCACTGCGCGCCCCGGGTGGTGAACCCCTTCCAGAACAGCGAGTAGAGGATGGTCGGCAGGTTGGCCGAGGCGGCCACCGCGAAGGCGAGCGCCACCAGGAAGGCGACGTTCTGCCCCTGGGCGCCGATGCCACCGATGATCGCCAGGACGCCGATGACCACCACGGTGCGCCGGGCGATCTTGACCTCCTTCTCCGGACTCGTCTTGCCCTTGGCCAGGACGTTCGCGTAGACGTCGTGCGCGAACGAGGCGGCCGCGGTGATCGTCAGCCCGGCCACGACGGCGAGGATCGTGGCGAAGGCCACGGCCGAGATCAGCCCCAGCAACAGCGGCCCACCGAGTTCGAAGGCCAGCAGCGGGGCCGCCGAGTTGACGCCGCCCGGTGCATTGTTGATCCGCTCCGGGCCGATCAGGGCGCCGGCGCCGTAGCCCAGCACCAGGGTGAAGAGGTAGAAGGCGCCGATGAGCACGATCGCCCAGACCACGGACCTGCGGGCCTCCTTGGCCGTCGGCACCGTGTAGAAGCGCATCAGCACGTGCGGCAGGCCGGCGGTGCCGAGGACGAGGGCCAGGCCCAGGGACAGGAAGTCGAGCTTGGTGACCTCGCTGATTCCGTACTGCAGGCCTGGATCGAGGATGGCTGCGCCCTCCGGGCTGAGCTCCACGGCCGCACCGAGCAGGGCGGAGAAGTTGAAGCCGAACAGGGCCAGGACCCAGATGGTCATGATGAAGGCCCCGGCGATCAGCAGGCAGGCCTTGATGATCTGCACCCAGGTGGTGCCCTTCATCCCGCCGATCAGCACATAGACGATCATCAGCGCGCCCACGATCGCGATGACCACGGACTGGCCCAGCCGCTCGTCGATGCCCAGCAGGAGGGAGACGAGGGCTCCGGCGCCGGCCATCTGGGCCAGCAGGTAGAAGAGGCAGACCATGAGTGTCGTCAGGGCGGCGGCGATGCGGACCGGGCGCTGGCGCAGCCGGAAGGACAGCACATCCGCCATCGTGAACTTGCCCGTGTTGCGCAACAGCTCGGCCACCAGCAGCAGTGCCACCAGCCATGCCACGAGGAAACCGATCGAGTACAGGAAGCCGTCATAGCCGTTGATGGCGATGGCCCCCACGATTCCGAGGAAGGACGCGGCCGAGAGGTAGTCCCCGGCGATCGCCGTGCCGTTCTGGGTACCGGTGAAGGACCGGCCGCCGGCGTAGTAGTCGGCCGCGGTCTTGGTGTTCTTGGAGGCCCGCAGGACGATGACGAGGGTCACCGCCACGAACAGGCCGAAGATGGTCATGTTGAGCCAGGGTTCACCGACGTTGGTGCCCTCGGTGGTGGCCGTGAGCAGGGGGGCCGGCAGGGAGAGGGCGTTCACTTCTGGCCTCCGTCGGTCGGGTTGCCGGAGCCGGACAGGCTCTGGTTGGCGATGCTCGCGTCCAGGGCCTCGAGTTCCTCACGGATGTCCGTGGCCCGAGGATCCAGCTTCTTGTTGGCGAAGGCCACGTAGAGCCCCGTGATGACGAAGGTCGAGACGAACTGGGCCAGGCCGATGATCAGGCCCAGGTTGATGTTGCCGATGACCTTGATGGACATGAACTCCGGCGCGTAGGCCGCGAGGATCACGTACAGGAAGTACCAGACGATGAAGACCACGGTCCAGGGGAAGACGAAGCTGCGATGCGTACTGCGTAGCTCCTGGAACTGCGGTGTGGACTGGACGGCTCGGAAATCGACGTGGCCGTTGTCGGCCAGGTCAGGATGTGGTGTTGAAGACACATATCCCCCTGTCTGTGTGGTGCCGAATGGCTACCCGCGAGTATGACTCGCTCATACTAGGGGACAGTGACCCTGATCACACCCCTGCGGGCCGGAAAGGTTTCCGCAGGGACACGATCCGTCACAGACCGAGCGAACGTGCGATCAGCATCAGCTGGACCTCGGTGGTGCCCTCACCGATCTCCAGGATCTTCGAGTCGCGGTAGTGGCGCGCCACGAGGGACTCGTTCATGAATCCGTAGCCGCCGAACACCTGCGTGGCGTCCCGGGCGTTGTCCATGGCCGCTTCACCTGCCACCAGCTTGGCGATGGCTGCCTCGGTCTTGAAGGGCTTGCCCGCGAGCATCTTGTGGGCCGCCTCGTAGTAGGCCAGCCGGGCCGCGTGCGCCCGTGCCTGCATCCGGGCGATCTTGAAGGAGACGGCCTGGTTCTTGCCGATGGCCTGGCCGAAGGCCGTGCGCGTCTGCGCATAGGCGATGGACTCGTCCACGCACCCTTGGGCCGCCCCCGTGGACAGCGCCGCGATGGCGATTCGCCCCTCGTCCAGGATGGAGAGGAAGTTCGCATAACCGCGGCCACGATCCCCCAAGAGGTTGCCCTCGGGGACCTTGGCCCCGTCGAAGAACAGCGGATGGGTGTCCGAGGAGTTCCACCCCATCTTGTCGTAGGCACCACCCACCGTGAACCCCGGGGTGTCCGAGGGAACCAGGATGGTGGAGATCTCCTTCGCCGGTGCCCCGTCCCGCCCCTGACGCTCCCCGGTCACGGCGGTGACCGTGACGAGCCGGGTGATGTCCGTGCCGGAGTTGGTGATGAACTCCTTGGCCCCGTTCACGGTCCAGGTCCCGTCCGCCAGGGTGGCCGTGGTCTGGGTGCCACCGGCATCGGACCCCCCATTGGGCTCCGTCAGTCCGAAGCCGGCCAGGGCCTTCGCCGTGACCAGCTGCGGCAGCCACTGGCTCTTCTGCTCCTCGGTGCCGAATCGATGGATCGGCATGGCCCCGAGTGAGACCCCGGCCTCCAAGGTGATGGCCACGGACTGGTTCACCCGGCCCAGCTCCTCCAGAGCCAGGGCCAGCGCGAAGTAGTCGCCACCCATGCCGCCGTACTCCTCGGGAAAGGGCAGCCCGAAGAGCCCCATCTCGCCCATCTGCCGGGTGATCTCATAGGGGAACTCATGACGGGCGTCCAGCTCCGCGGAGACCGGCGCCACCACCTCGTCGGCGAACTCGCGGACGGTGGCCACCAGATCACGGTAGTCCTCGTCCAGCTCCGGTCCGGCCAGCCCCAGACCTGACGAGGCGGAGTGATTCATGGTGCTCATGGTGTATCCCATCTGAGTGAATGTTCATTAACTGAAGTTATGCTGAGATGGTATTCACCCTCCCGGCCCGTTGTCCACCAACGGGCCGGCCCGTTCGACCTCGACCAGGACGCGATGACCACTGAGCAGACCGCACGCGCCACCGCCAAGGCGGATCGCCGCCAGGCCCTCCTCCAGGCTGCGGCCCACCTCTTCGCCGAACGGGGTTACACCTCCGTGCGGCTTGAGGACCTCGGGGCCGCCTGCGGGATCAGCGGGCCCGGCGTCTACCGTCATTTCCCGGGCAAGAACTCCGTGCTCGGAGAACTCCTGCTACAGGTCAGCCGGGACCTGCTCGGCGGGGCACAGCAGGTGGTGGCCCGGGAGGGAACCGCCCATGGCACGCTCACCGCCCTGGTGCGGTTCCAGGCGGAGTTCGCCGTGGCCCACCGGGACGTCATCGCGGTGCAGGACCGGGAGATGCGACACCTTCAGGCGCAGGCGCGCGCCGAGGTGGTCCGGCTGCAAAGGGCGTACATCGGCCTGTGGGCCGGAGAGCTGGTCCGAGCGCATCCCGACGAGGACCATGACACGGCCGTCTTCCGGGCCCAGGCCGCCTTCGGACTGTTGAACTCCACGCCCCACTCGGTCCGCCGCTCGCCGGCCGAACAGTCCGGCCGGAGCACCCTGTTGGAACGGATGGCGCTGGCCGCCCTGCTGGCCGGTCCGGTGGACGGTTAGGATTCCACGTACAGTGTGATGGCCACACCGTGACGAGGAGGTCACCATTTCCGTGCAACTTCGTGAAGTCCGGTCCGATGACCTGGACTACTTCTTTGAGCATCAGCAGGACCCCGAGGCGAACCTGATGGCCGCCTTCGCGCCCCGCAACCCACAGGACCGCGGCGTCTTCGACTACCACTGGTCGCTGCTGCTGGAGGATCCCGCCACCCGGGTCCGGACCATCGAGCAGGACGGCCAGGTGGCGGGAGCCGTGGTGGTCTCCGGCATCGGCACCGAACCGGAGGTCTCGTTCTGGACCGCCCGCGAGTTCTGGGGTCAGGGGATCACCACCTCGGCCGTCGACGCCCTGCTGGAGGCCTTCACCGAACGCCCCCTGCGCGCGCACGTCCCGGCCGACAACATCGGCTCGCAGAAGATCCTGACCCGCCGCGGCTTCTCCGTGGTGGGCGAGGACAAGACCTTCTCCAACGCCCGTTCCGAGGTGGTCACCGAGCTGGTCATGCAGCTCGGCTAGATCAGGGCTCGGCTAGAACAGGGCCAGCGCCATCCCCGGACGGCGCAGCACGGCGCCCACGTCCGCCAGGAACCGTGAGCCCTGCTCGCCGTCCACCAGTCGGTGGTCGAAGGACAGGGACAGGGTCATGACCTGCCGCAGTGCGATCTCCCCGTGGTGTTCCCACGGCATCCGCCGGACCTGGCCGAGGGCGAGGATGCCGGCCTCCCCGGGATTGATGATCGGCGTCCCGGCATCCACCCCGAAGACCCCCACGTTGGTCAGGGTGAACGTCCCTCCGGTCAGCTGGCCGGGCTGCAGGGCGCCTTCCCGTGCCACGTGGGTCAGTTCGTTGAGTCGCTCCGCCAGCGCGGCCAGGTCCAGGGCCTGGGCATCGGTGATGTTCGGCACCATGAGCCCCCGCGGCGTGGCCGCCGCGATGCCCAGGTTCACGTAGTTCTGCCGCAGGATCCTTCCGTGGTCCCCATCCCAACGGGCATTCAGCTCCGGGGTGCGCTCCAGCGCCAGACACGCCGCGCGGGCCACGAGGGTCAACGGGGTCAGCTTCAGCTCCCGGAAGTCCCGGTGACGCCTCAACTCCTCCAGCAGCTCCATGGACTCCGTCACGTCCACCGTCAGGAACTCGGTCACGTGCGGCGCGCTGAAGGCGCTGGCCGTCATGGCCGCTGCCGTCGCCTTGCGCACCGAGCGGATCGGTTCCTCCTCCGTGCGCGGCCGCCCCCCGAGGGTGCGAACGCCGGGTTCCGGAGCGGCAGCCGCCCCCGAGCCCGGCGCCGGCCCGGAGCCTTCCGCGGCCCGCTGGACGTCCTCGCGGGTCACCACTCCCCCGGTCCCGGTACCGGAGAGCCCGGACAGGTCGACCCCCAGGTCCTTCGCCAACCGACGGACCGGCGGCGTGGAGCGGGGCCGCTCAACCGTGAGCGTCGCCGTGCCGGCGGAGCCTTCCGTGGACGTGCCCACGGCGGCAGCGGTCACCGGAGCGCCTTCGGGCGGACTCGACGGCGCCGGATGTGGCGCGGCCGGGCGACCCACCCGGGTGCGCCGGGCCGGGCGGCCAGCCCCCTCCGCGGCTGCGCCGTAGCCGACCAGCGTCGGCACGCGTCCATCCGGCAGGGTGCCGGAGCCGGCGTCGTCCCCTGCGGTCGGGGCCTCCTCCGACTCGGATCCGGGCAGGTCGAAGGAGACGATCGGGGCACCGACCTGGACCACGGTGCCTGACTCTCCGTGGAGCTCGGCGATGGTCCCATCGAACGGGCTGGAGAGTTCCACCACGGCCTTGGCCGTCTCCACCTCGGCGAGCACGTCATTGACCTTCACGGCATCCCCCACGGCGACCTTCCAGGTCAGCAGCTCGGATTCGGTCAGGCCCTCACCCAGGTCGGGCAGGTTGAAGATCTTGAGCATCTCAGGCGTCTCCGGTGTTCTCGGTCAGGGCGCCGAGCGGTCGCGGCGCGGCGAAGGGGTCCAGGGAGTCGAGCGAATTCGGCCGCTCCAAGGCGCGGTCCACGCCATCCAGGATGCGGTCGAGGTCCGGCACGTGGTGGTGCTCGAGCTTGGCCGGCGGGTAGGGGATGTCGAATCCGGTCACACGGACCGGTGGGTGCTCCAGCCAGTGGAAGCAGCGTTCGGTCACCGTGGCGGCGATCTCCGCTCCCAGGCCACCGCTGCGTGAGGCCTCGTGGGCGATCACGAGCCGTCCGGTGCGCCGCACGGAGGCCTCGATCAGCCCGAAGTCGATGGGCGCCAGGGACCGCAGGTCGATCACGTCGATCGAGACCCCGTCCGCAGCAGCCGCCTCAGCGGCCTGCAGGCAGGTCTTGACCAGCGGACCGTAGGCCACGAGGGTGACGTCCGTGCCCGCCGCGGCCACCGCGGCCGGCCCCATCGGCCGCAGGGGTGCGGAGAGGTCCACCGGCGCCTTGTCGTGATACCGACGCTTCGGCTCGAGATAGACCACCGGGTCATTGCTGGTCACGGCCGCCCGGATGAGGTCGAAGCCCTCCTGGGGCGTGGAGGGCGCCACCACGCGCAGGCCCGCCGTGTGGGCGAAGTAGGCCTCGGGCGATTCCGAGTGGTGCTCCGGGGAGCCGATGCCGCCACCGAAGGGGATGCGGATGGTCAGCGGCATGGTCACGGCACCACGGGTGCGGTGGTGGAGCTTGGCCACCTGGGAGACGATCTGGTCGAAGGACGGGTACACGAAGCCATCGAACTGGATCTCCACCACGGGACGGTATCCCCGGTATGCCAGCCCCACGGCGGCGCCCACGATTCCGGACTCGGCCAGCGGCGTGTCCACCACGCGGTCTTCGCCGAACTCGTCCTGCAGCCCGTCCGTGATCCGGAAGACGCCGCCGAGCTGGCCGATGTCCTCGCCCAGGAGCAGCACTTTCGGGTCCTCCGCCAGCACGGAGCGCAGGCCGGCATTGATGGCCTTGCCGAACGTCATGGTCTCCGCGGTGCCGGCCGGCTGAGCGGTCATCGGGCACCCGCCGTCAGCTGCGGACCGTCGAACTGCTCGAGGTAGAGGCGGTAGTGCTCGCGCTGGCGCTCGAGCTCGTGGTGCGGCTCCGTGTACACGTGGTCGAACAGCTCAGCCGGTCCGGGCTCCTCCAGGGTGGCGACGCCGGCCCGCAGCTGGGCTGCCATCTCGTCCGCCGCGGTGGTGGCGGCGGCCCGGACAGCCTCGAGGTCCTCCCCCAGCGACTCCAGGTGCCTCTCCAGGCGGTCGATGGGGTCCTTGGCGCGCCAGGACTCCACCTCCTCCTGATCGCGGTACCGGCTGGGATCGTCAGCGGTGGTGTGGGGCCCCATACGGTAGGTGACAGCCTCAATGAAGGTGGGGCCGCCGCCGTTGCGGGCCCGCTCGAGGGCGCGCCGTGTGGCGGCCATCACGGCGAGCACGTCATTGCCGTCCACCCGCATGGCCGGGATGCCGAAGCCCCAGGGGCGGTCCGCAATATGGCGCTTGGCCTGCAGGCCGACCGGTTCGGAGATGGCCCACTGGTTGTTCTGGCAGAAGAACACCACGGGGGCGTGGAAGCTCGCGGCGAAGATCATGGCCTCGTTGACGTCGCCCTGGCTCGTGGCGCCGTCGCCGAAGTAGCCGATGGCCGCCGCGTCCGCGCCGTCCCGGGTGATCCCCATGGCATAGCCGACGGCATGCAACGCCTGGGCGCCGATGATGATCTGCTGCGCGGCCACGTTGTGCTCCGCCGGCGTCCACCCGGCGTAGGTGGATCCGCGCCACAGCCGGACGAGCCCCAGCGGATCGATCCCCCGCAGATAGGCCACACCGTTCTCCCGGTAGGACGGGAAGACGTAGTCCTCGGCCTGCAAGGCCAGTGCCGAGCCGACCTGGGCCGCCTCCTGCCCCAAGAGCGGCGGCCACAGGGCCAGCTCGCCCTGACGCTGGAGGTGGGTGCATTCGGTGTCGATCCGGCGGATGAGGGTCATATCCCGATGCAGCCCCGTCAGCATCTGGGGCGTGATGTCTGTCAGCCACGGATCGAGATCAGGATCCTCGCGGCGCTGTCCCAGAGGAGAGAGGACCTGCAACAGGTCCGGCTCGGGCATGTGGTGCATACCGGCGGTGGGGGGAATCAGGCTGGTGGATCCCATGGTGACCTCCTCGTTCTGGCGGGCAACGGGTGCGTGCTGCGCCACAGCGGTGAATGCGGTCATCGGTGGCGACCGCTCGATACTGTGAGACTAATCACAGCGCCTGGTCTGCACAAGATATGATGAGAGACCTGAGCACTCTGCGTCATCTGGCCCAGAGCACGCCGCAAGAAAGTGAGCATCATGCGCACCCTGGACACCACCGACCTGAGAATCCTCGTGGAGCTCTCCAGGGCACCGGACGCCACCACCGTGGCCCTGGCACAGTCCTTGTCCCTGTCCCGCAACACGGTCCAGGCGCGGTTGGCGCGGCTGGCCGAGGAGGGGGTGTTCCTACCGTTCGAGCGCCGCATCAGCCTGGAGGCCCTGGGCCACCCCCTGACAGCGTTCGTGCAGATCCATGTCCACCAGCAGCAGCTCACGGAGATCACCCAGGCACTGCGGGGCATTCCCGAGGTGGTCCAGGCTCACGGTCTGACCGGGTCGGGCGGATCTCCTGGCCCGCGTGGCGGCGCGCAACGCAGAGGACCTGTTCAGGATCCACTCCCGGATCCTGAGGATCGACGGGGTGGACCGTGCCGACACGTCCCTGGCCATGACCGAGCTCGTACCGTGGCGGGCCGTGCCCCTCGTGCACTCACTGCTGGACTCCTGAGCCGGGCTGAGGAGGGACGGACTGAAGGGGAGGTCGGGGCAGTGCCCGGGTGCTCAGTCCAGGACGGACAGAACGTCGATGGCCGCGTCGAGGTAGGCATCCACCTGGGCCTCGTCATAGGCGTCAGCCCCCGAGGCTGCGGTGAAGACGGCACGGCGCAGGTCGTCGGCCACCAGATCCCCACCACCGGGCCGCCGGTCGAATCGGGCGGACAGGCGGCGGCACAGAACGTCCACGTCGCTCCGGTCGTAACCCGAGTCCGCCCCGCTCACCGGACGGCGGAAGCGTTCACCATCCGGACGCTCCAGCCGGGCCCGCAGCACGTCGATGGAGGCGCTGACTCGAGCCTGCCAGGCGTCCTCGCCCTCCTGGTCGATCCGCCGCTGGCGCTCGGCCTGGGCCAGCGCGTCCTCCAGACGGTCCAGCACGTCATCCACCTGGTCTGCCCGGTAGCCGCCCCTGACGGCGTCGAAGGAGAGGTGGCGGATGTCCGAGGCCCGCAGGCCGCCGCCGCCCTCGTAGGCCACGCGGGCCCGAGCCATGAACTGGTCCACCTGCTTCCGGTGGTATCCGAAGGTCTCACGGTCCGCGAGCTCGAAGGGCTGCCGCTTGGCCGAGTCCATCACCTGCCGCTGGAGTCCGCCGGAGTCCTGCCGCGTGCCGTGGTCCATCGAAGAGACTCCTTGGGATAGGGGTTTGCCGCCGTCTCCATGGTATCGAGCGCTTCCCTCGGTTCCGGTGAGGTAGGTCGGGTGAGCCTCAGACGAACGGCAGGGCGAAGACCATGTACGCCACGGGGGCCGAGAACACCAGGGAGTCCAACCGGTCCATGGCCCCGCCGTGGCCGGGCAGCATGGAGCCCATGTCCTTGATGTTCAGCTCTCGCTTGATCATCGACTCCGCGAAGTCGCCCGCCGTGGCGGAGGCCACGGTCAGCAGGCCCAGCAGGCTCCCCACCCACCACGGGTGGTCCAGGAACAGCTCGACGGCGAGCGTGCCCACCACCACCGATCCGGCCACCGAGCCGGCGAAACCCTCCCAGGACTTCTTGGGGCTGATCTTCGGGGCCATCGGGTGCTTGCCGAGGCTGGCGCCCACGATGTACCCGAACGTGTCGTTGGAGACCACCATGAGCAGCATGCAGGCCACCATGAGGTTGCCCTGCTCCTGCCCCAGCAGGGCGACCGCGAAGGACAGCAGGAAGGGAACCCACAGGACGATGAACGCCGAGGCCATCACGGACTCCCCCCGAGCCGGCAGGTCCTCCACCACGGCCCACACCAGGATCAGCAGCAGGGTGCCCAGGAGCGCGAGCACGAGGGCCTCTGCGCCTCCGGCGAGGGCACCGAGGGGCATGGCGATCGCCCCGGCCCACAGGGGTACCCGGGGGATGTCGAGACCGCGGCCGGAGATCGCCCGGGCCGTCTCGGTCACGCCCAGCAGCAACAGGGCGATCACCAGGATCGCCAGGACCACGGGCAACCAGATCAGCCCGACCAGGGCGCCTCCGAGCAGGAGGAGGCCCACGGTGATGGCAGCCGGCAGGTTGCGCCCCGCCTTGGCCTTCCGGGTCCGGGCCTCCTCGAGTTCCCGCCGCTGCCGCCGGGTCAGCGGCGGCCCCGGCTCAGCCGGCGAAGAGTCCGGCCGAGGAGCAGCCGGGGCGGGGGAATCGGTCATGATGGGACGGCACGCTCAGACTTCGAGGAGTTCCGCTTCCTTGCGCTTGGCCATCTCATCGATCTCGTCGGTGTAGCGGCGGGTCGTGGCGTCGAGTTCCTTCTCGCCACGGGTGCCCTCGTCCTCACCGATGTCTCCGTCCTTGACCATCCTGTCCAGGGTCTCCTTGGCCTTGCGCCGCGCGTTGCGCAGGGACACCTTGTGGTCCTCGGCCTTGGTCTTGATGAGCTTGACGTACTCCTTGCGGCGCTCCTCCGTCAGCTCGGGGATGACCACGCGGATGACCTTGCCGTCATTGGACGGGTTGGCCCCGACCTCCGAATCGGACAGGGCCTTCTCGATGTTCCGCAGCGCCGAGGTGTCGAACGGCGCGATGAGCAGCGTCCGTGCATCGGTGGTGGTGAAGGAGGCCAGCTGCTGCAGCGGCGTGAAGGCGCCATAGTAGTCGACCATGACCTTGGAGAAGAGCCCCGGGTGGGCCCGGCCGGTGCGGACCGAGGCGAAGTCCTCCCGCGTGGCCTCGATGGTCTTCGCCATCTGCTCGGTGGCGGCCTGAAGCGTTTCCTGCGTCACGTTCTCTCCTGGGGTCTGGTGTTTTGTCATCAATCCTAGGACACGGCCACCCTAGACGGTGACGGTGGTCCCGATCCGCTCCCCCAGCAGGGCCCGGGTGACGTTGCCCTGCCCCTCCATGCCGAACACCAACATGGACAGCCCGTTGTCCTTGCACATGGTCATCGCCGTCTGGTCCATCACCCGGATGTTGTTCAGCAGCGCCTCGTCATAGGTGAGGTGCCCGTACTTCTCCGCCGCCGGGTCCTTCTTCGGGTCCGCGGTGTAGACGCCGTCCACCCCGGACTTGGCCATCAGGACCTCGTCCGCACCGATCTCCAGGGCCCGCTGGGCGGCCACGGTGTCCGTGGAGAAGTAGGGCAGGCCGGTGCCCGCGCCGAAGATCACCACGCGGCCCTTCTGCATGTGGCGGATGGCGCGCAGTGGGATGTAGGGCTCGGCCACCTGCTCCATGTGGATGGCGGACTGGACACGGGTGGACACCCCTGCCTGCTCCAGGAAGTCCTGCAGGGCCAGGCAGTTCATCACGGTGCCGAGCATGCCCATGTAGTCGGCCCGGCGCCGGTCCATGCCGTTCTCGGAGAGCTCGGCCCCGCGGAAGAAGTTCCCGCCCCCGACCACGATCGCGATCTCGACGGCACCGCGGGCGTCGGCGATCTGCTCGGCGATGCCCCGAACGGTGGAGGGGTCCACGCCGACCTTTCCGCCGCCGAAGACCTCCCCTGAGAGCTTGAGCAGGACCCGGCGCTTCTCCGTGCGGCCGGTGTCGCCGTGTGTGTCCCCTGCCTGGGCGCGTTGTAGGTCCTGGGACTCGCTGAAGGACGCGGCATCGCGGATATCCGGGCTGGTGCGCTTCTCAGGGCTCTCCATGGGCTGGCCTCCTGGGCTCGGCTGAACTCTTGGTGTGGGGTGGTGCGGGCAGAACAAAGGGGGTGGCCATCCAGTGTGGATGACCACCCCCTTCCAGGTTCTTCCGCCGCGCGGTCGGTCCGATCCTACCGTGCGAGCGTCAGGCCCGCGGTCCGGTGGATCAGTTGCCGACGCGGAAGCGGGCGAAACCGGTGACGGCGGCGCCGGCCTCGGTCAGCACCTTGCCCACGGTCTGCTTCGGGTCCTTGGCAAAGGGCTGGTCCACGAGCACGATCTCCTTGAAGAACCCGGTCAGGCGGCCCTCCACGATCTTCGCCATGGCCTGCTCGGGCTTGCCCTCGGCGCGAGCCGTCTCGTCCGCGATGCGGCGCTCGTTCTCGACGGTCTCGGCCGGAACATCCTCGCGGGACAGGTAGGTCGGCGCGAAGGCGGCGGTGTGCACGGCGACGTCGTGAGCGGCGGCCTGCGCCGCCTCGGACTCGGCGTCCACGCCCATCAGCACGCCCACCTGGGCGGGCAGGTCCTTGGAGGTCTTGTGCAGGTAGGCGTCCACGAAGGCGCCTTCCACACGGGCGATGCGGCGCACCACGACCTTCTCGCCGAGCACGGCGCCCTCGTCGATGACGTGGTCGCCCAAGGTGCGGCCGTTGTACTCGGAGGCCAGCAGGGTCTCGAGGTCGGCGGCGCCGGTGGACGCGGCCTGCTCGAGGACGATGTTGCCCAGCTCGATGAACTTGTCGTTCTTGGCCACGAAGTCGGTCTCGCAGTTGACCTCGACCATGACGCCGACGCCGCCGGAGACAGTGGCGGCGACCAGACCCTCGACGGCCGCGCGGCCCTCGCGCTTGGTGGCGCCCTTGAGGCCCTTCACGCGGATGATCTCAATGGCCTTCGCGGAGTCGCCGTCGGCCTCGTCCAAGGCCTTCTTGACGTCCATCATTCCGGCGCCGGTGCGCTCGCGCAGGGCCTTGATGTCAGCTGCGGTGTAGTTCGCCATGCGTGTACCCATCCTTACCTGTAGCGGGGTTGTCCCGAAGGGGTGTTGTGGTGGTCGGTGGTTCTGTGGCCCGGGCCCGGCCCGGGCAGACACCGGCCGGCCCCATGTGGGGCCGGCCGGTGGTTGATCACTTGGCCTCGGGGGCCTCTGCTGCCGGAGTGGCGACCTCTGCCGGAGTCTCAGCCTCGGCGGGGGCGGCAGCCTCAGCCGGAGCCTCGCTGGCGGCCTCGGCCGTCTGCTCGGTCTGGGCGGCGTTGTGCTGCTCGAGCAGCTCGCGCTCCCACTCGGCCATGGGCTCCTCGGCGGTCTGGCCGCCGGACTTGCCCTGGTTGCGGGCGATCAGGCCCTCGGCCACGGCGTCCGCCACCACGCGGGTCAGCAGGTTGACGGAGCGGATCGCGTCGTCGTTGCCCGGGATCGGGTAGGTGACCTCGTCCGGGTCACAGTTGGTGTCCAGGATGGCCACCACGGGGATGCCCAGCTTCTGGGCCTCGTCCACGGCGAGGTGCTCCTTCTTGGTGTCCACGATCCAGACGGCGGACGGGGTCCGGGTCATGTTGCGGATACCGCCGAGGTTGGACTCGAGCTTGGTCAGCTCACGCTGCAGCAGGAGCAGTTCCTTCTTGGTGTGGCCGGAACCGGCGACATCCTCGAAGTCGATCTCCTCGAGCTCCTTCATGCGCTGCACGCGCTTGGAGACGGTCGCGAAGTTGGTGAGCATGCCGCCGAGCCAACGGTGGTTGACGTAGGGCATGCCCACGCGGGTGGCCTGCTCGGCGATGGCCTCCTGGCCCTGCTTCTTGGTGCCGACGAAGAGGATGGTGCCGCCGTGGGCCACCGTCTCCTTGACGAATTCGAAGGCCCGGTCGATGTAGGACAGGGACTGCTGCAGGTCGATGATGTAGATGCCGTTGCGCTCGGTGAAGATGAAGCGCTTCATCTTGGGGTTCCAGCGGCGGGTCTGGTGTCCGAAGTGGACGCCGGAGTCCAGCAGCTGGCGCATGGTGACGACAGGCATGTCGCTCCTTGTAAGGGTTGTCGGTTGTCGACCGGCCCGTGGTGGTCCGGTCCCTGGCATGGTCTGCGGGCGAACCCGGCATCCCCGACGCTGACCCGAACTCACCCGCGGGCGGGAGATCTTCAGGACCGATGGTGGGGACCTGCCGAACCTGGTGAGAGGCCGGCATCAGTCATACGCGTAGTCAGGAGTGCACCCCAGGACTCACCACTGGCGGCTCGGACACACAACTGCTGGGCCAATCTTACCCCAGCATCCGCCCTGTTCCGAACCGGTCGGTTCCTCCACAACAGGTCAGTCGTCACCGCTCCTCCACAGTGAGCCGCCCGGAACACCCCGCACGACGCCGGCCCCTCCAGGATGGTGGGCATGTCACCTTGGTCCTGGCCCCGGCTGCTCGGTCTCCTGCTCCTGCTCGCCCTGCCCGCCGGCGGCCTGGCACCCCAACCCCCGGTGGCGCTCACGGCGGTCCAGACAGGGGCATGGTCACCACCGGCGGCCGAGGAGATCCTGCGGCCCTTCGATCCCCCGGCACAGCCGTGGGCCGCCGGCCACCGTGGAGTGGACTGGGCCGCCCCAGACGGTCGGGTGGTGGCACCGGCGGCCGGCACAGTGCACTTCGCGGGTGACGTGGCAGGTCGCCCCGTCATCACGCTGGCCCATGCCAACGGCATGTACTCGTCCCTGGAGCCGGTATCCGCCACCGCGGGGCTGGCCGTGGGTGACGCGGTGGGGGCCGGCGAGGTGCTGGGTTCCGCCGCGGCAGTCGGCGGCGCGGAGCCGGGAGGCGGCCACTGCCCGCAGCGGTGCGTGCACTGGGGCGTGCGGATCCCGGACGGGTGGGTGGTGGACGGCTCGGCGTGGGACCGGTACCTCGATCCGCTCGTGCTGCTGGGGTGGTCAGGTCCGTCCGTGCTGTGGCCCTTGGAGGGCGGCCCGCCCGGTGGCTAGCGGGCCCGCGAACGCCGCTCCGCCACCCCCCTGGCGAGGTCCACCAGCGCTCGTGCGGAATCGTGCCAGCTGAACACGGCCGCCCGGGCCACCGCGCGACGGGATGCCTCGGCGAAGGCGCCGGGTGCCTCCAACTCGAGCACGCGCGCGGCCAACGCGGCTGGGGACCCGTCTGCCTCGGGCACCTCTCTCCCCCCGTCCTCCGGCTCGGGCCCCAGGGGCACATACCGGGCTGCGCCGCCGTCGGGCCCGCCGATCTCTCGGAAGATCTCCAGGTCCGCCACCACCACCGGGGTGCCGTGGGCCATGGCCTCGGCCAGGGGCAGCCCGTACCCCTCGGCGCGGGACAGGGTGACGAGTGCGGTGGCCGTCCGCAGCAGGGCCTCATAGTCCTCATCCGTGGTGCCGTGATGGAAGATCACGGCGTCCTCAGGCACCCCGGCGGCCCGGCCGACGGCGGCGAGTTGGGACTCACGGTCCGCGGTGATGCGGGAGAGCAGGTGCAGCCGGTAGCCGGGCAGATGCGCCATGGCCCGGATGAGGGTCTCCACGTTCTTGTAGTCCATGAAGGACCCCATGTAGACCAGGGACCGCTCCGGGGGCAGCTCCGGCTCGCGAGGCTCGGCGACCGGCTGGGGAGCGTTGCTGACGATCCGGATCTCGCGGCTCGTGAGCCGGTGGCGGCGCATCAGGGTTCGAGTGGTCTCCGAGACGGTGGCGACGGCGTCCGCGCGGTCCAGCACCATCCGCTGCGGCCAGAACGCCAGGTGGAAGGCGCGCCACAGCAGCCGGACGGGAGCGGGCAGATCTCGAGGCGGGGTGCGGTGTTGGTAGTAGATCAGGTCATGCAGGGTGAGGAGCAGTCCGTAGTCTCGGCCGGCGGAGCCCATGGTCTGCATGGGCGAGAACACCACATCCGGCCGATGCGGATTCAGCTGCCGGGCGATGAACGGCTCCGCCGGGGAGGTCGGATCCGTGACCTTCACCCAGGGAAGCCCCGCCGGCAGCAGATTCAACTGCGCCTCGTTCGAGATCACCATGGTGACCTCCACCGCTGGGGAGAGCTGGGCGACCGCCGCGATCAGGCTGGAACCGTAGCGGGAGATACCGTCATGGAAGTCAGTCCGCGTGTAGCGGGCGTCCATGAACAGGCGCAGGGGATCCTCGGTGATGGGCACGGCTCCACGGTACCGGGCCATCCAGAGATGACGTTTCGATAACGGTGGGATACCCTCGATCACGGTTGCGATTCGCCCGGACCCACCTGCGGTGTTCCGAAAGTTGATCGTCACCGTCTCCGCGTGTCTTCCCCTGGACTCGGACTGTCTGGCGTGGGCCCTGTCATGCTCGCCATCGCACCCTTGAAGGGGACCACTGTGTCTTCACCGTCTTCTCCGGCGCCCTCCCCCACACGCCGTCATCCGAAGCGCCACCCGCTCCGCCGCCTCACGGCCGCGCTCGCCATCGGCACGCTCGCTGCCGGCGTGGCCACCGCGGGCCTGGGCGCACAGGTGGCTACGGCGCCCCCGGCCGCTGCCGCCACCTGCTCCTCCGACTTCACCGACGTGCCGAGAACCTCCGCCAAATACGGACCGGTCACCTGGTTGTCCTGCCAGGGCATCACCCAGGGCTATGCCGACGGTTCCTTCGGCGTTGGAAAGGCGATCACCCGGGGTGAGATCGCCGCCTTCCTATACCGGCAGGTCACGCCCAACCACCCCAAGAATGGGGCCACATACTTCACCGATGTGCCCGGGACGGGGAAGTACTACTCCAACCCCGTCACCTGGATGGCACAAGCCGGGCTGGCGAAGGGCTATGCCGACCGGTCCTTCGGCGTCCACCAGGCCATCACCCGTGGCGAGATGGCGAACTTCATCTACCGCCTGGCGGGCGCCACCAAGAAGGGACCGCCCTATTCCCCCTTCAAGGACATGGGCTGGTCCACTCCCTCCTACCACGAGGCCAGTTGGCTCGAGGCCCAAGGCATCGCCACCGGCTATCAGGACGGCACCTTCCGGCCGCGGCAGACCATCACCCGTGGCGAGACCGCCATCATGCTCCAGAACGCCCACCGGTACATCTCCGGCCGAGGGGACGTCACCACCTCCGTGATCAACCCGCTGCCCAGTGGCGACGGCAACACCGGCGGGTCCACGGCCGCGTGGAAGACGAAGGCCGCCAGTTGGGCCACGGCCAAGGCCAAGAGCTCCAGCTCGTACTACCAGTGGGGCGGCAACGGCCCGAACGGCTATGACTGCTCCGGATTCATCGTGGGGGCGTTCGCCGCCGGCGGCAAGGGCGGCCTGCCGCGCCGCGCCGCCGATCAGTACAGGGCGGCGGACAGCTACGTGCCGCTCTCCCAGGTGCAGGTGGGCGACCTCGTGTACTGGTCCAGCGGTGGCTCGGTCTATCACATCGCCATCTACGTGGGGAACGGGAAGATCGCCCACGCCCGCAACGAGAGGGAAGGCGTCTCCATCACGAGCATCGACTACGCCCCCTACAACATGCTCTCCGTGGCCGGCCGGTACAACTGACCTCGGTCGGCGGAACGGGGCCAGCCACGAGTTCCGGTTCCGTGTTGTTACGGTGGGTGGAACCGAGCCGGTCCGCAGACCAGCCGGCCGACCACCGATGGGAGCGAATCGAATGTCCGAGTACACGGATGCCAGGACCGAGGCGGCCACGGCCCTGCTGAAGAAGATCACCGAGCAGGTCGAGGCCCAGGACAACCCGAAGTCGACCCGCATGCTCGCCGAGGCCTACGCCCTGGTGCAGGGAAGCTTCACCGGAGGCCCCCAGGTCAACGTCAAGAAGTGACGTCACGGAGTAGGGCGTGCGGGACTTGAACCCGCGACCAAAGGATTATGAGTCCTGTGCTCTGACCAACTGAGCTAACGCCCCGTGGCGCCCGGCTGGGCCGGGCACGCAAGTGACCATCCTAGCGGGCGGCCACTGGCTCCACGACGATGCGGGCACCGGTGCGGATCCAGTACTGCCCGGTGGCGCGGCACTCGGCACGGGAGGCGAACCGGTACCGGAAGGTCCGCACACGCAGGTACCGCGGCGGGCGCCCCGCGAAGGGGTCTCGGCGCAGCAACCTCAACACCGCAGGGTCAGCAGCCAGGAGCCGGGCGAGCAGCGCGAAGAACCAGCGCTGCCGGATCCCACTCAGCGGCAGGAACCACATCAGCCAGTCCAACCGCAGGTGGTAGGGGGCCACCAGCGGCGGGCGACGGCGGACATCACCCGGTTTGCCCTTGAACTCGTAGGCGTGCCACACGGCGTCATCCTCGGGTGGCGCACCCGGCGCTCCGACCTCGGTGCCCTCGATGATGACCTCGATGCGTTGCTTCGTCACCGAGCCGAAGGCGCCGTAGGCATTGCCCAGCTGCCAGCGGTTGAACGAGGCGTTCATCAGTTGCCTCGGCGAGAACAGGTTGCGCAGCGCCGGCACGCCAGCCACCATCAGCGCCGCGGACCCGGCCACGGTGATCACGGTCCAGTACACCGGGATCTCACCGGGAACCGACGCCACCGCCGCCGTGCCGAGATCAGCCGGGATCCAGGGGAAGATCCCGTGCAACACGCGGTCCCCCAGCAGCCCGGCCGCCAGGACGATGGTGGCCCAGTTCAACCACGCGAAGTTCCCGGTGGCGACGAGCCAGAGCTGGGTCAGGATGATCCCCGCCGCCCCGATCGAGGCCACGGGCTGGGGCAGGAAGAGCAGGAACGGCACTCCGAGCTGGGCCACGTGGTTCCCGATGACCTCGCAACGGTGCCACCAGCGTGGCTTGAGGTGTGCCTGGCGACTCAGGGGGTTCGGCATGGGCTGGGTCTCGTGGTGGTAGTCCAGGGCTGTGAGGTCGCGCCACTCCCGGCCGCCACGCACCTTGATCATGCCGGCGCCGAACTCGAGCCGGAACAGCAACCAGGCGATCAGGAGGATCACCGGTGCAGGCGGCGGGACCTGGTTGGACCCGAGGAGGCCCACCGTGAATCCGGCCTCGAGCAGGAGCATCTCCCAGCCGAATCCGTAGAACACCTGCCCGAGGTTCACCACCGAGAGGTAGAGGCCGTACAGCCCCAGGAACAGCAGGAGGGGCAACCACGGCGGCCCGGACTGCGGCAGGCCCACCACGAGCAGTGCGGAGATCAGGATCCCGAGGGTCGCCACGGCCACCAGCCTGACGTCGCTGTACCCCCATCGGCGGAACAGGGTGGGCCCCCGTTGGCGGCCGGCCGCCAACAGCTCCGTGGCCGGCAGCAACCCGCGCTCACCGAGCAGCGGACGGAACTGGTTCAGGGTGGAGACGAAAGCCACGAGATACAGCGCCGCCACCCCGCGCTGCAGGATCTGGCGCGCCCACTCCGCGTCCGGCGCGGCCAGCCAGACCGGCAGGACCTGCGTGAACCACTCCACAGGGCCGATCCTAGACCCGACGCCCTGCCGGTGTTCCTACAGGCGGGCGCGGACCTCTTCCACGGTGGCACCGCGGTAGAGCATCTCGAACAGGTCCACGGTCTTGTCCTGGGAATGCTGCACCGCACGCTCGTGAGAGGACCGGCCCATGCGGACCCGCTCCTCCTCGCCGGCGGTGAGCACGGCCCCCAGTTTGGCGGCCAGGTCCTGCGCATCACCCGGAGTGAACAGGTACCCGTTGTCCCCGTCGGTGACAAGGTGCGGCAGGGCCAGTGCGTCGGCCAGGACCACGGGCCGGGATGCGCTCATGGCCTCCAGGGAGACGAGGGACTGCAGCTCCGCCGTGCCGGGCTGGCAGAAGACATCGGCGCGCAGATAGGCCCGGTGCAGGTCCTCCTCGCTCACGTGACCGAGGAAGTGCACCCGGTCCTGCAACCCCAGCTCCTCCACGAGGGACCGCAGGGCCGTGCGCTGCTCTCCGTCCCCGACGATCTCCAGATGCGCGTCCACCGTGGAGGCGAGCTCCCCGATCGCGCGGACGAGCACATCCACGTTCTTCTCCACGGCCAGCCGGCCCACGAACAGGACGGTGGGGTGCTCCGGGCCGACGATCCTCTCCCCCGGCGCGAGCTCATAGGCGGAGGAGTCGATGCCGTTCGAGATGGGCAGCACGAAGTCCAGGTCGGCGTGTTCAGCCATGGTCCGAGCTGCCAGGGCCGTGGGAGTGGTGACGGCGGCCGTCTTGCCCATCAGCCGGCCCATGTCCTTCCACGAGTTCCGGGACACGATGTTCAGGAACCACTGCGGGAACGGCAGGAAGGGTTCCAGGTTCTCCGGCATGAAGTGGTTGGTGGAGATGGTGCGGACCCGCCGCTTCTCGGCCTCGTTGATGGCCGCCTCTCCGATCATGTAGTGACACTGCACGTGCACGGCGTCCGGACGGATCTCCTCCAGCAGGGCCCCGATGGAGGCTCGGGCGTGCCGCGGGAACACCAGCCGGTAGTACTCGTGGGTGAATGCCCTGACGGACTGCAGCCGGTGGACGGTGGCCTCTTCGTTGTACTCCACGGAATCCGGACCGGGCTCGTTGCGGGCCGCCACCACGTGTACCTCGTGCCCCCGGGCATGGAGGGCCCGGGCGAGCCGGTAACAGAATACCGAGGCTCCGTTGACGTCCGGCGGATAGGTGTCCGCAGCGATGAGGACGGTGAGCTTTCGGTCGGCTGCTTCCGTCACGGGGAAGTGGCTCCTTTGCGAAGGTGGTGGTGGGCGCCTCGCGGGTCTAGTCCTCCGCCACCACGCTGGCGGTGCGGCGGGTCAGAACCCGGCGCCTGAGCACGTCCGGGTGGTGACGTGACAGGGCGATCACCCCGAGCGTAGCAACGCAGGCCGCCACGGCCATGCACCAACCCACCCACCACGGCTGATCCGGCTGCAGCTCCCCGAGCACGATGATCCCGGTGAGGACCCCGACCATGGGGTCGACCACCGTCAGTCCGGCCACCACGAGGTCCGGCGGCCCGTGCCGGTGGGCCATCTGGACGAAATAGATCCCGAGGAGGCCGGCACCGGCCATGACGCCCAGGTGGTACCAGGGGACGCCGGCCACCCCGCCCAGGTCACCGCGCAGCAGGTGGATCGATGCCAGCCGCACGAAGACGGCCACGAAACCGAACAGCACACCCGCGCCGAGGATGTAGACGAAGGCGCTGGGCCGGCGTCGTACCGCCACCGCCAGGACGGCGAACAGCACCGTGGCGGCGACGGCCATGAAGGCCGTGATCCGCTCCTGGTCCAGCGTGGGGGCCGGGTTCTCCTCAGTGGCGACCATCGCGATCAGCGAAACCGGCGGAACCCGCCACACAGGCGGCGATCGCTCCGATCGTCACGCGGTTCAGCCGCAGGTGCTGGATCCGCGCATTGAGCACCGTGGTGATGACCACCGCGACGGCGCCGATCGGCTGCACCACGGTGAGGGGCGCCGTGGCCAGGGCGTAGACGTTGAGGACGATGCCCGCCACCATGAGCGCGCCACCGGCCAGCCACACGGGCGAGCGGAACAGCGTGAAGATCCCCGAACGCGGGTGCAGCCGGAGCGTGGTCTCGTTCCGGCGGACGCCCACGGACTGGCGTTCGCTGCCCAGGGCAAGGCAGAAGGCGGCCACGAGGGCGGCCAGGATGGACAGCCACTTCACCCGGAGGCCCAACTGGCCCGGTCCCTGGGGTCCAGGCCACGGGCGGTCAGCGCACGGGACTTGCGTGCGCACCCCATCAGGTAGTCGCCGGCGGCCCAGATGTGGCCGGCGCAGCCGAGGCCCAGCACGATGTTGGCACTCAGCGTGAGGGGCACCTCGGCCAGGCCCGGGACCTGCGCCAACAGCAGCAGGGGGGTGCCGACGAGCAACAGCGCCGTGCGGATCTTGCCGAGGTTGGTCACCGCGAGTTCGGGGCTGCCGCGGAACATGGCCAGTGCGGCGATGGCCAACACGATGTCCGGGACGATGATGCAGACCACGAGCCACCAGGGCGCGATGCCAGCCAGCACGAGGGAGACCGCCACGACCATGAGGGAGAGCCGGTCAGCGACCGGGTCGAGCCACTGGCCCACTGTGGACACCTGGTTGAAACGGCGGGCGATGTATCCGTCCACCCAATCCGTGCTGGAGAGCACGGCCAGCACGATGAAGGCGGCCAGGTACCGCTCGGTGAACAGCAACCACACGAAGACCGGTACGAGGCAGAACCGGAGCACGGTGATGACGTTGGGAACGGTCCAGAATCGGTCCGAGATGACGTACTCGACGTGATCCCGGGTGCCCGCACCGATCAATCGCATGGAGTCAGCTGCTGCGCCGCAGCGCGGCTACTTCTTGAGCTGGCGCGCAAAGACGGCAATGGCCGTGGAAGCCGCGCCCAGCATGGCCAGCGGCTGCCACCGGTCCTTGACGTACTCGCCAGCGTCATTGGCCTTCTGCCCGGCCCGGGCCCCGGTGTGGTGCGGGGCGACCGGTGAGGTCCGATCCTCGCCGGTGGCCCCGGCAGCCGAGCCGCGCTTGGCCTGGGAGGTGAACGCGGCGAACTGGGACTTGAGGTCCGCCTTCTCCTCCAGCCCGGAGCGCAGGTCCCCGAGGTGCTGCCGGCGCAACTGCGCGCGGCGGCGCAACTCCGCGTAGGACGCAGTCTGCACGGTGGCATTCTTCGGAGCCTCTCCGCGCTTCTTGGCGGCCTTGTCCTCGGCGGCGGCCTCCTTGGCCCGTTCCTTCTCGCGAGCGGCGGCGATCTTCTTCTCCTCGGCCCGCTGGGCCTCCAGGCGATCGAACTCGGCCGGGTCGAAGGCGTTGCCCTCCTTGAGGTAGCCCAGGTCATACTTCACGCCCTGGATGGTCTCCGCCGGGACCAGCGGCATGGCCGCCTTGACGCGCAGCAGGCCGATCAGGATGAAGATCAACGCGACGACCAGCGCTCCGGCGGCCACCATCAACGCCGAGAACCAGATCGGACGATCCTGGGCGAAGCCGCCGATCATCGCGACGATCAGAGACACCACCATGATGAACAGGAACACGAGACCGACGACCGCCAGGCCGACGCCGATCCCGGCAGTGATCCCCTTCTTGCCCATCTGGCCCTTGGCCATCGACAGCTCGTCCTTGAGCTGTAGCGGGAGGAGGCGGACCGCTGTGATGACCACGTCGGTCAAAGAACTGGAGCGAGTCTGGTCCGAAACGCGGGGAGAACCCTGGTTGGCCATGGAGGACTGCCTTCCCTGTGGTCTACGGCTGGAAAACGGTACTGACCCGGACGGGTCCGGGCAGGTCAAACCTACCACCGACCGTTTGGGCCCCGGTGCTGCACAGTTGACTCTTCAAGTACTTGGGGTAGAGTCGTTCCAAGCCGGTGCCGCCCCACCCCCCCTTTAGGGTGGCACCGGCACTTTCATGCCCTCCGGCCGTGATGTCAGTCAGCCTCTGTGGTCCCCACGGAGCGTGAGCCGAGCTCGGCGTCCAGACGCAGCAGCCCGGCGCCGTCATTGCCGATGAGCCTGACCCGGCCGATGATCTCGTTGACCGTGGACTCCTCTTCGATCTGCTCATCCACGAACCAGTTCAGCAGGGGGCGGGAATCCAGGTCTCCGGCGGCCTCCGTCTCGCGGTAGAGGTCTCGGATGGCGTTGGACACCTTGACCTCGTTCTCCAGGGAGGCCTCGAAGATCGCCAGCGGAGTCAGGCCACGCTCCACCATCGGCGCGCCGATGGCGCCGATCTCCGCATGATTTCCCCGGTCCAGCACATGGTCGATGAACTTGTTGGCGTGGACGATCTCCTCGTCCGCCTGGTGGCGCAGCCAGGAGGCCATGCCCACCAGGTCCTGCGCGTCTGCCTCGATGGCCAGCTGGCGGTAGGCCATCGAGGACTCGAACTCGAGGGTGATCTGTTCGTTGAACTTCTTCAGGAGGTCATCTGTGAGCTTCATAGGACCACAGTAGAACTGCTGGAACGCCTTGTCACCGAAGGAAAGGCTGGTCTTAGACAGGGAAGGCTCGCCTGACCCGCGCGTGGTATGCGTACGGTACGTGCAGCAATGCCCGAGGCCGCGCGGCGGCCAGGGCGGTTAGAATGGCGCACATGCTTGATCTCGGTATCGCCTCGATGAGGCTTCGCCCCGCCCGCTGACGGCGGCCGGCCCCTCTCATCCTCCTCCCGACCGCTGTCCCGGTTCCCGCCGGGCGGCCCTTCGGCGTGCCCGGCTCCATGACGAGTCGAAGGCAGTACCGTGAATCCCCCCCTCCCCCACACCACCCCTTCTCCCCGATCCATCTCCCTTCCCACGGCGCTTCCCGTGGGCGCCTCGGCCCACTTGCGCGCCGAGGACATACGCGTGGTCCGCGGCGGCCGCGAGGTCCTGCGCGGAGCCACGGTGACCGTGTCCGCCCGCTCGAGGCTGGCCATCGTCGGCGAGAACGGCCGCGGCAAGAGCACCCTGCTGCACGTCCTCGCCGGATCCCTGAGGCCCGACGGCGGCTCGGTCACCCGGGCGGGAACGTTCGGGGTCGCGGAACAGACCCTGGATGCTGGGCCCGGCCAGACCGTGGGCACGCTCGTGGGCGAGGCCATCGGCCCCTCCCTGGCCGCCCTGGACGCCCTGGACGCCTCGGCCGAGGGCCTGGCCAACGGCGCAGACAGCGCCGAGGATGACTATGCGGCCGCGCTCGAGGCGGCCACCGTGCTGGACGCCTGGGACGCCGAACGCCGCGTGGACCTGGCCCTGGCCGGCCTGCAGGCCGTGACCGATCGCTCCCGACCGCTGGCCGAGCTGTCCGTGGGCCAGCGCTACCGGGTCCGCCTGGCCTGCGTCCTCGGCGCCCGGCATGACCTTCTGCTGCTGGATGAGCCCACCAACCATCTGGATGCCCAGAGCCTGTCCTTCCTCACCGGACAGCTGCGCGAGCACCCGGGCGGACTGGCACTCGTCACGCACGATCGGACCCTGCTGCGGGACGTGGCCGAGGAGTTCCTCGACCTGGACCCGAGCGAGGACGGCCGGCCCCTGCTCTATGCCGGCGGGTACGAGGGCTGGCAGTCCGGCCGGAAGGCAGCCCGCGAGCGCTGGGTGCAGGACTTCGAGGCCCAACGGGCCGAGCACCGACGCCTGACCGAGGCAGCGGACGCAGCCCGGGACCGACTGGAGTCAGGCTGGCGGCCGGAGAAGGGTCACGGCAAGCACCAACGCCAGAGCCGAGCACCCGGGGTCGTGCAGGCCGTGAAGCGGCGCCAAGCCGATCTGGAGGCGCACCGGATCACGGTGCCCGCACCGCCGCTGCAGCTCACCTTCCCCACCCTCCAGGTCCGTGCGGGTCAACCGCTGCTGGACTGCCGCGAGGTGACGGTCGCCGGCCGGCTGAAGGAGGCGGTGGGCGTTCGGCTGGCCGGAGGTGGACGACTGCTCGTGACGGGACCGAACGGGGCCGGGAAATCCACCCTGCTGGGCGTGCTGGCCGGGGCGATCGAACCGGATTCCGGAGAGGTGCGGTCCCTGTCCGGGGCGCGAATCACCCTGCTGGGCCAAGAGCCGCCGTCCTGGCCAGCCCGGGTACTCGCCCACGAGCTGTACCGGAGTCATGTGCATCAGCTCCTGGCGGCCGGGACCCACCACGAGGAGGACCTGGTCCCGTTGGGCGCCACCGGGTTGCTGGACCGGGAGGCCCTCCGCACGCCGGTCGGCGCCATGTCCGCCGGACAGCAGTCCCGCCTGCACCTGGCCCTGCGGCTGGCCGAACGGCCAGACGTGCTGTTGCTGGACGAGCCGAGCAACCACCTCTCGGCGCCGCTGGTGGATGACCTCACCGAGGCGCTGCTGGGTACGCCTGCCGCCGTGGTGGTCGCGACGCACGACCGTCAGATGCTCCGGGACCTGCACGGTTGGCCGCGCCTGGAACTCGGGTCCCCTCCCCGCGGGGTCTAGTGGTTGGCTTCATAGGCACTGGCCGGCGTGCCCGGGCCGTAGTGGCGCAGCAGCCACCCGGTGACCACGGCGGCCACTGCGATGACCGCGGTGACGATCGCCAACACGGTGACGAAGGCCGTGTCATAGGCAGCACCGGCGGCGGCCAGCAGGTCCGGGTCCCCACCGGAGAGGGCCACGGCACCGGACATCGACTCCGCAGCCCCCTCCGGTGCGCCGGCCGGCAGGTGGACGGTGACGGTGTAGAGCAGGGTGGCCAGGCTGCCCAGCAGGGCCACGGCCAGGAGGTTCCCGAACTCGTAGGACACCTCCTCCACGGAGGATGCCATACCGGCCTGACGGGACGGGACATTGCCGATGATCGCCGTGGACGCCACTGACATGGTGGCCCCCAGGCCGGCCCCGGTGAGCACGAGGCCCACCACGAGCCACGGGATGCTGGAGGTGGCGCTCAGGGCGGCCACGAGCATCCCGAAGGTGGCGAGGACGAAGCCGCCCGAGACCAGCCTGCGCAGCCCGAGCCGATGCAGACTGGCCCCACCGGCGAGCGCTGCCGGCAATGAGCCCGCTGCCACGGCCGCCACCAGGAGGCCGGACTGCAGGGGCGTGAAGCCCTCCACGAGTTGGAACCGCTGGGTGGTGACGAGCTGGACGCCGCCGATCACGAACATGGAGCAGGCCGCCGCGAGGACGCCGGCGGAGAAGGCGCTGTTGCGGAATACGGCGAAATCCAGGACCGGGGCACCGACCCGTTCCTTGAGGCGCCGCTGACGGCGGGTGAAGGCCCAGCCGCCCGCCGCTGCCACAACGGCGGAGACCGCCAGCACGGGCCAGGAGGGGCCAGGACCGGTCGCCTCCTTGATCGCGAACACTGCTCCCGTCAGCGCGGCCATGGCGTAGACCGAACTCAGGGCGTCCCACCGCGTGGAGCGGTCCGTGCGGCCGCGCGGGGCCACCCACGGAGTCAGGACCAGGGCGGCGAGGACCACGGGCACGTTGATGAGGAAGACGGAACCCCACCAGAAGTGCTCAAGCAGCAGTCCGCCGATGATCGGGCCGAGAGCCGCTCCCACGAGGGAGATGCTCCCCCACACCCCGATGGCGAGGTTCCGCTGCCGCACATCGTCGAAGCCGATCCGGATCAGCGCCAGGGTGGCGGGCATCATGCACGCCGCCCCCACGGCCAGCAGGGCACGCGCGGCGATGAGGACGGCGATGTCCGGGGCGAAGGCCGCCGCGAGGGAGGCCGCGCCGAACAGGACCAGCCCGATGAGGAAGAGCCGCCGGTGTCCATAGCGGTCCCCCAGGGTTCCCGCGCCGAGCAGCAGGCCGCACATCACCAGCGGATAGGCGTTGATCACCCACAGGGACTCGGAGGCACCGGCCTCGAGCTCGGCAGTCAGCGTGGGCAGCGCCGTGTAGAGGATGGTGTTGTCCAGCGTGATCAACAGCACCCCGGCGCTGACGGTGACGAGCAGCAGCCAACGGCGGGCAGGGGTCAGCGGGGCAGGCACTGCGGGGGTGGTCACCAGAAGACTCTAGCTGTGATGTCTAGGGACGTTGTTCTGGCCCCCGCCCGTAATGACACCGTGCCGATTCAAGAAGTATCTGTCCAGACCGCTCGCCATTGAAGGCATGTTAGAGTTTAGGGCATGTCGAGTCCCGAATCAGACAGGTCAGGGGTTGTCGGTCACACCGCCAGCCCCTTGAACCACTAGTTACGACGCCCACGATCTGTGTGGGCGTATGTCTGGCGTACCCGGGGCGCTGGCCGTGGTGACAAGAAGAACCATTTCTTGATCTCACACCTCGGAGTACTCGATGCCTTTTGCCCTCTACATGCTTGCCCTGGCGGTCTTCGTCATGGGCACTTCAGAATTCATGCTCGCGGGATTGCTCCCCGCGATCGCGACCGAACTTGACGTCTCGGTCGGCACTGCGGGCCTGCTGACCTCCGCATTCGCAGTCGGTATGGTCGTCGGCGCGCCAGTGATGGCGGCATTCGCTCGCCGTTGGCCACCGCGGCTCACATTGATCGTTTGCCTTCTCGTGTTCGCGGGAAGCCACGTCATCGGAGCGATGACACCAGTGTTCTCTCTCCTGCTCATCACCCGGGTGCTCAGCGCTCTCGCAAACGCAGGATTCCTCGCCGTAGCACTGAGCACGGCCACTACCCTCGTGCCAGCGAACCAGAAGGGGCGTGCACTGTCGATCCTGCTCTCCGGCACGACGATCGCAACCGTCGTGGGCGTCCCCGCCGGGGCACTGCTCGGCACAGCGCTGGGCTGGCGAACGACGTTCTGGGCGATCGCCATCCTCTGTATTCCCGCGGCCGTTGGAGTCATTCGTGGCGTCACGAACAATGTTGGTCGGAGCGAGACTAGCGCGACCTCACCAAGGCTCCGTGTCGAGCTCAGCCAGTTGGCGACGCCGCGGCTCATCCTGGCCATGGTACTCGGAGCGCTGATCAACGGAGGGACCTTTGCGGCATTCACCTTCCTGGCACCCATCGTGACCGAGACCGCGGGCTTGGCCGAAGCGTGGGTGTCCGTCGCGCTGGTGATGTTCGGCATCGGATCGTTCCTTGGCGTCACGATCGCAGGACGACTATCAGATCAACGACCTGGCCTCGTGCTCGCAGTCGGCGGACCGCTATTGCTGACAGGCTGGATCGTGTTGGCAGTGGTCGCATCTCATCCCGTCGCGCTTATCGTCCTCGTCCTCGTTCAGGGATTCCTGTCGTTCGGCGTCGGCAGTACTCTGATCACGCGTGTGCTGTATGCAGCATCGGGTGCGCCAACGATGGGCGGTTCGTACGCAACCGCAGCATTGAATATCGGAGCTGCAGCGGGGCCCGTGCTTGGTGCGCTCGGGCTCGCGACCGGGCTGGGGCTGCTCGCGCCGGTTTGGGTCGCTTCGGTGCTGACAGCGATCGCTCTCGTCATCATGCTTCTCACCAGACGCGCGCTTACGAAGACCGCGGCGGAGGCCAATTGATGACCCATCCGAACGCTCTTCTCACTCCTCGTGCCCGTCTCCGGTTAGCCCGGCTGATTGTCGAAGACGGCTATCCGGCCACGATCGCCGCAAAGATGTTCATGGTCTCCCCGATCACTGCCCGGAAATGGGCAGGCCGCTACCGGGAAGAGGGTGAGTTTGGGATGCAGGATCGCTCCAGCAAGCCGCACCGGATCCCAGGCAGGACGCCCGAGCATGTCAAGAAGAAGATCATCAACCTGCGCTGGCGGCTTCGACTGGGGCCAGCCCAGATCGCTGCGCGACTTGGTCTCTCGACGTCGACTGTTCACGCGGTCCTCGTCCGTTGCCGCGTGAACCGCCTCTCGCATATCGATCGTGTCACTGGCGAGCCATTGCGGCGATATGAGCATCCTCATCCGGGATCGTTGATTCATGTCGATGTCACGAAGTTCGGCAACATCCCCGACGGCGGTGGACATCGTTACGTAGGTCGGCAGCAAGGCGCACGGAACAAGCTCGCGACTCCGGGATTACCACGAGGAAAAGATCACAAGCCGCGCACCGGGACGGCGTTCGTTCACACAGTCATCGACGACCACTCCCGCGTCGCATACGCAGAAATCTGGTCGGATGAGCAGGCGAGCACAGCGGTGGGAGTTCTCGAACGCGCCGTGGCCTGGTTCGCCGAACGAGGCGTGACCGTCGAGCGAGTCCTATCCGACAACGGGTCGGCATACAGATCCCACGCATGGAGGGACTTCTGCGCTCGGCTCGGCATCCGACACAAGCGGACACGCCCCTACCGGCCGCAGACGAACGGGAAGATCGAGCGATTCCACCGCACGCTCGGGGACGGCTGGGCCTATGCCAGGTTTTACGGTTCAGAGGCCGAACGACGCCTGGCGCTGCCCGGCTGGCTCCACTTCTACAACCACCACCGACACCACTCTGCGATTGGCGGCGTACCCTTCGACCGACTCAACAACGTCCCTGGACATCACATCTAGCTCCCCGGGTCCGACGACGACCGTCCCGGTGGATTTCACAGTTCCGGCGAACTTGGGTACAGTGGAACCCGCTGTCCAGCTGTTCGATGAACGGCGACAACAGTCCCCCGTAGCTCAATTGGCAGAGCATTCGACTGTTAATCGAAGGGTTGCTGGTTCGAATCCAGCCGGGGGAGCTTCGAAGTCTTGGAAGCTTCAGTTGTGAGAGCCGCAATCGGCTCACGAAGGTCCTCGTCCTGCACAGCAGGGCGGGGACCTTTCGCGTGTAGCACTTCAGCAGGTAGCAACTCGGCCAAGCTGACGTCGAGTAACCCCGCGATGAGTATCAGCTGATCGAATGTGAACGGCGTCCGCCCGCGCAAGCGATGAGACACACCGCTCTGGACGATGCCCAAAACATCCGCGATATCGGACTGCTTCAAGTCGCGCCGGACCAACCAGGCCCTTATCTCCCGGCCTAGTAGGACACTTTGCGATTCAACTTCAACACTGCGTGCGGTCATAAGTGGAGCGTATCAACCCAGCGAATCCAACTCAACGCCAAAGCAAACTTTATGTTGTGACGTAAAAGTCTGCTTGATTCACATGACGTCAGCACATACGGTGTGGCGCATGGTGACTTATCGGCAGCGCCTGCGGGCCAATATCGCAGCAGAGCTTGGACGGAATGACAGCAGTCAAACCGAAGCCGCTGCTCATCTGGACATGACTCCAGCGGGGTTCACCAATCGGATGACCGGCAAGGTCGACTTCAGAACAGGTGAACTCATGGACCTTGCCGCCTACCTCAAGGTGCCCTACTCCACCCTAACGGCCGGCCTGGACGAACTCGTGGGCATCAATCAGCAGGGGGTTTCGGCATGACAACGGAAGCAACAACCGGCGTCGCCCCCACGGCGGCCTTGACCTCACAGGCCGCCCGTGACCTCACCGACAAGATCCGGGCAGGCCTCGAAGGTATCTATGAACTGATCAAAACCGCGTACCGTGGTCGCGCTTGGATGGCCCTCGGCTACGAGTCGTGGGATGAGTATGTAACCCGCGAATTCGGAAACCTCAGCCTTCGCCCACCTCTGGAAGATCGACCCCAGGTGATCGCTGAGATGCGCGGCGCAGGAATGAGCGTGAGGGCGATCGCCACGGCCACAGATCTGGGCCGAGGAACAGTTCAACGTTCTCTGAGCCCATCTAATGTCCCAGCTGGGACGGTAGGTGATTCAACTCCGGGGACCACCGATGTGAGGAACAAGTCTCAGCAGTCCATCCTTGGGGTGAACGGAAAGACCTACGCTGCGCGCCAGCAAGCTCGATCCACTCCCCCGCCAGAACCCGCTATCCACGAGGACTCATCTGAGACGGTGCCGGAGCCTCTGCCCGGTCAGTCCTCGATCGAGGACGTACTGGACGAGGACGTGCTGGATCGGCCGGCCGCTGACTTCGGCATCACTCCCCTGGACATGGATGCGAGGGCCGGTGCGGAGAAGGAGCGGGTCTCTCGGGTGTTGCGCGAGTTCGATGGAAGCGGCTCGGCTGTGCTGCCGATGACGATCAAGCTGGCCTCTCAGGTGGCCGGTCTGGTCTCTCCGTTGACGGATGAGTCCTCGGTCCCGGACGAGCGTTTGCACGAGGCGGCATTCACAGCCGCGCGGACCGTGAGGACGCTGACGTACGTGCTGGCCCAGTTGAAGACTCGTCTGGACGGGGAGAACGGGGTCGAGCTGCGTTCCAATTTGCAGGACACGGTGGATGAGCTGGACCGTCTGCTGGCCGGAGCGGAGGCGAACCGATGAATCAATCGAGTCTGGAACCGGTCATCCCCTCGGCCGCGGTCGCAACAGGTGATGCCGTGCCCGAGGGCATGATCCAGGATGCCCCTGCCGTGACTAGGCGGGGTCGGAGTACCAAGAGAGTCAACCCGGACGATGCCCGGTTCATCCGGTTCGTCGTGGCCGGTGTGATCATCGCCGGTCTCGTGGCCTTCGCGATCTCGTTCGCCGCCCTGTACCAGGTCGCTGAATGGTTGGGGCTGCCGCCGTTCATGTGGTGGGCGGTGCCGGTGTTCATTGATCTGGCCTTGATCGTGTACTCGGCTTCTGTACTGGTGCACAAGGCCCGTGCGGAGAGCACCGTGGCTTCCTGGGCGGCGTTGGGGACGTTCACTGCGCTGTCGGTGTTCGCCAACGGTGCCCATGCGTGGGCGGCCCCGCAGGATCAGGCGTGGCACGGGATCGTCGGGACCGTGATCGCCGGGATGGTGCCGGTGGCGATCTTCGTGGCCACCGAGCAGCTGTCCCGGGTTGCGGTGGAGAACCCGGAGTCGAGGCGGGCGGAGCTGCGTGAGCAGGTCCGGATGGACAAGGCCCGTGTTGAGCACGAGCAGCACATGGCTCGGCTGCGTTTCGAGCAGGAGCAGGCTCAGGCGCAGATGGAGCACGAGCGGGAGATGGCTGCCCGTGATGCGGAGCTGGATCGCGAGGAGCACCGTACGCAGATCGAGGTCATCCGTGCACGGCGTGAGCTGGCCGTGAAGACCGCCAGCACCACAGACGAGCAGACACCGTCCAGCTCGCCGGAGCCACCCCAGCGGTCCACGGACCACGCCCGAGCGGCGTCGGGTCCGGCGCGGACCACGAGCCAGCTGCGTGCCGTCCCGACCCCGGAACAGGCGACTCCGAGCGGCGCCACTAAGGACAGTACAGAGATGGCCCGGCTGGCCACGTTCGTGGAAGAGCAGACTGCCGCCGGGGTGGAGGTTACCGCATCGATGGTGACTGAGCAGTTCGGGAAGTCGGATCGGACCTGGCGAAGGCACTTGGCAAGGCTCAGGGATAAGCATCCCGAGGTGTTCGAGGCACCGACAGCCGCCCACGGCCCGGAGGGCGTGGAAGAGGTCGAGGACGAGCGTGAGGAGCGGCAGGCATGAGTCACGAAGCGTCGAACTGGGCACGTCAATGCGGCAAGTCAGGGGTGCTCAAGCCCGGGGAGATCCTGGTGCTGATGCTCATGGCCGATCACGCCGATGAACGGTGGTCGTGCTTTCCCTCGCAGGAGACCCTGGCGTTGGACTCGAATCAGTCCCTGCGGACCGTGTCGTCTCAGGTGAAGCGGCTGCGAGAGCTTGAGCTGATCTCGGTCGAGAGCGAGTACGGCAAGGGCCGTGGACGGATCGGAGTTCGCTACCACCTGCATGAGGAGGCCGTCGAGGCACTGATGCGGCTGGAGCCCTTCGCCTCGGAGCGGGCAGCCAGGGATGCTGAGAAGGTTGCCCGGCTGGACAAGCGGTCCGCTCGCACACGCGAGAGCACGCGACACGCAAGTCCTGCACGTAAGTCGTGGACCCCCAGAACCACGCGACACGCAGATCCTGCACCTGAGTCCAGCACCCCCGAGGTCATGCGACACGCAAATCCTGCAGGTGAGTCCGTGAAGGCCGAGAACACGCGAGACGCAGATCTTGCACCTGAGTCCGTGGACCCCGGAACCACGCGACGTGCAGATTCTGCGCCTGAGTTACTCACACGCAATCCAGTGCACGACTCACACGCAAATCAGGGTGAGGTGCCTTTAAGGGAACGCGCGCGGATTAACCATCAGATCAATCATCATCAGGACGCGGACACGCGACCCGGCCGACCGGTGAGGATGGATGATGACGATGATCCGAGGATCCATCGGGCGGTGAGGCTGGACCAGCTCTTCGAGCTGGTCCCAGCCCTCACCGGGATCGCCACCGTCAAGGACCTTCCCGTGGTCGTCGATGTCGTCCTGGACCGAGCCACCGGCCCGGTGTCCCGTCCCACCGCGTACGTGGCCAGCGCCCTGCTGCGGGACTTGGACGGGGTGCTGGAGGCCGCCGCACGGCGGTGGCCGGCCCGGGCCGTGGCCCATCCGGCAATGGGCGGCCCTGGTCCGGTGAACGCCGCGGGCTCGGGACCGGTGTCCGGTGGTCGGGTGCCGGTGGCCTGCCGGAACGAGGACCATACCGGGATCACGGATCCCGAGGACTGTCACCAATGCCGACTCGAGGACCGCCTGGTCCCAGCCGAGCCGATGGACCGGGAGTTGTCGGACGCGGAGTTTGAGGCTCTGCCGCCGCGTCTGCGTCAGCGACTGGGCGTGGGATGACGATCAGGAGGGGGGACGAGAGTATGCCCGAGGTGCAGACCACTGTGGATGGCGAGGTGCTGGCCGGGATGGTCCAGCAGGTGCGTCCGGTGGTGTGGTCCGTGCTGGGGTCTATGGCCTCGGTGGAGGTCGTGGACGACGTGCTGCAGCAGACGTGGGAGTCCGCGTGGCGGGTGCGGGCCCGGTTCGATCCGGCCAAGGGGTCCCTGCACGCGTGGGTGGTGACCATCGCCCGTCGGCGGGCGATCGACCATGTGCGTTCATTGCAGCGGGACCGGGTGATCCAGGACCGGGCCGAGGACATCGCGACGTCTCGGGTGATGTCCTCGGCATCCCTGACCCAGGTGGATCATGCGGAGGCCACGGTCGAGGCCCTGCACGCCCGTCAGCGGGTCTCGAAGGTGTTGTCCGTGGTCGAGGACGTGATCGTCTCCCGGGAGGCCACCGCGAGGGCGTTGGCCCTGGTGTTGGTCTTCGGTGACGATCTGGGAGTGGCGTCCCGGGCACTGGGGGTGGCACCGGACGCGTTGCGGGAGTCGAGGCGGGAGCTGTTGCGCTGCTGCCAGGTCGTGGTCCGTGCCCAGGCATTGTCGGAATCGGAGGCCCCGGTGACGATGCGGGCGTTGATCGAGTGTCTGCCGGACGAGGGCGAGACGGGCCAGTGGATCCGGCAGACCGCGATGGCGTGCGCCCATGCGGGGGGCCGGCTCGAGGACGTGAGCGTGGGTCACGTGATGCAGGCCACGGGTTTCAGTCATTCCACGAGTCGTCAGTACTTGGCCGCGACCCGTCACCTGTTGCACGTGGCTGCGACCGTGATCGCTCGCCGTCAGAGACCACGTTCATCCCAGACCACCAGCGCTGGCCGGAATGGGCAGGTGCACAGGATGCCTGAGCGCAGGACTCGGGTCCGAGCGGAGGGAGCGTGAACGCCGTGCGGGAAGACGACGTGGTTCAGGACGCCGCGACGAGTCGGGTGGAGCCGGGGTGGCTGCAGAGCGTGCCGGATCCGGTTGATCAGGTTGATGAGCCGGCCCGGCGAAAGCGGCGGGGACTGTCCGGTCGGGTGGCCGCTGCACGGGCACGGTTCTGGGCACTGGTCGGGGTGATCGTCGATCGGCAACTCGACCAGCCGCTGCCCGAACGCGTGCAGGCCCGTGTGCCGGAGTGGATGCAGTCCGGGATAGGTCGGGTTGGGGTCGGGCTGCTGGCGGTGCTGGTGCTGGTGGTGTGGGGTATCGGGTTCGTGTTCCTGGCCGGCCTGCTTTAACCTTGATCCACCGATCGTTGCGTTGATCGGGGGGACGTAATTAAAGACGAAATGCCCGTCTGACCGGGGAGAATGGGACTTGTCTAAGGTTCCGTTCCACCGCGATGAGAGGGCATCTCGTAGATGCAAGTTTCCCACACCCGATCAGCCCTGTCAGTTTCCTTCGACGAGCCCAATATTGTCGGCTCCGCGGGGCTGGTGCCGGTGATGGAACTGGCTCGAGAATCGGGCTTGCACTCGCTGGCCGGCAGACAGTTGACGGTGCCGACGGACAAGGGTGCCAATGCCGGGGCGAAAGTATCGGCTCTGGTAGCCGGGATGTGCGCCGGCGCGGACAGCATCGAGGATATGGCCATCCTGCGCCATGGGGCGATGAAGCGGCTCTTCAACGCCTGTTATGCGCCGTCGACGCTGGGTTCGTTCCTACGCTCCTTCACCTTCGGGCACGTCCGGCAGCTCGACGCGGTCGCCTCTCGTTTCCTGGCAGGGCTGGCTGACCGGGCCCCGCTACTGGGTGCTCCGGCCGCTGCCGATTCCGACCCAGGGTTGGTGTTTGTTGACGTGGACGACACGATCATCGAGGTCCACGGTTACCAGAAGCAGGGCTCCGGGTACGGGTACTCCGGGGTCCGCGGGCTCAACGCGCTGCTGGCCACCGCCAGCACCGCCGATACGGCCCCGGTGATCCTGGGCCAGCGGCTGCGCAAGGGAAGTGCCGGTTCCCCACGAGGGGCCTCCCGGTTCGTCTCCGAGGCCCTGTCCACTCTGAAGCGAATGCCTCCGGCCGCTGGCACCCGGGTACTGGTTCGCGCTGATTCAGCCTTCTACGGACACCCCACCGTGGCCGCCGCGCTCACCGCGGGGGCCGATGTCTCCGTCACCGTGCGGATGGACAAGGCCGTCAAAGCCGCCATCGCCACCATCGACGACAAGACCTGGACCGGCATCAAGTACCCGCAGGCGATCTTCGACGAGGACACCGGCACCCCGCCACCAAAGACCGCGTAGAACCAGTCCACCAGCCGGTCAACGGCCAGACCCGAGGAACCACAGTGGAACATCACCGGCAGCGAGGCCGGCCACACGGGCATGCCCAAGACCGGCGCACCCAGGACTTACGGAATCAACGCCACGCCCCAACGCGCGTCGGTGGATCGAGGCTAAGACTCCCACAAGGTTTCGAGGGGAGTCACCGAGCGGCGCATAGCATCGCCTCATGACCTCCAACACGGTTTCCGTCGACGACCTGATCGGTCATCCCCAGTTAAGAATGCGGTACTTAGCCGGCAGCGCTGGAGGGCGCAGGACGGTGCTATGGGCCCAGTCATGCGAACAAGATCGGCCCTGGGAATGGATCGGCACCGGCGACCTCCTCCTGTCCACCGGTTCGAGCTTCCCGCCCGATCCGCACGGGCAAGTCGAGTCACTGCGTGCACTGTCCCGCACCGGTGTCGCCGGCATCGTCCTGGGGGAGGGAATGAGCCCGCCATTGGCCCCGGATGCTGCCACAGTGGCCGACCAGCTGGACTTTCCGGTGTTGGAGGCAGGCTACTCAGTGCCGTGGGTGCTGATTTCTCGAACGGTGGCGGATTTGAACAGCCACGGCTCGGGACGGCAGTTGCGCCGGATTGTGCGCATGTATGACCTGTTACGGTCGACCCTCAGCGGTGATCTGGACGAGTCCGGCCTGATGGGCAAACTGGAACGGGAGACCCACACCCGTCTGGCTGTTATCAGCCGGCGGTCCGGAGAAATACTGGTTGAGGGGTCCTGGACCGGTGCGGCCGAGGACGTGGCGGCCGCCCTTCGCAATGTTGGCACTGGGGCGTCGGGACGATTGCCGGCTTACGCAAGGGTGGAAGTCGGCGTGTCCAAGGCCACGGTCCTGCCGCTAGATCCGACCGCGACATTGATCCTCGTGGCGACGCCCATGGATGACCGCGACGGCACGGAGCTCACGGTACTGGAACACGCGGCGACCATCGTGTCCATCTTTGTACAGCGGCTGGAGGCCGAGGCCTTACGGATCCGGGAATCGGGCCAGGTAGTGATCTCTCACCTACGCGACGGGGGATCGGATAGCGAACTGCTCACACCCGAGTTCGAGTCAGCTGGGTTACACCACTCTCCGTGGCGGGTGGGCATGTGGATGCGTGAGCACGGTCTGCCTCTGGAGGACCTCCAATGGCGCTTAGCCTTGATCCACCGATCGTTGCGTTGATCGGGGGGACGTAATTAAAGACGAAATGCCCGTCTGACCGGGGAGAATGGGACTTGTCTAAGGTTCCGTTCCACCGCGATGAGAGGGCATCTCGTAGATGCAAGTTTCCCACACCCGATCAGCCCTGTCAGTTTCCTTCGACGAGCCCAATATTGTCGGCTCCGCGGGGCTGGTGCCGGTGATGGAACTGGCTCGAGAATCGGGCTTGCACTCGCTGGCCGGCAGACAGTTGACGGTGCCGACGGACAAGGGTGCCAATGCCGGGGCGAAAGTATCGGCTCTGGTAGCCGGGATGTGCGCCGGCGCGGACAGCATCGAGGATATGGCCATCCTGCGCCATGGGGCGATGAAGCGGCTCTTCAACGCCTGTTATGCGCCGTCGACGCTGGGTTCGTTCCTACGCTCCTTCACCTTCGGGCACGTCCGGCAGCTCGACGCGGTCGCCTCTCGTTTCCTGGCAGGGCTGGCTGACCGGGCCCCGCTACTGGGTGCTCCGGCCGCTGCCGATTCCGACCCAGGGTTGGTGTTTGTTGACGTGGACGACACGATCATCGAGGTCCACGGTTACCAGAAGCAGGGCTCCGGGTACGGGTACTCCGGGGTCCGCGGGCTCAACGCGCTGCTGGCCACCGCCAGCACCGCCGATACGGCCCCGGTGATCCTGGGCCAGCGGCTGCGCAAGGGAAGTGCCGGTTCCCCACGAGGGGCCTCCCGGTTCGTCTCCGAGGCCCTGTCCACTCTGAAGCGAATGCCTCCGGCCGCTGGCACCCGGGTACTGGTTCGCGCTGATTCAGCCTTCTACGGACACCCCACCGTGGCCGCCGCGCTCACCGCGGGGGCCGATGTCTCCGTCACCGTGCGGATGGACAAGGCCGTCAAAGCCGCCATCGCCACCATCGACGACAAGACCTGGACCGGCATCAAGTACCCGCAGGCGATCTTCGACGAGGACACCGGCACCTGGACCTCGAAGGCCGAGGTAGCCGAGGTGCCCTTCACCGCCTTCACATCCCGAAAGAAGGCCGAGCGGATCCCGGGGCGTCTGGTGGTGCGCAAGATCCCCGAGCTGAACCCGAAGCACGGCCACGGGCAGCCGACGCTGTTCGACTCCCACCGGTTCCACGCTTTCTTCACCACCACCGATCCCGAAGTCCTGGATACCGTGGCCGCCGATGCCACTCACCGGCAGCACGCCATCATCGAGCAGGTCAACGCCGATCTCAAGGACAGTGCCCTGGCCCACCTGCCCTCCGGCCACTTCTGGGCCAACAGTGCATGGCTGGCCTGCGCGGTCATGGCCTACAACCTCACACGGGCAGCCGGGATCCTCGCCGCCGGGACCTTCACCCAAGCCCGCACCGGCACCATCCGAGCCAAACTCGTTGCCGTTCCAGCCCGGATCGCTTCCAGCGCCCGGCGGATCCGGATCCGACTACCCGAGTCCTGGCCCTGGCAGCAATCCTTCGAGCGGCTTTTCACCGCCATCCGCCCGCCACCAAAGACCGCGTAGAACCAGTCCACCAGCCGGTCAACGGCCAGACCCGAGGAACCACAGTGGAACATCACCGGCAGCGAGGCCGGCCACACGGGCATGCCCAAGACCGGCGCACCCAGGACTTACGGAATCAACGCCACGCCCCAACGCGCGTCGGTGGATCGAGGCTTAGCGCGCCGCGGCATCCCCTATCTGGTCGGGACAGTGGGGGCGACCATTGTGGTGATCGCCCCTGCCGCGCACCTCGACGAAACTTTCCTGGGCCTGGCTGAAGATCCTGGGTTGCAGGCTGGCCTCAGTGAGACGTTCTCCACCCATCGGGAAGCAACGGACGCGCTCCGGGAGGCAAAGTGGGGTCTGGAAGCTGCGCAGGCGAAGGGGGGCGGCGTCGTGGTCTACGGGCGGTCCCGGTCGCCGTTGCTGCCGCGTACCGTGGCCGAAGGCCAGGCATTGGTCCAGTGGACCCTCGGATCGCTCTTCGCCTACGACGATGCCCACGGGACCGAACTGGTTACGACGTTGGCCACGTGGTTTTACCATAACCGCTCCGTCAAGCAGACCGCCGAATTCCTGGGAATTCACCGGCAGACTCTGGCGTATCGGCTTGGTCGCATCGAGCAGATCACAGGCCGCATGCTCGGCGACCTGGCCGACCAGACCGAGTTGTTTCTCGCGATCAAGTCGTATCGACTCGTAGGGCGCCCCAGCGGCTGACACTTATCCCGGTGCACAAATAGAGCTTACGAGTTCGACCACGGGCTAATGGCCGACGGATCGAATGAGTGGGATGGTGGGTGATCTAGCACACAGACATCGACCACGTCATCAAAAACCGAGGAGCCCGCATTGCGTGCACCGCATTCGTCCGGCCCGGCCTCTTCCTGGCCCCGCATCAACGGCAACGTGTCCTTTTGGATGGACCAGCTCGGACCGGTCCAGCGGCGTTCTCCCCTCGCGGGGGACACAGAAACGGACGTCGTCATCGTCGGCGCCGGATTCACCGGGCTCTGGACTGCTTACTATCTGTTGCAAGCAGATCCCGGCCTCTCAGTGACCCTCGTGGAGCAGGAGTACGCCGGGTTCGGTGCTTCTGGACGGAACGGTGGCTGGTTCAGCGCCGAGCCCCCGGGAAAGATGGACCAGTACGCGGCCAGTCAGGGCAAGGAAGCGGCCTTAAGACTGCAGCAAGAAATGTTCTCCACGATCGACGAAGTCATTGCAGTAGCTGACCAGCACGGCATCGACGCCTCGATCCGCAAAGACGGACTGTTGTACTTTGCCACGAACTCGGCCCAGATGAGCCGTTTGCGCGAGAGGGTGCGTGCTTCTGCCGACTGGGGGTGGCCCGCCGAGGACATGACGTTGCTGAGCGCCGCAGAGCTCAGTGAGCGAGTCCGAATCGCCGGGGGCGTCGGGGCTTTCTTCACTCCCCATGCAGCGCGGGTGGATCCCGCCCGCCTCGTCCGCGGCCTCGCCGACGTCGTTGAATCTCTCGGGGGCACCATTTACGAGGACACGACCGCCACCGAGTTCGGACCGCACCGGGTGGAAACCGACCGCGGCAAGGTCCGGGCCAAGCACGTCATCATTGCCCTGGAGGGATACCTCTCTCGGATCTCCGGCCAAGGACGTCGCATGCTGCCGATGAATAGCAGCATGATCATCACTGAGCCCCTGGACGATGGTGCATGGGAGTCCGTCGCTTGGTCCGGGGCCGAGACCCTCGGCGATGCGGCCCACAGCTTCACCTACATGCAACGAACTGACGACCGCCGGATTGCCTTAGGCGGCCGAGGTGTCCCCTACAATTTCCGGTCATCCTTTGACTGGGACGGACGGACGAACCAGCAAGCCATCACTCAGCTGATTGAGCGGCTGCACGCCCTCTTCCCCGGAGTCGCGCAGACGCCGATTGCTCAATCATGGACTGGCATCCTGGGCGTCCCGCGAGACTGGTCAGGCACCGTTTCCTACGATTCCGCCACGGGCGTCGGGATGGCCGGCGGGTACGTCGGCCACGGTGTGTCCGCCACTAACCTGGCCGGCCGGACACTGGCGGACTTCATCCTGGGGCGGGATTCCCACCTGACGCGTCTGGGCTGGATCGATCGGTCAGCGCGGAAATGGGAACCGGAACCAATCCGCTGGTTCGGAGCCTCGGCCCTTTACCGGGTCTATGGGGCAGCCGACGCGCTCGAATCTCGCTCTTCCTCCGGAAAGACATCGTTCTTGGCCAAGGCCGCCTCCGCCGTTGCGGGGCGTTGAGCCTCACCGACGACGGTCACATGTGAAAGGCAGACCCATGGATTTGCTTGAAATCCTATTCCCCGTGCTCTACACCGGCCTGATCCCCCTAGCGATCATCGTGTGGAGCTGGCAGAGGCTGAACAAGGATGTTCGGGGCGGTGGACGATGAACGTCTATACCGTAGCCATCTTCGTAGCGTTCGCACTCTTCATCGCTGTCGGGGTTTACATGAGCCGCAGCGTGAAGAACAAGGCCGACTATTTCGTCTCCGGCCGCAGCGCCGGCGTCGCCCTCGTAGTGGGCACCCTGGTCGCGTCCTACCTGTCCACGGTTGCGATGATGGGGGAAGCTGGCTTCTCCTACGAGGGATTCCCGTGGTTGATCCTTCTGATCGCCCCGCTGGCCCAAGGCGGTTACCTGCTCGGCGTTTTCCTTTTTGGCCGGTACCTTCGCAGGGCTGAGTCACTCACCGTCCCGGAGTTCTTCGGCCGCCGGTACAACTCCAGGCGACTACAAGGCGTGGCCGGATTGATGGTACTTGTCGGCATCGGCCTGTACCTGGTGGCAGTGACCCGCGGCTTGACTCTGGTCCTGGCGAATATCACAGGCCTGAACGAGGCCGTCTTGCTGCTCATCGTCTGGGTCGCTTTTACGACCTTCACCATCGTGTCCGGGTCCAAGGGCGTGATCGTGACCGACACCCTGATGTTCTTTCTATTCATGGTCGCCGGCGTCGGCGGCCTGTTGGTGGTCATGCACGCCGCTGGAGGAGTGGACAATGTAGTCTCCACCATGGCCGCCGACCCGCAGTGGCGGGAGGGGCTGATGTGGCACGGTGACATCGGACCCGAGTCCGCCCTGACCACACCGCTGGACTCGCTGCTCTACTTCCTCGTCTTTGGCCTGGTCTGGATGTTCGTGGTCGCAGTCAGCCCGTGGCAGTCCAGCCGATACATGATGGCCAAGACCGGTCACGTGGCCATTCGTTCCGGTGCCATTGCGATGGTCGTGATCATCGCCTTCTACGTCTTCTTGGTCTTCGGGTCCTACGCCGTGAACTTGATCAACCCGAACATCGAGCCAACCGAGATCGTATTCATCTGGGCCGGACAGAACGTCATGCCACTGTGGCTGGGGATCCTCGCGGTCACCGGCGTGATGGCAGCAGGGCTGTCCTCCGCCTCGACGTTCCTGTCCCTTGTTGGGTTTAGCGCCGTCCAAGACGTCATCCCGTGGCTGACTCGGAAGCAACCCGCCGATGAAGCCGGGGCCGAAGGATTGAAGGAATCTCGGTGGTCAATGGTCGTCATCGGGTTCGTGGTTCTGGCCATCACCTACGTGGCTTCACCAACGGTTCTGTCGATCGGTTATATGGCAGCCAGTTTCTTCGCCGCGGCATGGGGAATCGTGGCCATAGCCAGCACGCAGAGTCGAAAGATGACCGAGCCTGGAGCGTTCTACGGCATGATTCTCGGTGGCGTGACACTTCTGGTGCTGGAAGGGCTGTCGACCTTCGGCGGCGTTGAGCTCCCGACTCTGCTGAACCCGGTGCTCGTGGCCCTTGCGGCTAGTGTGATCGGCATCCTGATCGGCAACGCGTCGTCCACCCCCGACCCACAGGGCCTGGCCTTTCTGGACTCGATCAGCAAGCCGTCCGCCGCAGATACCAGCACCGTGGAAGTCCGCAAAACCAAGGTCTACCTTGGCATCTCCGCGGTCACCATGGTCGCAGTCATGGGCGCACTGGTGTGGTTCTACGTGATCCCCATGGAGACAGCGCTGTAATCCCTAGCGCGGGAGTCCCTTCAGATAATGGGCATCCCGCAGGACTCACCCTCGTAAGCGACAAGCGCCCATGCTTCCCAGCCCTTGTCGCTTAGCCTTGATCCACCGATCGTTGCGTTGATCGGGGGGACGTAATTAAAGACGAAATGCCCGTCTGACCGGGGAGAATGGGACTTGTCTAAGGTTCCGTTCCACCGCGATGAGAGGGCATCTCGTAGATGCAAGTTTCCCACACCCGATCAGCCCTGTCAGTTTCCTTCGACGAGCCCAATATTGTCGGCTCCGCGGGGCTGGTGCCGGTGATGGAACTGGCTCGAGAATCGGGCTTGCACTCGCTGGCCGGCAGACAGTTGACGGTGCCGACGGACAAGGGTGCCAATGCCGGGGCGAAAGTATCGGCTCTGGTAGCCGGGATGTGCGCCGGCGCGGACAGCATCGAGGATATGGCCATCCTGCGCCATGGGGCGATGAAGCGGCTCTTCAACGCCTGTTATGCGCCGTCGACGCTGGGTTCGTTCCTACGCTCCTTCACCTTCGGGCACGTCCGGCAGCTCGACGCGGTCGCCTCTCGTTTCCTGGCAGGGCTGGCTGACCGGGCCCCGCTACTGGGTGCTCCGGCCGCTGCCGATTCCGACCCAGGGTTGGTGTTTGTTGACGTGGACGACACGATCATCGAGGTCCACGGTTACCAGAAGCAGGGCTCCGGGTACGGGTACTCCGGGGTCCGCGGGCTCAACGCGCTGCTGGCCACCGCCAGCACCGCCGATACGGCCCCGGTGATCCTGGGCCAGCGGCTGCGCAAGGGAAGTGCCGGTTCCCCACGAGGGGCCTCCCGGTTCGTCTCCGAGGCCCTGTCCACTCTGAAGCGAATGCCTCCGGCCGCTGGCACCCGGGTACTGGTTCGCGCTGATTCAGCCTTCTACGGACACCCCACCGTGGCCGCCGCGCTCACCGCGGGGGCCGATGTCTCCGTCACCGTGCGGATGGACAAGGCCGTCAAAGCCGCCATCGCCACCATCGACGACAAGACCTGGACCGGCATCAAGTACCCGCAGGCGATCTTCGACGAGGACACCGGCACCTGGACCTCGAAGGCCGAGGTAGCCGAGGTGCCCTTCACCGCCTTCACATCCCGAAAGAAGGCCGAGCGGATCCCGGGGCGTCTGGTGGTGCGCAAGATCCCCGAGCTGAACCCCGAAGCACGGCCACGGGCAGCCGACGCTGTTCGACTCCCACCGGTTCCACGCTTTCTTCACCACCACCGATCCCGAAGTCCTGGATACCGTGGCCGCCGATGCCACTCACCGGCAGCACGCCATCATCGAGCAGGTCAACGCCGATCTCAAGGACAGTGCCCTGGCCCACCTGCCCTCCGGCCACTTCTGGGCCAACAGTGCATGGCTGGCCTGCGCGGTCATGGCCTACAACCTCACACGGGCAGCCGGGATCCTCGCCGCCGGGACCTTCACCCAAGCCCGCACCGGCACCATCCGAGCCAAACTCGTTGCCGTTCCAGCCCGGATCGCTTCCAGTGAATCGCCCTGGGTTTGATGGAGACTCGTTCTATTGGATTCCGACCAGGGCCTGGTCGGTCCGTTTCGTAGCGTAGAGCGTTTCCTCGAACTCTGCTGGCGGCACGTCATTCAGATAGCCGTGCAGGCGGGTCTGGTTGTGCCAGTGGACCCAGCTGAGGGTGGCGAGCTCGACGTCCTCGACGGTCTTCCACGGGCGGCCCTCACGGGCCGGGCCACGGATCAGCTCGGCCTTGTAGTAGCCATTCACCGTCTCGGCCAGGGCATTGTCATAGCTATCTCCCACGGTGCCGATCGAGGGCACCGCACCAATCTCGGCCAGCCGCTCCCCATAGCGAATGGACGTAAATTGCGAGCCTGCATCGCTGTGGCAACGCAAGCCGGTCAGTGTGGTGCCACGGGACCAACGGGCCATCTCGATCGCGTCCAACACCATCGTCGTCCGCATGTGCGAGGCGACCCGCCAGCCCACGATCATGCGCGAGCAGGCGTCGATGATGAAGCACACGTAGGCGACCCCGGCCCAGGTCGGCACGTACGTCAGGTCGGTGACCCACAACTGGTTCGGCGCCTCGGCGATGAACTGTCGGCCCACCAGGTCAGGATGACGAGACACCTCAGGATTCGGTCGGGTGGTCCGTACCGTCTTGGCCCGGCGTACTCCTTCGATCTCCTCGACTCGCATGAGGCGGGCGACCTGGTCACGGCCGATCTCGTGACCGGCGCGTTGGGCTGCCTTCCAGATCTTCCTGGCTCCGTAGACCCGGTAGTTCTCCTCCCACAGCTGCCGCACGACCGGTGCCATCACCGCATCCCGTTTGGCACGCTCAGAGGGCTGGCGGGACTTCGCGGCGTAGTAGGTGCTCGGAGCCACCTGTAGTCCTGCTTGTCGCAGGACAACGCAGATGGGCTCGACCCCGAGCTTGCGGCCATCGACAGCCTCGTATCGGTGGGCGTCGATGAAGGCGACTACCTCTTGTGTTGGCGGTCGAGCTCCGCCCCGAAGAAACTGGCGGCCCGCTTGAGGATCTCGTTAGCCCGACGCAGCTCACGATTCTCCTGCTCCAAGGCCAGCATCCTCGCGGCCTCATCGGTGGTGACGCCCGGGGTGTGGCCGTCATCGATGTCGGCTTGCTTGACCCAGGTCCGGACGGATTCGGTGCCGTAACCCAGTTGTTCGGCGACGCGCTTCACGGTGCCCTGAGTAGTCCCCAACTCGGCGCGCAGCGTGCGCACCATCCGCACCGCTGCGGCTTTCTCCTCCGCGCTGTACCGACGCGTGGTCGGCTGATCCTGCGAGATGTCCTTCGGCATAACCCCATCCTCGTTTCCAAGGTCAGGAGTCTCCAAGAAACCCAGGGCGATTCACGGCCAGAGCGTGTGGGAAGCTTGAAATGTATCTGCAACGTATAGCTAACTAGCATAAGAATGACAGACATGGGGGAGCAGCTTGGTTCGATTGTCGAACGTTGCATAGTTGCTGCCGAGGACCTGAACAAGGAGTAGGAGTCAACTATGTCAACCGCCAACCAGATCTCGAAAAATCACTGGTATCGCAATGAGGACCTCGCCGGAGTTCCAGGACCCGCTCGTGAGATCCAGGGGTATGGTGAAAATCCGCCGGTTGTGCGTTGGGAAAACGATGCAAAGCTTGCCATCAACATCGTCATTAACTATGAAGAGGGTTCAGAGCTGACCTTCGCTATGGGAGATGGCGAGAATGACGGAATGCATGAGCTTCCCTTCGATGTTGAAGAGCAAAGAGATCTAGCCAAAGAATCGATGTATGAATATGGATCTCGTGCAGGAATTTGGCGGATGTTCCGGACTTTTGACCGCTTGAATGTGCCTATTACTGTTTTTGGGGCGGCGGTTGCGTTAGAGCGGAACCCAGCAGTCGCTCGTAAGATCCTGGAGCGCGGAGATGAACTAGTCGGACATGGCTATCGGTGGATTGATCACTTTAAGTACAGTCGTGAAGAGGAAAAAGATCTGATCGAGATGGCCATGGAGTCTTTCGAAAGACTCGGATTGCGCCCACAGGGTTGGTATTGCCGCGAGATGTCTGTTCACACACGTGAACTTCTCGTGGAGGACGGTCGTTTCCTTTACGACTCGGACTACTATGGGGATGATCTCCCTTACTGGACTTTCATCAACGGTAAGTCACATATGGTTGTCCCGTATTCTCTTGCAGTTAATGACTGCAGATATGTCATTGGCACCGGATATGGCTCCCCGTCGGATTTTCTTGATGTCATGAAGCGCTCTGTATTGCAACTGCTTGACGATGGAGATGATTGTGGCCGCATGATGTCTATCGGCCTCCACCCTCGGATCACGGGAAATCCTGCACGTACTCAGGCGTTGGCGGAGTTTATCGAGTGGGCCAAAGAGCAAGAAGGGGTTGTCTTTTCTCGTCGGATCGACATCGCTGAAAAGTTCATGGAGCAAGTACCTCGTCCCAGCACTCCTGGAGACCGCTTGAATCGTTAACGGTTCTGTCGATGTTCACGTCGAAACCACTCGCACGTTACTACTAGTGCATAAAACTAATAAATGGAAGAAGGCCCATCATGGGATCTACGCCTGTAGAGTCTGAATCCGGCAGTAATCCGGAAAGCCCAGAGAACGACGAGTCTCACGAAGAGTACATGCTTGCAGCGGTACCGAAGACTGAACGTCGGTCCTGGTGGTCGATGTTCGTCATCTGGGCAGCATTTGGGTACGTGCCAACCGGTCTGATCGTGGGTGGTCAGTTAGCTGGTAGTGATGATGGCGGTGGAATGCCGTTCAGTGGCGCAGTGGGAACGATCGTAGTTGGTCAGGGAATCCTCGTGGTGCTCACGTTCCTACTTGGTTTCGCGGCAATGAAGACTGGATTTAATCTCTCCTTGATGTCCCGGTATTCATATGGGAACAGGGGAATCGTTCTTCCCATGTTCATTATGGCGTTGCTGACTCTTGGGTGGTTCGCTTCCATCGTCGGCATGGTCGGGGACATATTTGATGCGGCCTTCGGTAGCTGGACCGGGGTCATGGTTTTCGACAACCTTTCTCTCGAGTTCGTGATTTTCTCCCTCATCTGGGGGGCGGTATTCACCTACTCGGCATGGAAAGGAATCGTGGCGCTTGAGCGAATTTCTGCACCGGCTGCTCCGTTCATCCTAGTTGTGGCGATAATTGTCGTACTCATGATGGTCAATGAATTCGGCGGCTTCGGCAATGTCTTGTCTGAAGGCGCAACGCGCGCCGGAACCTCTGTGGGCACTGGCGTTACCCTCATTATGGGGGCGTGGATTGCTGGAGTCATCATGGGTGTTGATATCTTCCGTTACGCGAAGAACGCGGCACATGTCTTCATCGGGGTTGGAGCTTGTTTCATCCTGACTAACCCCTTGCTGAACCTCATCGGCTATACCGCGCAGATCTCTTCTGGTGACGCGAACTTCATCGCGTGGATGGTAACCAGCGGTTGGGTGCTGACAATCCTCGGAGTCGTTCTGTGGGTTCTCGCGCTGTGGACCACAAACATGACAGAGCTGTACTGCAACGCTTTGTATGTAGGTGCTTCAGCGAACGCTGTTGGAAAACGGATTCCCCGCGGCCCGATTGTGATCATTGCTGGCATCATCGGAACTATTCTGGGTGCCTTCGGGTTCTATTCCTATTTCTTCGCCGACTTCATCACGATACTCGGCGCTGCGTTCGTGCCTCTTGCAGGTCCTATTCTCGCGGACTTCTATGTGGTCCGTCGCCGGGAGTACGACGAAGCTCATCCGAACGACCTACCGCCCGTACGCTGGCCTGGAATTATTTCGTTCCTTATCGGGGCGGTTCTGGGAATAGTCTTCCAGTACTGGATGCCACTCCCGCTGGACTTCCCGGCGGGGCTGGCAGCACTAATCATCGCCTTCATAGTCCATATCGTAATTTCGAAGGGCATGGCGAATCGGCCAGAGCAGGAATTAGTGCAGTCTGCTGCACGTGTCGGCTAATCGCAATAGCGTTGACAGATAGAGGGCTGGGTTTCCCGCGAAGCAGTTCATTCGCGGGAAACCCAGCCCTCTAGGCTTTCTTGGGAATATGGCAACTCGCCCTCTCCGGCGCCGATGCGGTCGTTTGTTACCTTCGGATAGCCCCCTAGTTTCCTGTTTTAGGTTAGTTGGTGCTGAGGAAGCGGTGGAGGATCTGGGTGAAGACTTCGCGCTGTTCGGCGTGGACCCAGTGGCCTGCATTCTTGACGGTGATCTGGCGTACCCGGGGGAATAGCGCCCGCATTGCCGGGGCATATTCGGCTCTTCACAATCCCGGGTGTAGCAGTGGTCTGAATCCGCCGGATTCCAGCAGGGATCGGGCGATGTAGTTCGTGATGTTGCGGAATCCCAGGGCGGAGCCGCGCAGGTGCTCGAGTCGGCCGTTGATTGCTTCGCTGGGACCATTGGAGGTTCCGGGGAGGTCGAAGTAGGCCAGGATGTCCGCAGCACGGTCCTTCAGGGTCCGCCCGAGCCTCGTCAACTCGGTCAGGGCCTTGGGCACTGCGCGGGAGAGCTTGGTGATGACCTTCTGCATCATGGCCTTGCCCTTGGCCCGGTCTTTCTGGCGGTAGGCGGCGACCATGTGCTGGTATTAGGCCCAGGTGGCCTCCACTTCGGCGTGCTCATCCGGGGTGAGAACGTCCTGGATGCGGGTGTACTGCTTGTCAGTGAGTAGATCGGCCCCGGTCAGTAGCGTTCTTCTGGCTTTGTAGAGGGGGTCGTCCTTGCGGCCCCGGTGGCCCAGGGTGGCCTGCTGGATGCGGCGTCGGCACTTCTCGACGGCGTCCCCGGCGAGCCGGACTACGTGGAACGGATTATTCCGACGTCGGAATAATCCGTTTTATGCCGAGGTCCAGGCACCTACATCCCCGCGGCACCAGGCCAGAAGCACCGACATCGGCATAACCAGGACCTCGGCATAAAACGGATCCATGACGGCGGTGGCCTCGGGCAGTTCCTCCTCGGCGGCGGTCTTGAACCCGGTGAACCCATCCATCGCCACGACCTGAACCCCGTCGCGCCATGCCTGGTCGCGCTCGGCCAGCCAGGTCTTGAAGACCTGCTTGGAGCGGCCCTCGACCATGTCCAGCAGCCTGGCCGGGCCGGTGCCGGCCCGTAGTGGGGTGAGGTCGATGATCACGGTGACGTACTTGTCTCCCCGGCGGGTGTGGCGCCAGACGTGCTCGTCCACCCCGATCGCACTGACCCCGTCGAACCGGGCCGGGTCATTGATCAGCACCCGGTGGCCCTCGGCCAGGACTGCGTCGTTGGCGGTGTTCCACCGCACCGCCAGCGACTCGGCGACCCTCGCCACGGTCAGGTGCTGGATGACCAGGGCCTCCAACGCCCAGCGCAACGCGCGGCGGGAGAGCTTGGCCTTGGGCTCGGCCGCGGCGGTGGTGTCCTGACGCCATACATGGGCGCAGTCCTGGCACCGATACCGGCGGACCGTGACGTGCAGGGTCGTGGGCCGCCACCCCAGAGGCTCGTGCGCCAGCCGACGGATCACGGTGCCCCTGGGGGTGCCTTGGACCCCGCAACGATGGCACCAGTCATCCGGTTCCACCACGCGGCAAGCCAGCACCGCTCGGCCCGGCTCGAGGCGTTGGCCGGTGGCTTGAAGGCCGAGCTCGTCCAGGCGGCAGAACTTGGTCAGGTCACAGTCGTCGAAGGTAGCGTGGAGCACGTCGAGGTCTTCCAGATGGGTGGTGTAGGAACTTCCATCTTCGGAAGGCCTCGACCCCTATCCAGCCACCGACGCGCCGCTCGGCGCGGAATCGCTGGCTACACCCTCATTTGTGAAGAGCCGCTTTCATTAGCATCGTTCGGCGACGCGGGGAAACCTCCATCCCAGTGACAGCACCAATGATTCACTCAACGCTCGCTGCTGGCCGGGCGCTCCTGCGTCGGGGTCACCTACCTATGTGATCGCAGCATGAGTCGAAGGCTGCAAGCGCGACGGTTATTGCCCTTCAAGGACTCTCCATCTGGATGCCTTGACTAATTGGGTGACAGGGATCCAAGAGAAATCACCCACCTTCCGGGTCCTTCAGGTTTGAATCGCCCTGGGTTTCTTGGAGACTCCTGACCTTGGAAACGAGGATGGGGTTATGCCGAAGGACATCTCGCAGGATCAGCCGACCACGCGTCGGTACAGCGCGGAGGAGAAAGCCGCAGCGGTGCGGATGGTGCGCACGCTGCGCGCCGAGTTGGGGACTACTCAGGGCACCGTGAAGCGCGTCGCCGAACAACTGGGTTACGGCACCGAATCCGTCCGGACCTGGGTCAAGCAAGCCGACATCGATGACGGCCACACCCCGGGCGTCACCACCGATGAGGCCGCGAGGATGCTGGCCTTGGAGCAGGAGAATCGTGAGCTGCGTCGGGCTAACGAGATCCTCAAGCGGGCCGCCAGTTTCTTCGGGGCGGAGCTCGACCGCCAACACAAGAGGTAGTCGCCTTCATCGACGCCCACCGATACGAGGCTGTCGATGGCCGCAAGCTCGGGGTCGAGCCCATCTGCGTTGTCCTGCGACAAGCAGGACTACAGGTGGCTCCGAGCACCTACTACGCCGCGAAGTCCCGCCAGCCCTCTGAGCGTGCCAAACGGGATGCGGTGATGGCACCGGTCGTGCGGCAGCTGTGGGAGGAGAACTACCGGGTCTACGGAGCCAGGAAGATCTGGAAGGCAGCCCAACGCGCCGGTCACGAGATCGGCCGTGACCAGGTCGCCCGCCTCATGCGAGTCGAGGAGATCGAAGGAGTACGCCGGGCCAAGACGGTACGGACCACCCGACCGAATCCTGAGGTGTCTCGTCATCCTGACCTGGTGGGCCGACAGTTCATCGCCGAGGCGCCGAACCAGTTGTGGGTCACCGACCTGACGTACGTGCCGACCTGGGCCGGGGTCGCCTACGTGTGCTTCATCATCGACGCCTGCTCGCGCATGATCGTGGGCTGGCGGGTCGCCTCGCACATGCGGACGACGATGGTGTTGGACGCGATCGAGATGGCCCGTTGGTCCCGTGGCACCACACTGACCGGCTTGCGTTGCCACAGCGATGCAGGCTCGCAAGCCGTATTCAACCGGTCGTCGCAACACCGACTTCTTGGAGGTGTTCGATGGGTGTCAAGGAGAAGCAGAAACGGGTCCAGGCCTACCGGGGGCAGATCGTGTCTCCGGGCCGGCCGACGGTGGCCTGGCGTGAGGATCGGGTGCGGTTCTGGGCGGCGATCGCCCGTGGGGAGAAGACCTCGACGGCGGGGGCGGCAGCCGGGGTCTCCGAGCCGGTCGCGCACCGCTGGTTCCGGCATGCTGGCGGAGTGAATCCCTGCCTGGCCCCGACGGTATCGGGGCGTTACCTGTCATCAGCTGAGCGTGAGGACATTGCCCTGTGGCGGGCCCAGGGCCAGGGGGCGCGGGAGATCGCCCGCCGCCTGGGCCGGTCCGCCTCGACAATCTCCCGAGAGCTGCGCCGCAACGCCTCCACGCGCACCTATCGACTGGAGTACAAGGCCTCCACGGCGCAGTGGCATGCCGAACGCCGGGCACGCCGTCCCAAGGTCGCCAAGCTGGTCACCCATCACCGGCTGCGCCAGTACGTCCAGGAACGGCTCAACGGTGCGGTCTGCGCCACCGACGGGCGAGTCGTTGGCCCGGTCGGACCGGTGTGGGACGGTAAGAACAAGCCCCACCGCGGGGACCGGGCCTGGGTGCGCGGGTGGAGTCCGGAGCAGATCGCCCGCAGGCTGCCGCTGGACTTCCCTGACGACCCCTCGATGCGGATCAGCGCCGAGGCGATCTACCAGGCCCTCTACATCGAGAACCGTGGTGGCCTGGAGCGGAGTCTGTCCTGGTGCCTGCGCCGGGGCCGGACCAAGAGGATGCCCCGGGCCCGGACCCGCCAGCAGGCGTGGGCCCACGTCACCGAGCAGACCCTGATCTCCAACCGGCCCGAGGAGGTCGCCGACCGTGAGGTCCCCGGCCACTGGGAGGGTGATCTCATTATCGGGCTCAAACGCTCAGCGGTGGCCACCCTGGTCGAGCGCACCACCCGGTACGCGATGCTGGTCCACCTGCCCCGGCTGCCCGGCTACGGCCAGATCCCACCCACGAAGAACGGCCCGGCCCTGGCCGGCTACGGGGCCCTGACCATGAAGGACGCCCTCGCCAAGGCATTCACCCCGCTGCCGACCGGGCTGCGCCGGTCATTGACCTGGGACCGCGGCAAGGAACTCTCGGCACATGCCCTGTTCACCGCCCAGACCGGCGTGGCCGTCTACTTCGCCGACCCCAAGAGCCCCTGGCAACGCGGCAGCAACGAGCACCTCAACGGGCTGCTGCGCCAGTACCTGCCCAAGGGCACCGACCTCGCCCGCTGGGACGCCAACGAGATCGCCGCCGTGGCCCACGCCATCAACACCAGGCCCCGACGCATCCTCGACTGGCGCACCCCCGCCGAGGCCTTCGAAGAACAGCTACGATCGGCCCCACAGCACACTGTTGCGACGACCGGTTGAATACGGCCAATTTACGTCCATTCGCTATGGGGAGCGGCTGGCCGAGATTGGTGCGGTGCCCTCGATCGGCACCGTGGGAGATAGCTATGACAATGCCCTGGCCGAGACGGTGAATGGCTACTACAAGGCCGAGCTGATCCGTGGCCCGGCCCGTGAGGGCCGCCCGTGGAAGACCGTCGAGGACGTCGAGCTCGCCACCCTCAGCTGGGTCCACTGGCACAACCAGACCCGCCTGCACGGCTATCTGAATGACGTGCCGCCAGCAGAGTTCGAGGAAACGCTCTACGCTACGAAACGGACCGACCAGGCCCTGGTCGGAATCCAATAGAACGAGTCTCCATCAAACCCAGGGCGATTCACTCGGGTTACCTTGGCTGCGGCCGTCAGGGCATCGATCGCCATGGTGATCGGACCAGTCGCCGGGGGCGCTTCCATGTTGACGTTGTTCATGACTTCTCCTGGTCGAGGTGAGCGGTGATGTATGGGAGAAAGGCGCTCAACCCAAGCAGAACACGCACATGGATGGGCGTGCTGGCGTTATCCACAGGCCCAGAAGTGGACCGGTAATCGAAGGGTTACTGGTTCGAGTCCAGTCGGGGGAGCCATTCAAGGCCCTCGTCCCGCATGGCGGGGCGGGGGTCTTGCTGTCTGGGCAGGTCGGCAGACCAGCGGTCAGAGATCGGCCGACTGTGGTTGCGGCGGCAGGGCGGCCACCAGCGGGTGGTCCTTGGGGATCAGACCCATCTTGGCGGCGCCGCCCGGGGACCCGAGGTCGTCGAAGAACTCGACGTTCGCCTTGTAGTAGTCCGCCCACTCGTCCGGGGTGTCGTCCTCGTAGAAGATGGCCTCCACGGGGCACACCGGCTCGCAGGCGCCGCAGTCGACGCATTCATCCGGGTGGATGTACAGGGAGCGTTCCCCCTCGTAGATGCAGTCGACCGGACATTCCTCGATGCAGGCCTTGTCCTTGACATCCACACACGGCAGGGCAATGACGTACGTCACGTGGGACCGTCCACCTTCCAGCGGTTTGTTGATTGATGACCCTTGGCGATCCAGCACTTGGGACAACGGGCAAGGGCGGCAGATCTCGAACGCCCTGACGGTCCGTCACATCGAGGGCGTGGCTCCGGAGAGTTCCGATCTGATGATCTGCGCACCCGAGGCAAGGGCGAGCATCTTGTCTCGTGCAACCTGCCGCGGCAGTGGTGCCATGCCACAGTTCGTGCTCGGATACAGCTTGTCCGCATCGACGAACCGGAGAGCTTCCCGGAGGGTGCCGGCGACCTCCTCTGGGGTTTCGATGTCGCCACTGGCGACGTCGATGGCCCCAACCATCACCTTCTTGCCTCGGAGGAGTTCGATGAGCTCGACAGGGACGCGAGAGTTGTGGCGTTCCAGGCTGACCATGTTGATCGTCGACTGCTGCAGCAACGGGAATGACATCTCATACTGGCGCCACTCCGACCCGAGCGTCGCCTTCCAGTCGTTATTGGCCTTGATGCCATACCCGTAGCAGATATGCACGGCCGTTTCGCAGTTCAACCCCTCGGCCGCACGCTCCAGCGCGGCCACTCCCCACTCTTTCACATCGTCGAAGAACACATTGAAGGCAGGCTCATCGAACTGGATGATGTCGACACCCGCGGCCTCCAGTTCCCTGGCCTCCTGATGGAGAATCTTCGCGAACTCCCAGGCGAGCTTCTCGCGGCTCCTGTAGTGCTTGTCGAAGAGGGTGTCGATCATGGTCATGGGACCGGGGAGCGTCCATTTGATGGGCTGACTGGTCTGCGCGCGGAGAGCCTTCGCGTCGTCGACGAAGACCGATCTCTCTCGACCCACTGCGCCGACGACCGTGGGGACGCTCGCCTCGTAGCGATCCCGGATCCGCACCGTCTCTCGTTGCTCGAAGTCAACGCCGCTGAGATGTTCGATGAACGTCGTGACGAAGTGCTGACGAGTCTGTTCCCCGTCACTGACGATATCGAGGCCCGCGTGGCGCTGATCGTCAACAGCCAGACTCAGCGCATCCCGCTTGCCCTCGCACAGTTCCTCGCCATCCAGTTTCCACGGCGACCACAGCTTTTCCCGCTCGGCAAGCCAGCCGGGCTTGGGCAGGCTGCCGACGATCGAGGTGGGCAACAATGAGTTCATCGGTGATTCTCCGTTTCTCGTCTGGCCAGTGGGGAGGCAGTCGCGGCCCATTGCTCCAGAACGGTCCAGTGTGGCTTCACGAGGTGCTCCTGTGTGAACTTGCCCTGCGTGCGGGCCAGCTGATTGCGCTCCTCGCGGTCGTAGGTGATCGGCGTCAGCGAGTAGTCGCGATTCTCCAGGTTCGGCCGGTAGGTCCGTCCCGCCGTCGAATGGGCGTTGTAGATCTCCGGGCGATAGATCTTCTGGAACGTTTCCATCGTGCTGATCAGACCGATGAGCGACAGACTGGAATGGTCGTTGAGGAGATCGCCCCGGTGATAGAACGCCAAAGGCGCGACCGCGCCGCGGGGCATGAAATAGCGGACCCGCAGTCCCATCTTCTCGAAGTATCGATCAGTCAAGGAGGACTCATCCTGCCGGTACTCGACCCCGAGTATCGGATGCCGGTTCTCGAGCCGGCGATACGTCTTGGTACTTGAAACGCTGATGCAGATCACGGGCGGTTGGGCGAAACGCTCTTGATATGCCGTCGAGTCGAGGAAGTGCTTGAAGAGTTTCCCGTGCAGGTCGCCGAAGTCGGCGGGGACGCTGAGCCGAGATTCCCTCGCGTGGTGTTCCGGCAGCACCACGCTGAAGTCGTAGTCCCGGACATACGACGAGAAGTTGTTCCCCACGATGCCGTCGATCCGCACGTTGGACAGCGTGTCGAGGATCTGCACATCGAGCATCTCGATCACGGGAAAGACCGCGTCGTCAGCCTCAGCGGCGAAGTGCAGGTCGACGGAGACGATCTCGATCTCGACGGCATAGCGGTCTCGGCCCGGATTGTCCCAGTGCGCCAGGTCATTGACGCGACGATCGATCATCGTCAGGGTGTTGCGGAGGTTCTGCTGACGATTCTCGCCGCGGGCCAGATTCGCGAAGTTCGTGGTGCCTCGGGAACTGGACGACGGGGAATACTCCTCATCGAAGCGGGTCGTGCTGATGGCGAACTCGAGGTCGTTCGCCTTGGTCTCCAACGCTCTCCGCTGCTGTTCGTGCCCTGCTCGCCCCGGGGCCGCATGAGCCGACTTCTGATACGCGGGCTGGTTGAAAGACGTCGACTCAAGGCGTTGGACGCAGTCCAGCGCCGCCTCGATGTCAGCCCGCAGGTCGGCGACGTCCTCGACGCCCACGGACAGTCTGACCAGGTCGGTGGGCACCGCCAGGGCGGTGCCGCGCACGGAGGCGTGGGTCATCTCGGAGCAGTAGCAGATCAGGGATTCGACTCCGCCGAGGCTGACGGACAGGGCGAACAGTTCCGTGGATTGAGCGAAGGCCCGGGCCGCGGCCTCTCCCCCGGCCAGCCGGACGGAGACGATCCCGCCGTAGCCGTCCATCTGCCGGGCCGCCAGCTCGTGCCCGGGAAGGTCCGGCAGTCCGGGGTAGTAGACCTGCGCGATCTGCGGATGTCCCTGCAGCCACCCGGCCAGCTCGGCGGCGTTCGCGCAGTGCCGGTCCATGCGCAGCCCGAGGGTCTTCAGCCCGCGAGCGGCCAGGTACGTGTCCTGCGGACCTGCCACGGCACCGGCGGCGAACTGCTGGTAGCCGACCGCCTCGGCCAGCGGCTGCCCCCGGAACTCCCGGTCGGCCACCACCACGGCCCCGCCGAGCACGTCAGAGTGTCCGCCGATGTACTTCGTCGTGGAGTGCACCACGGCGTCCGCCCCCAGGTCCAGGGGCCGCTGCAGGTAGGGCGAGGCGAAGGTGTTGTCCACCACCAGCAGGGCCCCGGCCCGGTGGGCGATCTCGGCCCAGGCGGCCAGGTCCGCGATGCCCAGCAGCGGGTTCGACGGGGTCTCCACCCACAGCACCGCGGTAGAGCCGGGGCGGACCGCGTCCGCGACCGCTGCGGGGTCGGTGATGTCCACGGCTGTGTTCTGCACGCCCCAGCCCCCGAGCACGCTGTTGATCAGCCGGTTGGTGCCGCCGTAGCCGTCCCCGCCCAGGACGATGTGGTCCCCGGGCCGCAGTACTGAGCGCAACAGGGCGTCCTCGGCGGCCAGCCCGGAGGCGAACGCGAAGGCCTGCACCCCATGCTCCAGGGCGGCCAGCTGGGTCTCGAAGCCGTTGCGGGTGGGATTGGACCCGCGGCTGTACTCGTGCCCGCCGCGCAGCACGTTGATGCCGTCCTGCACGAAGGTGCTGGTCTGGTAGATCGGGGGCACCACCGCCCCGGTCAGCGGATCCGGGTCCTGGCCGGCGTGCACCGCCGTCGTGTTGAAACCCCGGCCGGTGGCCAGAGTGGTGGACTGCGCGGTGTCTGCCGGTGTGGTGTGGTCCAGGATGCTCATCTCAGTGGGTCCTTCCGGTCAGGGCTGACGCCGGCACGGTGGCCAGTGCCCGGTCGAGGTCGGCGATCAGATCGTCCGGACACTCCAAGCCGATGGACAGCCGGATCGTGGTCTCGGCGATGCCCGCGGCCCGGCGCTGTCCCGGGGTGAGCCGGCAGTGCGTCATGGTCGCCGGGTGGCTGACCAGCGATCGCACGTCCCCGACGTTGGCCACGAGCTGGAACAGCTCCAGGGCGTCGATGAACGGCCCGACGGCCCCGGCGCCCGCCGCGAGGTCGAAGGAGAACACCGATCCCGTCCCCTGCGGGAAGTCCCGCGCGGCCAGGCCCGCGCTGGGATGTCCGGGGATCGCCGGGTGATGAACGCGCACCACGGCGGGGTGCCCGGCCAGGTGCTCGGCCACCTCCCGCGCGCTGGTCCCGTGCCGGGACACGCGGACCGCCAGCGTCTCCAGGCCCTGGATGAACTGGGCGGCGCTGGCCGGGGCCAGGGAGGGGCCGAGGTCGTGCAGGAACTTGCTGCGGGCCAGCGCCAGGTACGCACCGCGACCGTGCCGCTCGACCAGTGACCGGCCGCCGTAGCGGGCCTTGGGCCGGGCCAGTTGCGGCCACCGATCCGGTGCGGCCCCGAAGTCGAAGGTGCCCCCGTCCACGATCGCCCCGCCCAACACGGCACCGTGCCCGCCGAGGAACTTGGTCGCGGAGTGCACCACCACGTCCGCGCCATGTTCCAGCGGCCGGTACAGGGCCGGCGTCGCCAGCGTGCTGTCCACGACCACCGGGACCCCCGCGCCGTGGGCGATGTTCGTCAACGCCGGCAGGTCCGGCAGGGTGGCCAGCGGGTTCGTGATGGACTCCAGGAAGAACGCCCGGGTGTCCGGTCGGATCGCCGCGGCCCAGGCCGCCGGGTCGGCCGGGTCGGCGAAGGTGGTCTCGATGCCGAAGTCGGCGAAGGTGTCCGTCAGCAGGTCCACCGTCCCGCCGTACAGCTGGCTGGAGGCGATCAGGTGCTTGCCGCCGTGGAGCAGGGTCAGGAGGGACAGCGCGACGGCGGCCTGGCCCGTGGCGGTGCCGATGGCCCCGATCCCGCCCTCCAGGGCCGCCAGCCGGTTCTCGAACACGGCGACCGTCGGGTTGCCCGTGCGGCTGTAGGTGAACCCCGGGGTCTCCAGACGGAACATCGAGACGGCCGTGTCGTGGTCGGGGAAGCGGTAGGCCGCCGTCTGGTGGATGGGAACGGCCACCGGCCAATAGGGGGCCTCCGGCTCGTAGCCGGCGTGGACTTGTTCCGTGGACAGGTGATTCATCTGATCCTCCATCGATCCTGGCGGTAGCACCGTGCCGGCCGTGTCCGGTGTTCCGGACACGGCTGGATGGTTGCTGCGGCGTCTTCGAGCCAGATCTCTCGGCCGCTCTGGATGGTGTGGTGCATGCATCCCACCGCACGGACACCATCGGTGTCCAACTGTGGGTGGATGCGCCTGTCACATGGGTGAAAGCCACGACATCTTCCGGCCGGACGGACGCACGTGGCCGTTACGGCCCATGCCGGGTCAGGTTTGTGACAGCTTGTGACGGACGGCCGATCGGGCGTCGTTTCGGCTACCCCACCGGCTCGAGGACCATCGCCTCAGGCGGCAGGGACGCCTGACGGGACACCGCAAGCATCTCTTCGCGCTCCACGACCTTGACGCGCTCGCGCTCCACCGGTCCCGAGGAGGTGGCCTCGGCTCCCAGGGCCAGCTCGTGCTCGTCGAGGGCCAGCCAGCCATCCCACGTGGTGTACTCGATGCCGCGGGACTCCAGCAGGTCGAGGACCGCCTGCTCGTCCGGGTTCCGCGCGGTCCACAGCTGCGGCTGGTCCTCCAGCAGACAGCCGATCGTCTCGAGCGCGTCGCCCTTGGTGTGGCCGATCAGGCCCACCGGGCCGCGCTTGATCCAGCCGGAGGCGTACACCCCGGGCACCGGGGTGCCGTCGGCGCCCAGGACGCGGCCGGCGTCGTTGGGGATGACTCCCCGGCGCTCGTCAAAGGCGAGCCCGGGCACCTCGGAACCGTGGTAGCCGATGGCGCGGTAGACGGCCTGGACCGGGTAGTCGGTGAACTCGCCCGTGCCCTTCACGTTCCCGGTCCCGTCCAACTCCATCCGTTCCATCCGCAGCCCGGCGACCTTGCCCGCCTCGTCCCCCTCACCCTCGAGGATCTCCACGGGTTGGTGCAGGAAGTGCAGGTGCAGCCGGCGGGAGGCCCCGGTGTCCTGCTCCTCCACCAGCCAGTTGGTCAGCGTGCCGACCATGGTCTTGATCTGGTTGTTGGTGGTGGCCGCCTCCTCGGAGGCGGCATCGAACTCGAAGTCCTCCGGGTAGAGCACCAGGTCCACGTCCTTCGAGTGCGCCAGCTCGCGCAACTCCAGAGGGGTGAACTTCACCTGAGCGGGACCGCGGCGGCCGAACACATGCACGTCCGTGACGGGTGAGTCCTTCAGTCCCGCGTAGACGTTCTCGGGGATCTCCGTGGTCAGCAGGTCGTCGGCGTGCTTGGAGAGCATCCGGGCCACATCCAGGGCCACGTTGCCGTTGCCGATCACCGCGACCTCGCGGGCCGTCAGCGGCCACTCGCGCGGCACATCCGGGTGGCCGTCATACCAGGAGACGAAGTCCGCTCCGCCGAAGGAACCCTCCAGGTCAGATCCCGGGATGGACAGGGCGGCATCCTTGATGGCCCCGGTGGAGAACACGATGGCGTCATAGTGCTCGCGCAGATCCTCCAGGGTGAGGTCCGTGCCGAAGTCCACACCGCCCAGGAAGCGGATGTCCCCGCGGTCCATCACCTTGTGCAGGGCCTTGACGATCCCCTTGATCCGCGGGTGATCCGGCGCCACACCATAGCGGATGAGCCCGTACGGAGCCGGGTAGCGGTCGAAGAGGTCGATGCTGACCTCGAAGTCCCGCTCGGCCTTGGTCAACAGGTCCGCCGTGTACACGCCGGCCGGGCCGGCACCGATGATGGCGAGGCGGAGGGGACGGTCGGGGGTTTGGGCCGGGATGGTCTCAGTCATGGATGTGCTCCTTGGGTATCTCGTTCAGGACGTTGGGTGCATAGGGGCTGAGCCGGACGACGTCCCCCACGACGATGACGGCCGGGTTCCGTACACCGGTGACCTCGGCCTGGGCGGCGATGGTCTGCAGGGTGCCGATGGTCACGCGCTGGTCCGGCATCCATCCGCGCTCGACGACGGCCACCGGGGTCTGGGGGCCGAGACCCTGCGAGCACAGTTGGGTGGCGGTCTGAGCGAGTCGACGGACGCCCATGAGCAGGACGAGGGTGTGGTCCCTCCGTACCGACAGCTCGGCCAGGTCTGCGTGGCCGGTCACCACGGTGAACCCGGTGGCCGTGCCCCGGTGCGTGACGGGGATGCCGGCCGCGGCGGGGACCGAGATCGCGCTGGTGACTCCCGGGACCACCTCGACGTCAATCCCGTGGTCCCGGCAGTACCGGGCCTCCTCTCCCCCGCGGCCCAGGACGTAGGGGTCCCCGCCCTTCAGACGGACGACCAGCTGGCCCGAGCGTGCCTCCCGGACGAGGATGGCGTTGATCTCGTCCTGGCCGACCGGGTGATTCCCGGGGGACTTACCGACCTCGATCACCCGGACCTCGGCGTCGAGGTCCTCAAGCAACTCCCGGGGTCCGAGCCGGTCGGCGACGACGACGTCCGCGGTCGCCAGCAGTTGCCTGCCGCGCACGGTGATCAGGCCGCCCTCACCGGGGCCGCCGCCCACCAAGGCCACCCGCCCGCCGGTCTCGAGAGTGCGGCGCCGTCGGCGCAGCGGCAGCCGGCCCGTGTCGAGGGCCAGCCGGATGGCGTCCCGGAGCACCGACGCCCGGCGGGGGTCTCCACCGGCGTTGACGGCGACGGTGACGTCCCCGGCCCGGGTCACGGCCGGCGTCCACGCGGCGGAGGCCTCGGCGTCAGAGGCGTTGACACACCAGATCCGCCGGGCGTCTGCGTCGGCTGCGACGGCTTCGTCCACGGCGTCGATCCCCGTGGCAGTCTGGACGAACCACGCCTCGTCCAGGTCCGTTGCCCGGTACTGGCGAGGCGCCCAGGTGAGCAGGCCGCTGCCGGCCAGCCGGGCGACCTCGTCTCCTGCCCGAGGTGCCACCACGGTGACCACGGCGCCGGCGTCCAGCAGGGCGCGGGCCCGGCGGCCCGCGACCCGCCCGCCGCCCACGAGCAGCACCGGGCGTCCGAGCAGGCGCAGGGAGACCGGGTAGAGGTCCGGTGTGGTCATCGTGTACTCCCTTCCAGCAGCCCACGGCGACGGAGGATCCGCCGCTCCACGGGTCCGAAGACCATCAGTTCGATGAGGATGCCGACCGCCAGGATGGTCAGCACCGCGCTCATCACCATGCCCATGTCCGCGAGTGTGCGTCCCTGGTCCAACAGCGATCCCAACCCGTAGCCCATGGACCCGCCGACGGCGATGATCTCTGCCGCCATCAATGAGCGCCATGAGAAGGCCCAGCCTTGTTTGAGGCCGGACACGTAGGCGGGCAGGGCCGCCGGAAGCACCACCAGCAGGGCGGTCTCGGTCCGCGACGCCCCGAGCACCCGCGCCGCCCGGCGGTACTGCGGGGGGACCTGGTCCATTCCGGCGGCCAGGCCGTTGACGATCGACGGGATGGCCCCCATTAGCACCACGAAGTATGCGGTGGCGTCGGTGAGACCGAACCAGATGATCGCCACCGGAACCCAGGCCACGGACGGGAGCACCTGTAGGCCGGAGATCAGCGGTCCGAAGGCGCGCCGCAGCACGGTGACCTGGCCGAGCAACAGGCCCAGGACGGTTCCCACGGCCACCGAGATGGCGAAGCCGATCAGCCCCCGTTGCAGCGAGGTGCCCACCGCTTCCTGCAGCAGACCGTCCGACCAGAGTTCGCCGAACGATGCCAAGACGTCCAGCGGGCCGGGCACCAGGTCACTGCGCCTGAGCTCGAGGGACACCAGCAGCTGCCAGGCCAAGAGCAGGACGAGCACTGCCGCCAGGGGCAGCAGGACCCGGCTCCAGTCCCGGCGCCGCACCGGGCCGCTGGACTGCAGGGTGTCCAGGCCGGCCCCCAGGTCGCGGAGCTTGTCCGGGGCGGTGGACGGTGCGGCAGGTGAGGTCATGGACGGCACCGGTGAGGATGAAGCCGCAGCCGGCTCAGGTCGCAGGGCAGTGGATTCAGTCGGCATGACGTCGGATCTCCTCCCGTAGTTTCGTGGTGATCTCCCCAGCCAGGGCACCCACGGCCGAGGGATCGTGGCGCACGTCGGCCGGGACCGTCCACTCCCGGACCACGCGCCCTGGACGAGAGGACATCAGCAACACCCGCTGTCCCAGTCGGACCGCCTCACGCACGTTGTGGGTGACGAAGACGATCGTGCGACCGGTCTCGCGCCAGATCCGCTCCAGTTCGGCATGCAACAGGTCCCGGGTGATGGCGTCGAGGGCGGCGAACGGCTCGTCCATGAGCAGCAACGGCCGGTCCTGGCTCAGTGCCCGAGCCAGGGCCACGCGCTGCCGCATGCCTCCGGAGAGTTCGTGGGGGCGCCGGTCCGCGGCGTCGCCGAGGCGGACGAGTTCCAGTAGCCCGTGGGCCCGGGCGCGACGGTCGGCCGCTGCGATGCCCCGCAGCCGGAGGGCCAGCTCGATGTTCGCCCGGGCGCTGAGCCAGGGGAACAGCGAAGGGTCCTGGAACATGAACGCCGCGCCGTCCGCCGGCACCTCCAGGGCACCGGCCGTGGGGCGTTCGAGGCCGGCGATGATGTTCAGCAGGGTCGACTTGCCGCATCCCGAGGCGCCGAGAAGGCAGATGAACTCCCCCTGGCCGATCCGGGCACTGACGCCCTCGATTACCGGCCCATTGTCCCCGAAGCTCTTGCCTAGCTCCTCAAGAACCACCGTCATCTCGTTCCCTCTCCGTCCATGCCCAGTCCGCCGAAGGTGACCTGGTCGCGGTCGCCCGCCGGGGCCAGCACTCGGTTCAGCGGGTCGAGGTCGACGAGGTCGGTCAGATCGGCAGGGCGGCTCAACCCGACGTCCACGCCGTCCTGCTGGAGCGTCGGGTAGGTCCCGGCCAACGGATCGGCAGTGAACTCGATGTGCTCCAGCGACCGGTTCATCACGTCCCGGCGCAGTCCCGACCCGGCCGTGCGCTCGAGCGCCGCATTGAGGCCGGCCACTTGCTCGGATTCCGAGGCGTCTCTTAGCCAGTCGAGCGCGTCGAGATGGCCGCGCAGAAGTGCCTCGACCGTGTCCGGGTGGGCGTCGGCGAAGTCCCGGTTGACCACCAGGATGGTGGTGGGGAACTGCCCGGGGTCCGGGGTCAGTTCCCCGTCCCACAGCTCGGCCTCGTCCACCAGCACCTCGGCGCCGGCCTCCAGCACCAGCCGAGAGGCCCATGGCTCCGGCAGCCAGGCGCCGTCCACCTCCCCGTCGCGGAAGAGCTGCAGCGTCTGCGCATTGGAGGTCGGGTTCACGCTGATGTCAGCATCCTCGGCGGGAGAGACGGAGAGTCCTCGGTCCTGCAGGAAAGAGCGCAACGCAATGTCCTGGGTCCCGCCCAGCTGCGGCGTGGCCAACACGGTCCCCCGCAATTCCTCCAGGGTGTCGATCCCAGGCCGGACGACCAACTGGGCCCCGCCGGAGGCAGCGCCGGCGACGATGACGAGGGACGCACCGTCGCTCTGGGAGTAGGAATTGAGAGCTGGGCCGGGCCCGAGATAGGCCGCGTCGATCGCCCCGGCGTTCAACGCCTCGATGGCCGCGGGGCCCGCGTTGAACACCTCGGTGCGCAGGACGGTTCCACCCTCCTCCGCCAGAGTGTCCGCGATCAGTCCCTCCTGGACCCCGATGAGCGCAGGGGCGTGGGTGATGTTCCCGAAATAGCCCAGGTGCAGTTCGGCGGCGATCGTCGGGGTGGTGGCCGCATCCCCGTCACCCCCGTCCCCCGGGCTCCTCGCGAGGGCGAGCGTCGCTGCGCCGAGGAGCACCAGCGCACCCAGCCAGAGGGTGGCCGTGCGCCATCGACTTCGTGGCCGTTCCGGGCTCGCCGCAGTGATGCGCACCGTCCGGGGCGGTGGCTGGTGCTCACCCATCGACACGGCCGTCCATGACCATTCCGGCGGCCAGGGTGTTCCCGTCCTGCGGGTCGATCACCAGGAAGGCGCCCGTGCGTCGGTGACGGGCATACGGCTCCACCGGCAGCGGGGCAGACAGTTTCAGCCGGACCCGGCCGATGTCGTTGAGTTCAAGCGTGTGCGCCGGTTCTGACTCCAGGCTCTCCAGGTCCAGGCGCCCCTCCACGTCCTGCACGAGGGCCCGGACGGTGGCCGTGCCGTGCTTGACCAGGACGGAGGCCCCGGCCCTCAGGGGTCGCTGCGCCAACCAGCACACCTCGGCCGACAGGTGCGCGGAGGGCGTTGGGGCGGTGGCCACGGCGGCGATCAGGTCTCCCCGCGCGACATCGAATTCCCCGGCCAGGCGCAGGGAGACCGACTGCGGTGCCGACGCCTCCTCGAGGTCCTGGCCGGCTGCGTCGATGCCGACGACGGTGGTGGTCCTGGCCGGCTGTCCCGGAGTGAGGAGGGCCACGGTGTCGCCGCGGCGGACGGTACCGGCGGCGATCTGCCCGGCATATGCCCGATAGTCGCGGAAATCCACCGGGTCCACCCCTGGAGCGAGCGCTCCCTGCGGGCGCACGACCAGCTGCACGGGGAAACGGAACGATGCCCCGGCGTCGTCCTGATCGTCCGCGCTCGGCAGCGACTCGAGCAGCTCCATCAGAGTGGGCCCCGCATACCAGGGGGTGTGCCCCGAGCGCTCGACCACGTTGTCCCCCCGCAGGGCGGACACCGGGACGCTGACGGAGCCCTCCAGACCGAGGTCCCCGGCCACGCGGCGCACCGTGGCGGCGATCTCGGTGAAGACCTCCTCCGAGTAGTCCACCAGGTCGATCTTGTTGACGGCCACGATGACGTGCGGGACCCGAAGCAGGTGCACCACGCTCAGGTGGCGGCGGGTCTGCTCCAGCACGCCGTGGCGCGCGTCCACCAGCACCACGACGGCATCCGCCGTGGAGGCGCCGGTCACGGTGTTGCGCGTGTACTGGACATGGCCAGGGCAGTCCGCCAGCACGAAGGTACGACGGTCGGTCGCGAAGTAGCGGTAGGCGACGTCGATGGTGATTCCCTGCTCGCGTTCCGCCCGCAGCCCGTCCGTCAGCAGAGCCAGGTCCAGGCCACCGTCGTCGCCGCCGAAGCCGCGTTCGGCCGAGGTGCGCGCCACAGCCTCGAGCTGGTCCGCCAGGATGGCCTTGGAGTCGTGTAACAGGCGGCCGACCAGCGTCGACTTGCCATCGTCCACTGATCCCGCCGTGGCGAGACGGAACAGGGTGCCGGAGGCGGACCCGTGGTTCTCCAGGAGTGCTGTGGTCATCAGAAGTACCCGTCCTTCTTGCGATCTTCCATGGCCGCCTCGGACAGACGGTCGTCGGCACGGGTCGCCCCGCGTTCGGTGAGCGTGGAGGCCGCGACCTCAAGCACCACGTCCTCCACCGTGGCGGCATCGGAGAGCACCGCCCCCGTGCAGGACATGTCCCCGACAGTGCGGTACCGGACCGTCCGGACGGAGACCTCCTCGCCCTCCCCGGGCTGGGAGTACGCCCCCACGGCCCGCCACATCCCGTCCCGATGGAACACATCGCGCGGGTGCGCGTAGTAGATGGAGGGCAGTTCGATGTCCTCGCGGGCGATGTACCGCCAGATGTCCAGTTCGGTCCAATTGCTGATGGGGAAGGCCCGCACATGGTGCCCCACCGGGTGACGGCCGTTGTACAGGTTCCACAGTTCTGGGCGCTGGTTGCGGGGGTCCCACTGGCCGAACTCGTCGCGCAGGCTCAGGATGCGCTCCTTGGCACGGGCCTTGTCCTCGTCCCGCCGACCGCCGCCGAAGACGGCGTCGAAGCGGAGCTCGCGGATGATGTCCAGCAACGGAGTGGTCTGGAGGGGATTGCGGGTGCCGTCTGCTCGCTCGCGCAGTTCCCCCCGGTCGATGTAGTCCTGCACGGAGGCTACCTCCAGGCGCAGCCCGAGCCGGTCGACCGTGCGGTCGCGGAACTCCAGGACCTCGGGAAAGTTGTGTCCGGTGTCAACGTGGACCACCGGGAAGGGCACCCGGCCGGGCCAGAAGGCCTTCGCCGCCAGGTGCAGCATCACCACCGAATCCTTGCCTCCGGAGAAGAGCATGGCCGGACGCTCGAACTCGGCGACCACCTCACGGATGATGTGGATGGATTCGGCCTCCAGGGTGTCCTGGATGCCGAGACCGGTGTTGGCGCCGGGTCCGGCGTCGGGAACGCGGGTGAGGGTCATGGAGAGTCCTAGTTCGTCGCAGCGGTCGGTCTGGTCAGGCGGTGCCGGGGCTGTTGGTGCCCCGGTGGTCGGAGGGACAGGACTGGCCAAGGGGGCCGGTCAGACGTGGATGCCGCACTCGGTCTTGTCATTCCCAGACCACCGGCCCGAGCGCGGGTCTTCCCCGGGGGCCACCGGCTTGGTGCAGGGCAGACAGCCGATGGAGGGATAACCGTGGCGCAGCAGCAGGTTCTCCGGCAGACGGTGACGCGCGGAGTATCCGGTGAGGTCCCTCGAGACTCCACGTGGCCAAGGGGTTGACCTTGATGAGCCCATGGGCCTCGTCCCAGGTCACCAGGGGGGTGTTCGTGCGGGTGGGAGCTTCGTCCCGGCGCACTCCGGTGTACCAGAGGCGGTAGCCCTCCAGGGCACGGTTGAGGGGGTCGACCTTCCGCATCTGGCAGCACAGGCCCGGGTCCCGGGCGAAGAGCTCCGGACCGTGGGCGGCATCCTGCTCGGCCACCGTCTGGTCCGGGTGCACGTCCACGATGTTCACGGCCAAACGGCGGCCCACCTCGTCGCGCGTCGCGAGGGTCTCGGCAAAGTGATAGCCGGTGTCCAGGAACAGCACGTCCACCCCCGGCTGCCGCTCGGCAACCACGTGCGGTAGGACGGCGTCGGCCATCGAACACGCCACGGCCGTGTCCTCGACCGACAGGTGACTGGCCACCCAGGCGACGACCTCCTGGGCGGGCGCGTCCCAACCGAGTTCGGAGGCTCCAGACTCGGCCAGGCGCCGTAGCCGGTCCTGTTCCTCGGCGGTCCGGACATTCGGTGCTGATGGGGTGCTCATCGGAGGGACTCCTCGTCTGCTCGGTGGGCCCAGTACGCGAAGGTCTCGCCCTGGTCTCGTTCGTCGTCGTAGCGCCGGATCAGCCGCTCGACGTAGTCCACCAGTCCGTCGGCCGTCACCTTCAGGCCGCGGACGGTACGGCCCAACCCAGCCGTCTCCCGGTCACTGGATGCCAGCCCGCCGCCCAGGTGGACCTGAAATCCCGGGGTCTGACCACCGTTGGCGTCCGGCAACAACTGACCCTTCAGGCCGATGTCCGCTGTCTGGATCCGTGCGCAGGAGTTTGGGCAGCCGTTGATGTGCAGGCTCAGCCGATCCGGCATCCGGTCCGCCACATCCGCCAGTCGGTCTTCGAGTCGGGCGATGGTCCAGGCAGCGGTGTCCTTGGTGTCCACGATGGCGAGCTTGCAGAACTCAAGTCCCGTGCAGGCTATGGTCGAGCGCCGGAAGACCGACGGCGCGCTGTCCAGCCCCAGCTCGGCCAAGCCGGCTGCCACGGCCTCGATCTGGTCCCGGGCCACGTCCAGCACCACGATCTTCTGGTGGGGCGTGGCACGCAGTCTGGTGGAACCATGACGTTCCATCAGCTCGGCCAGCGCGGTCAGCCGTGTGCCGCTCATCCGCCCGACCACCGGCGCGGCTCCGATGTAGTAACCACCGTCCTTCTGCGGATGGACTCCCACGTGGTCACCGGGACGGGTGGGCGGGGCAGGAGGCGGACCGTCCGGCAGCAAGTAGCCCAGGTACTCTTCCTCCAGCACGGTGCGAAACCGCTCGGGCCCCCAGTCATTCAGGAGGTACTTCATCCGAGCCTTATTGCGCAGTCGGCGGTATCCGTAGTCCCGGAAGATCTGCACCACCCCGAGCCAGACCTCGGCGGCCCGCTCCTCGCTGACGTAGGCCCCGAGCCGATCTGCCAGGCGGGCGCTGGTGGACAGGCCCCCGCCCACCCACAGGTCGTATCCGGGTCCCAGTTCGGGATGGACCACACCCACCAGGGAGATGTCGTTGATCTCGTGCACCACGTCCTGGGAGGGATGCCCCGTGATGGCGGTCTTGAACTTGCGCGGGAGGTTGGCCAGCTCCGGATCGCCGATGTAGCGCTGGGCGATCTGGCGGATGACCGGCGTCGGGTCGATGATCTCATCGGCTGCGATTCCAGCCACGGGCGAGCCCAGGATCACCCGGGGGACGTCCCCGCAGGCTTCGGTGGTGGACAGCCCCACCGACTCCAGACGACGCCAGATCTCCGGGACGTCCTCCACCCGGATCCAGTGCAACTGGATGTTCTGCCGGTCGGTGATGTCAGCGGAGTCGCGGCCGAACTCCGTCGAGATACCACCGATGACGCGCAATTGTTCGGCGGTGAGGGCGCCGCCGTCGATCCGCACGCGCAGCATGAAGTAACGGTCCTCGAGCTCGTGTGGCTCCAGGGTGGCCGTCTTCCCCCCGTCGATCCCCGGCTTGCGCTGGGTGTACAACCCCCACCAGCGGAAGCGTCCGTGCAGGTCGTCCGAGGGAATGGAATCGAAACCCTCACGTGCATAGGTCTTCTCGATCCGCTCACGCACATTGAGGCCGTTGTCCTGCTGCTTGAACTCCTCGTTGTGGTTCAGCGGTGCGGTGCCGTCGACCTTCCACTGGCCGTGGGGCTTGGCGGATCGACGCGGGGTGCGGTCGGCCGCGCCGGGTGTCGTGGAGGTCTCGGTCACCTGAGTCATGCCACCGACGGTATGGAGCCCCCGGGAGGGGGGACAAACGCATCATCACACGAGGCAATGTTCGCCCAGTGTGCCCCCTGCCAGTACGTGGAGGCCCGATGCCGCCGTTCAGGAGTCCTCGTGTGAAGCCAGGTGAAGCACTTCAGCCAATCGGTCGACGGCGCACTCGGCCACCAGGCCCGACGGCAACAAGGGACTGGTGACCACGTCCGCGCCAGATCGGGTGAGCAGGTTGTGGAAGAACCCCGGCGCCAGGAGATAGGACGCCAGGAATACCCGGCGTCCACCCTGAGCCCGGTGGTGACGGACCGCGTCTCGGACATGCGGCTCAGCCGCCGCACCGAAGGCGGCCGTGACCGGACGCCCGAGCTCCTCGCCGAGCCAGGCAGCCATCTGGACGACCTCTTCGGTCCCCCGGGCCACGCGGGTGCCGGCGGACGCCAGGACCACCCGGTCGCCGTCGTCGAGGCCGGCCTGCGCGAGCCTCTCGGCCAGGAGGACCGCCAGCCGCCGGTCCGGCCCGACGGGCGCAGCGGCCAGGGTGCCTGGACGGGAGCGTACCGCCCGGCGAATGTCGACCTGGGTGTGGTGACCCGTGGACAGCAGCAGGGGCAGAACCACGGCACGCTCCCCCACAGGCAGGGAAGCCAGCACGTCGTCCAGTCTCGGCCCCTGGACGTCCACGTACGCCTCATGCATCCGGACGTCGATCCCCCGCCGGCGGGAAAGGTCCGCCACCTCCGCGCGGAGGCAGTCCACGGCCCGCTGGCCATCCTGATCGTCTGTCCCGTGGGCGCACGCCACAACATGCATCGACTCGTTCATGGCAATACCCTAGCCAGCGCTTGGTGGGGCTGGTCCCGCACCTCTCATCTACGGCTCATCCTGACTTGAGAGACTGTAGCCATGACACAGAGCACCGGATTCCCCCGCCCCTCCACCAAGACCCTCGCGCTGACCGGGACCGGAGTCCTGGCGCTGGCGCTGCTCACCGGCTGCTCGGTGGCCGATGAGGGCGCCTCGGAGTCGAGCAACGGCACGAGCGCGACTGCCGAGACCTCCGCCACCACGGCAGAGACCTCCTCACCGACCGGATCGGATGACACCTCCTCGACCGCCTCGGCAGCCCCCAGCGGCGAGGGCACCGCGTCCGGAGAGGACCCGGCCTTCGCGGCCATCGATGCCCTGCTCACCGAACACACCGATGCCGTCATCGTGCAGATCGACCGTGACGACGACGACACGGTCTACGAGATCGAGGCCGTGACCGGCGACTTGGTGGTGGACTTCGATGTCCTCACCGACGGCACGGTCAGTGAGGATGACGATGACGATGACGATGATGACGACATCCGCCGGGCCCAGGAGGCCACCGTCACCGCCGAGGACGCCGCCCGCGCAGCACTGGAGGGCCGCGACGGCCAGAGCATCGACTCCATGGAGCTCGATGAGAACGACGGCACCCTGCGCTGGGAGGTCGACCTGGACCGGGAGAACGGCGACGACGGCGACGAACTGCGCGTCGATGCCATGACCGGTGAGGTCACGCAGGACGACTGAGCTGTCCCGCGGCGCGCCCGCGACGGCTATTCGCGAGCGCGCAGCGAGCGGCGCTTGGCCTCCAGGTCCATCAGCTGACGGTTGAGCGCCGCGAACTCGGCCGGGTCCCCGCCGGGCCCCAGCCGCTGCAGCCGGCCCATGAGGTCACCCTTCTGGTGGGTGATCTGCAGTTCGAACAACCGGTTCATGATGTCCCGGCAGTACCGCACCAGGTCCTCATCCGTGCGGGCGGGCAGCGGGGTGACCGCGAGCTCGCTGACCAGGGGACCCAGTTCCACCGGGACCTCCTGGCGCACCTGCTCGACCCACTGGGACGGGGTGGCCCCGGCCATGCCGGCCGCCCGGATCCCGGAGTGGATGACGGCGAAGGCGGGGACCTTGAAGTCAGCGGCGTAGAAGGCCTGCCACTGCTCGGCCGAGAGCAGGGTGGGCTGCTGCAGCACCACCTCAAGCGCCTCCTTCTCCATCCGCGCCGCGGGATCGCGGGTGTCCGGGCGCTGGTAGCCGCCCCCGCCCTCCCCCGGCGCCGGGCCGGCGTCGGGCCCAGGGGGTGTTTCCCTCCGGGTGTCCGTGGACGGCCCGGAACCGGCGCGCTGAGCGCCCGCCACAGCCCGGTGCACGGTGGCCGGGTCCAGGCCGAGCCATCCGGCCAGCTCCCGCTCGTAGCCGGGGCGGACCACCGAATCGCGGATGCCGGCCACAATGGGGGCGGCATGGCGCAGGGCTCCGGTCCGGCCCTCCACGGTGTCCAGATTGAAGTTCTTCATCCCCGCCTTGATGGCGAACTCGAACAGGGGACGGCGCGAGTCGATCAGCGCGACCACCGCCTCCGGCCCCTTCTCCTGACGCAGATCGCACGGGTCCATACCGGAGGGCTCCACGGCCACGAAGGTCTTGGCCAGGAACTTGCTGTCCTCCTCGAAGGCACGCAGCGCGGCCTTCTGCCCGGCGGCGTCACCATCGAAGGTGAAGATGATCTCCCCGCCCGTGCCGTCATCCGAGATCAGCCGACGGGCGATCTTGACATGCTCCGAGCCGAACGCCGTACCGCAGGTGGCCACCGCCGTGTCCACCCCGGACAGGTGGGCGGCCATGACGTCCGTGTAGCCCTCCACCACCACGAGTTGGCGCTTCTTGGCCACCTGTCGCTTGGCCGCGTCGATCCCGTAGAGCACCTGGGACTTCTTGTAGAGCTGCGTCTCCGGGGTGTTGAGGTACTTGGGGCCCGGATCGTCCTCGAAGAGCTTGCGGGCGCCGAAGCCGATCGTGGCCCCGGTCATGTCCCGGATGGGCCAGACGAGCCGGCCACGGAAGCGGTCATAGATCCCCCGCTGACCCTCCGAGAACAGGCCCGTGAGCCTGAGCTCGTCCTCACGGAACCCCCTGCGCTGCAGGTGCTTGAGGAGGTGGTCCCAGCCCTGCGGCGCATAGCCGACACCGAACTGGTGGGCATGCTCGGAGGTGAAGCCGCGGCCGGCCAGGAACTGCTGCCCGGCCACCGCCCCGGGCGAGGCCAGCTGCTCCCGGAAGTACTCGTCGGCGATCTTGTTGGCCTCGAGCAGCCGCTGGCGCCGGCCGACCTGTTCCCGGTCCGGCCCGGTGCCGCCGTCCTCGTAGTGCAGCTCGATACCGGCCTTCGCGGCCAGACGCTCGACCGTCTCGGAGAAGGTGGTGTGCTCCATCTTCATCAGGAACGCGATGACGTCGCCGGACTCTCCGCAGCCGAAACAGTGATAGCTGCCGACCGAGGGCCGCACGTGGAAGGAGGGGCTGCGCTCGTCATGGAAGGGACACAATCCCTTGTAGGACCCCACGCCGGCGCTGCGGAGCGTCACGAACGCGTCAACGATCTCCTTGAGGTCCGATCGCTCGCGGACCAGATCGATGTCCTCGCGCTTGATCAGACCTGCCATGGTCCCAGTCTAGGCCGGGATCTGTTCCCGCTCCTCGGTATCCACAGGCTCGGGCGCAGCCGGCCCCGGTCCCGTCTCCGGCAAGCCACGAGGATTTCACAGCCGTTCGGTCTTTTCATGGCGGATTTCCGCGATGAAAAGACCGAACGGCGGTGAATTCCCGGCCGTGTGTGGAGCTCCGGCCCCCGCGGAGGTGCGCTGAGGCTGGTCGATGACCGGGCCGACGTAGTACGCAGTGCCGGTGGTGGCGGCATGGTCAATCACCATCACCACATCCGAGGTGAGCATGGCCATGGTGGCGCCGAGGACGACGGCGTCTAAGCCGTCCAAAAGGACGGCGAACCGGCACAGCGGCGCCACCGAGGTGGGGCCGCCCGGGTGTGGCCACGCAGGACGGGGAACCGGAACCGGTGGGGCGGACGTAGGCTGGTCCTCGACCTCTGACCCGCCGTCGACCCGGGAGACTTCCATGGCCACCGCCGTCACCATCGAGCCCACCGTGGAGGCCGTCCAGGCCGAACTGCTGGCGCTCGAGGACCCCGGCCTGCGCGCAGCGAACGAGAAGCGCGGCGATGACCACGGCGTGAACCTGACGAGGCTGCGGGCCGTGGCCAAGGCCGTGAAGCTCCCGCTCGCCCCTCGCCACGAGTTCGCCGTGGAGCTCTGGGCCACCGGGGACACCGCCACGCGGCTGGTCGCGCTGCTGCTCTGCTCGCCGAAGAGGTTCGGCGTCGACGAGCTCGACGCGATGATCCGCGAGGCGCGCGCACCCAAAGTCCACGCCTGGCTGGTGAACTACGTGGCCAAGAAGAGCCCCCACCTGGAGGCCCTGCGGAGCGCGTGGACCGAGGACTCGGACCAGTGGGTGGCCGCCGCCGGCTGGGATCTGATCAGCCACCAGGTGTACAGGAGACCGGAGGTCCTGGACCTGTCCTCGCTGCTGGACACCATCGAGGCGCAGATGCGGGACGCCCCGAAGGACCTGCAGTGGTCCATGAACAACACCTTGGCGGCGATCGGGATCGAGAACCCGGACCTGCGTGACCGAGCGCTGGCCATCGGCGAACGCCTTGAGGTCCTCAAGGACTACCCCACTCCCCCGAACTGCACCTCTCCCTTCGCCCCAGCCTGGATCTCCGAGATGGTGCGGCGGAACGAGGAGCAGGCCGACTAGACCCAGCTGCGCCGGAACGGCTCGCCACGGACCAGGGTCGAGTGCCACTCGATGGCCGTGGAGTCCGTCAGGGACGCCACCTGGTCGATCACCACGCGGCGGCGGGCGGAATCGTCCGTGGCCTCGCGCCAGTCCCCGGCGAACAGGGGGTCCAGGTAGCGGTCACCGGAGTCCCAGAACAACTCGACGAGCTCGGTCAGGATCTCTCCCGCTGACGCACGTACAGCGGCTGGCGGGCCTCCGAACTCATGACATAGGCGGCGGCGATCCCCTTCATGGTGGCGATCTCGATCTCCGTCTCCGCAGGCACCACCACGTCCGCCTCATGGCGGGTCAGGGGATCGTTGCCGAAGACCTCACGGGTGGCGTCGAAGGCGGCGTTGGAGAAGCGCCCGATCAGCTGGCTCGTCATGTCCTTCAGGGCGGCCCGGGATCGGCGGGTACCGTCGGCCTGACGAACCCACACCGGGGTCCCCTCGAGCCGGCTCAGCGCCGCCTCCACCTCGGCCGGGTCGGTCTGGGGAAGGTACCACTCGAGCGTCCGCTCGATCACGAGGTCCCGGTGGTCCGGGTCGGCCAGCCAGTGCAACTGGAACTGGCCGTTGACGATCCCGTCCTCCACATCATGCACGGAGTAGGAGATGTCATCTGCCAGGTCCATCACCTGGGCCTCCATGGACTGCCGGATCCCGCGCACGCCGTGCCGGAACCACTCGAAGACCGGCAGGGTCATCCGCATAGACCCCGAACTTGCGGGAGCGCCTGCCGTCTGTCCGCAGCGGCGCATCCTCACGGATCCAGGGGTACTTGCAGGAGGCGTCCAACGAGGCCCGAGTGAGGTTCAGTCCGGCCGAGCGGCCGTCATCGAAGAACTTCTTCGTCTCCAACCGGGCCAACAGCCGCAGGGTCTGCGCGTTTCCCTCGAAGCCGCCGATGTCCTCACTCATCAGGTCCAGGGCCTTCTCCCCGTTGTGCCCGAAGGGAGGGTGGCCGAGATCATGGGAGAGGCACGCGGCGTCCACGATGTCCGGGTCGCAGCCCAGCGACCGCCCGAGCTCGCGGCCCACCTGGGCCACCTCGAGGGAATGCGTCAGCCGGGTACGGGCGAAGTCATCCTCGTCCGGGGCCACCACCTGCGTCTTGGCCCCGAGCCGGCGCAGTGCCGAGGAGTGCAGGATGCGGGCGCGGTCCCGCTCGAAGTCCGAGCGGTAGGTGCTCTTGGGGGGCTCCGGCCACCAGCGCTGACGGTCGGACGGCCCATAGCCGGGCAACTCGGCGGGGCGCCCCGCATAGGGAGGGCGCCCCTCGGGCCCGAAGAGCACCGCCTGGTGGTGGCGGACCCGCCGCGGGACGCCGGGGGACGGCGCCGGCCCGGCCGCCTGATCAGCCACCGGAGACATCCAGCTCGGCCGCCTGGATGAGGGACTTCTGCTCGGCGTTGAGCTCGCGGGAGTCCAGCCACCCCTCCGGGAGATGGGGACGCTTGGGCGATCCGGCGCGTCCGCGCGGTCCCTCGGCGTCAGCCCCGGGGTACGGGGCGTTCGGGTCCAGCTCGTCCAGCAGCTCGCGCAGGGTGGCCAGGTCCGGCACCTGCGCGAGGCGGGCGCGCAGCTCCCCGCCCACCTGGTAGCCCTTGAAGTACCAGGCCACATGCTTGCGGATGTCCCGCAGGGCCTTGCCCTCATCCCCGCCGAAGGTGTCCACGAGCAGCTCGGCGTGGCGGTGGAAGGTGTCCGCCACCTTCGCCAACCCCGGCCGGAACCTCTCGTCCGAGCCCTCGAAGGCGTTCTGCAGGTCCCCGAACAGCCACGGCCGTCCCTGGCATCCCCGCCCGATCACCACACCGTCCACCCCGGTGTGCCGCACCATGGCGATGGCGTCCTCGGCGGACCAGATGTCCCCGTTGCCCAACACGGGGATATCCGGCAGGGCCTCGCGCAACCGGGCGATGGAGTCCCAGTCGGCGGTGCCGGAGTAGTGCTGTTCCATGGTGCGGCCATGCAGGGCCACGGCGGCCACGCCGAGGGAGCGCGCGGTGCGGCCGGCCTCCAGGTAGGTCAGGTGGTCCTCGTCGATGCCGCGGCGCATCTTCACCGTGACCGGGATGTCCTTCTTCGAGGCCTCCCGCACGGCGGCGCCGACGATCGAGGCGAAGAGCTCGGACTTCCAGGGCAGGGCCGATCCGCCGCCGCGCTTGGTGACCTTGGGGACGGGGCAGCCGAAGTTCAGGTCGATGTGGTCGGCGTGGTCCTCCTGGACGAGCATGCGCACGGCCTGGCCGGTGGTGACGGGGTCCACGGAGTACACCTGGACCGAGCGCGGCACCTCGTCCGGATCATGGTGGATGATCCGCAGGGACTCGGGCCGCCGCTCCACCAGAGCTCGGGCGGTCACCATCTCTGAGACGTACAGCCCGCCACCGTACTCGCGGCAGAGCCGGCGGAAGGCGGTGTTGGTGATGCCGGCCATGGGGGCCAGCACCACGGGGGTGTCGATGGTCAGCGGGCCCAGCGTCAGGGCGGGCAGGTTCAGGCGCTCCGGGGTCTGGGCCGTGGAGGCAGCGGCACGCAGGGTCTCGGCGCGGGGCGAGGCGTCAGTCACGGCGGTCATTCGGCCCATTATCCCAGAACCGGCGGATTCTCGCGGCGCTGCTGTGGAAGAAGCACGCTCCTCGTGGTGTTGTGGCGAATATGAAGAAGATCGGATTCCTGAATTTCGGGCACTGGAGTTCCGTGCCCGGCTCCCGCACACCGGACGCAGCCGCCACCCTGCGCCAGACCATCGAGATGGCCGTGGCCGCCGAGGAGGCCGGCCTGGACGGGGCGTGGATCCGTTCCCACCACTTCCAGAACATGCTCTCCGCCCCGTTCCCGCTGCTGGCCGCCATGGGCGCGGCCACGAAGAGCATCGAGCTGGGCACCGGCGTGATCGACCTGCGGTACGAGAACCCGCTGTACATGGCCGAGGAGGCGGCGACGGCGGACCTCATCTCCGGCGGCCGGCTCCACCTCGGCATCTCGCGCGGCTCCCCCGAGGCGGCGCGGGACGGCCAGCACCAGTTCGGCTACGACCTCGAGCCCGGGCAGAGCTGGTCCGAGCTGGCCCAGGCCCGGGGTGACCGTTTCCGGGACGCCATCTCGGGTGGGCTCGTGGCCCATGCCGATCCGGATTCCGGCTGGGCCCAGCCGGGTCAGGAAAGACTGTCCATCCAGCCCCAGTCCCCCGGGCTGGTCAACCGCATCTGGTGGGGTTCCGGCAACACCACCTCCGGTGTCCGGGCCGGACAGCAGGGCTACAACCTGCTCTCCTCCACCCTGCTGCTGCAGGACGATGGCCGACCCTTCCACGTGCAGCAGGCCGATCAGATCTCCCAGTACGCGGCGGCCTACGAAGCCTCCGGACACACCACCGGCGGGATGACCGCCGTGACGCGCTCGGTGTTCCCCATCGTCTCCGCGGAGGACGAGCGGTACTTCGGAGGCCGCCGTGAGCGCGCCGACTCCTCCGGTCAGCTCGAGGGCGGCAGGGCCCGCAGTGGACCCACGTACTCCGGCACCATGGAGGAGGTCATCGACCTGCTGCGGCAGGACGAGGCCGTGCAGGCTGCCGACTACGTGTTGCTGGCCAACCCGAACCAGCTCGGCGTGGAATACAACGCCCACCTGTTCACCCAGTGGGCCGACCTGGCCAGGGAGCTCGGCTGGAGGTAGGAGGTTGCGGCACCGTCGGTACGAGTTCCACGCCGGCTCCGCCGCCCCGTTGGTAATCTGGGGACTCCGGGCCACGCGGCCCGTGGCCTGACGACCCACCCTGCCGCACGTTGATGGGAGCACGACCTCATGGATTTCTGGGTCATCATGCTCATCGTGCTGGCCGTGGTCGTCGGGATCGGCGGATGGGCCGGCGTGGCCGCCATCCAGCGCCACCAACTCCACGGGCGGCAGGACCAGTGGCGGGAACTGGAGGGCCGGTTCCACCGGGTCACCCTGGACTCCGAGCGATACGACCGCAGCCCCTCAGACGCCCTGGCCGCCCCGGGATGGCTGGACCGGGACGGTCCCGTGGTCCGTGGGTTCTCCGGCACGCTCAAGCGGGCCCAGCGGGACCGCGCCGAACTGGAGCGCAACGTTCCCCGGGCGCCGGGACGCGCGGGGCGGGAGATCACCAGCGGCAGCCGGGATCCGGCCGCGGGCCTCAATCCCACCGAGAAGGACCTGGGCGAGTTCGAGAAGCTCGTGGAGCGGGTGGAGGACGCCTACCGGGATGCAGACCGGGCCGTACGCACCACCGGCTGGAGCCGGCCAGAGACCCTGCAGGTGCCACACGCCCAGTTCCTGCTGGACCCCCGCTGGGGCCGGCCCGCCGTGCTGCCACGAACGGTGGCCGTCCCACCCAAGGCGAACACCACCACCAGCCTCAGGGTCCAGTCCAAGGCCGCCGAACGGGCCGTCAAGGACTTCCTGGACGCGTCCTACCCGATGCGCCAACAGACGGCCCTGAAACTGTTGCGCGAGCGCAGCGGCGGTGGAAGTGCCGGCCACCGGATGCAGAAGTCCTTCGAGCGGCTCCTGGCCACCGGTCGGTACGTCACGGACGAGCGCGGCTTCATCTGGCCCCAGGCCACCGTGGTGGAACATTGGGGCGTCTACCGCAGCTTCGGCCGCGATGCCGACCTCGGGCTGGAGGACGTGGCCCCCGTGGAGGTGGCCAACGTGCTGTGGGTGCTGCTGCCAGCTGACCGAGGACTGCCGGACACCGAACTGCTCGCCCTCGCCCGGGAACACCTCGCCCTGGCCCCCGGCATGATGGCCGGCCTGACGAAGTCCCTGAACCAACAGATCGCGCGCGGGATCCAGGCCCTGCCAGAGGGCGTCCAGCGTGCCGTGAACGACGCCGTCCCCCACGGCGTGCAGTGGCCCTCGGCCACGTCACGGGTCGAGCAGGTCCTGGCGGAGGGGCTGCACGCCGGCCTGGTCACCGGACGCCTGCAGCGCCAGTCCGACGGCCTGGTCCGGCGACTGCGGGCACAGTGGCCCAGCACCTACCGGCGGTGAGCCCGGCGCCTCCTGGATACAACTCCTGGATACAAGGTGGACACCGGATGGACACCTGATGGACACTGTGTCCTTCTTCTCCTCAGCGTCCCGCCAGGCCCTGGAATATGTAGCGTGGCACGGGTCATAGCACCGATCCCAGGGGGGAACCACATGTCTGACCGCTCGATCCATCTCCACACCATCCATGCTTCGCGACGCCTTCGCCTGGGGCTCTGTGCGGCCGCCGCCGGGCTGGCCCTGGCCCTGACGGGATGTGCCGACAGCGGGGATGCCGGCTCCTCCGAGGCAGGCGAGACGGTCCCGGCCAGCGCGCAGCCCTCGGAATCGCCCAGCTCCAGCCCTGCCACGACGCCCACGGGGAGCCCTGGCGGCGCCGGAGGCGAGGACTCGGAGCCCGAAGCCTCGTCTCCCGCGGCCACCGGGGACCTGCCCTCGGCTGAGCTGGAGCAGAGCACCTACGAGGGAGAGCCCCGTCCCTTGGACGAGGTCTTCCACCTGGCATGCGTGGAGGCCCTCGCCGGCGACGAGCAGCTGCCGGAGACCGAGGAACAGACCGACCCCGAGAACAAGCGGGCCTGGTTCATGTATCAGCACGCAGCGTATACGGATGGCTGGAAGGCCTGCCCCACGGAGGTCTACGGCAACCTCGTGATCCCGGCCTCCTTCTCGGTCGAGGCAGAGGCCGGGGAGAGCGGCCTGCGCCGCATCTCCATCGCCGATCCCTCCGGCCAGCGGATCGGCGGGGCGGAGCGTGACGTCACCGGCGGCGCCCCGGACGCTGCCGAGATGGTGGAGGTCGTGGAGATCACCGAACAGCCGGAGCACCCGGCCCAGAACGGGGAAGTCGGCTATCTGCGCTCCCTCGTGGTCCAGTCCGAGTCCGGCACCCAGCTGATGGTGGATCTGGTCTCGGCTCCGCAGGACAGTGATCCGGAATCCCTTGAGGTGTGGGACCTGGCGGTCGGCGGAGGCGCCCAGCGAGACGTGGTCTACGCCTCGATCCCGTTGGAGTCGGCCGAGGACGCCGAGGAGGCCGCCTCCTCCGAGCTCCACGCCGTCCTGCGGGCGATGGTCGGCTCCTACACCCACGCGGTGCAGTAGACCGGTCCGTCCTGGGTGCGGAGAATGCTCAGGTGGCCGGGGTCTTCCCCACGGACTTGGCCACGGCCACCGCGATGCCGGTGGTGACCGGGATGGCCAACACCAGGCCGATGGATCCCACCAGGATCCGGACGATCTCCTCCACGAGCTCTCCGGACATCAGGGTGTCCCACAGGCTGCGGTCATACAGCGAGACCACCATCAGCACCGGCAGAGCGGCCCCCGCGTAGGCGAAGGCGATCGTGTACACCGTGGAGGCGATGTGGTCCCTGCCGATCCGCATGCCGGAGGTGAACAGCTCCCGCTTGGACGCGTTCGGATTCGCGGCCTGTAGCTCCCACACAGCGGAGGCCTGGGTGATGGTGACATCGTTGAGCACCCCGAGCCCGGCCACCAGCAGCCCGCAGAGCACGATCCCGGACAGCCGCACCTCGGGGGCCACGGTGGCCAGGATGTACGAGTACTCGTCCCCCAGACCGGTCAGGTAGGCGGCATCCGTGCCCCACAGCGCGAGCACGGCCGTCAGGGCCAGACCGATCAACGTCCCGAGCAGTGCGGTGGTGGTGCGCAGCGAGAACCCGTGGGCGAAGTACAGCACCACGAGCATGATCACGCAGCAGCCCACCAGCCCGACCCAGAGCGGCGGCCCGCCCTCCAACAGCGCCGGGATCATGAACACGAACAGCACCGCGAAGGCCAGCCCCAGACCCACCACGGCCCGCAGGCCGCGCCACCGGGCCACGGCCACCACCACGAGCGCGTAGAGCAGGGCCAGCAACACCACCGGCACCGTCCGCTCGAAGTCCACGAACACATAGTCGGCCTGACCGGCCTGGCCGGACTGCCCCGCCGCGTCGCCGCCCGGCAGGCCGGAGAGGTCGAGAGCCTTGAGCCGGTCCCCCACCTGGACGTCCCTCGAGGCGCTGATGGAGCTCGGGACCGGGACCAGCGCGCGGTCCGTCCCGCCGCCGTCAGGATCCACCACGGCGTCCACGCACTGCACCTGAGCGGCCGAGGGATCCCCCACCATCCCGCCGCCCGGGGTCTCCAGGGTGGCGGCCTCCGGACCGCAGTCCCGGGGCTGGACCTCGGTGACCGTCCCGGTCACCATCGAGATCCCCTGGTTCGTGCCGTAGGGGTCCGCCAGGGAGAGATCCCGGTGGGACCCTGAGGGCCACAGGGCGATCATGGCGGCGATGAGGACCACCGCCAGCGGCACGAGGATGGCCGTCAGGGCCACCACCACCCGCCGCCCGTTGCCTCCGCCCGCTCCGGTCAGCGCCTCATCGGCGCCCGGACCCGCGGGCAGCCCATGCCCGTGTCCAGAGTGTCCGGCGTGGCCTTCGAGGCCCGGCTCCGATGACGGGCCCCGGGGCGGGGGCTGGGGTGGTTGGGCCATCAGCTGGCGTCGGTGGCCCAGATCCGCGTGTCCAGCAGCACGCGGGCGTGACCGCTGGCGACCAGCCGATCGAGGACCGGAGTGAGGACCTCCATGGCCTCATCCACCTCCAGCTGCACCGGGTACTGGGCCGTCAACAGGGCCAGCAGTGAGGCGGCCGCCGCCTGCGCGTCAGCCGGGGCCAACTCCGGGTTCCAGCCGAGCAGCACATCGGTGGGGTCCTCCGAGCGCTCCGGCGTGTAGGAGATGGCGAACGCATCGATGTTCCCGCCCTGGTCCTTCGGCCGCGGCCTCAGGACGACGGCCCCGGAGGCCCCGGTGGAGGGCCCGAGCAACAGCTGCTGGGCACGCCCCACGGTCATCTCGGCCGGGTCCCAGCCGTGAGTGGCCTCGTAGAACGCGGCCACGGCCTGCGTCAGTTCCACCGAGCCGGTGGCCAGCTCCTCCACGGCCAGCCCGGTCCCGTCCAGTTCGGGCGCCGTGATCACCCCGGGCCCGACGGCGATGCGCCGGGACCGCTGCAGCGGCGCGAACCCCTGGTCGGCCAGGAAGGCCGCGGCCGGATGCTCGGCGGGCTCCGGGACGGCGGCACCGGCCTCGGATGCAGTGGCCTCGGATGGAGTGGTCTCGGGTGGAGTGGTCTCGGGAACACCGGAGTCCACGGCGGCGAAGCGCGCCTTCAGCTCGGTGGTCACCACGGTGCCGGCGGAGAGGGCCGCGGCCGCCTCCGCACGGAGGGCACCGGTCAGGGCCGTGGCGATCCCCCGTCCGCGCTGCTCGCGCGTGGTCTCCGCGTAGAACCAGAGCCGCTGCGGATGCACGGAGGAGGCGTAGACCACGGCCGCGGCCACGGGGATGCCCTCGTCCTCCGCCACGAGGCAGCGGGCCCAGGGCTCATCCGGCCGGGTGCTCGAGGGCCGCAGCATCGCCCGGTCCTGGTGGTGCTGCGCGTCGGTGGGATCTCCCCACAGCTCGAGCAGGCGCAGATCGTCCCCCTCGGCCCATGGCCGGAGGGTGACTCCCGCTGGGAGCCGCGGGCCGTCGTCGGGAACCGTCATGCTGACCTCCTCCCCCCTACTTCGCGAGCCGCTCGAAGAGCCAGCCGCGCACCTTCTGCAGGGGCACCCGCTCCTGTGACATGGAGTCGCGCTCGCGGATGGTGACGGCCTGGTCCTCGAGCGAGTCGAAGTCCACGGTGATGCAGAACGGGGTGCCGATCTCGTCCTGGCGGCGGTAGCGGCGGCCGATCGCGCCGGCATCGTCATAGTCGATGTTCCAGACCCCGCGCAGCTCGTCCGCCAGACGCTTGGCGGTGGGGACCAGTTCCTCCTTGCGGGACAGCGGCAACACGGCCGCCTTGACCGGGGCCAGCCTCGGGTCCAGGCCGAGGACGGTGCGCACATCCGTGCCGCCCTTGGCGTTCGGGGCCTCCTCCTCACGATAGGCGTCCACCAGGAAGGCCATCATGGAGCGGGTCAGGCCGAAGGACGGCTCGATCACGTACGGGGTATAGCGCTCCGCCGAGTTCTGGTCGAAGTACTGCATCTTCGTGCCCGAGCCCTCGGTGTGGGAGTTGAGGTCGAAGTCCGTGCGGTTGGCGATGCCCATCAGCTCGCCCCACTCCGCGCCGGCAAAGCCGAACTTGTACTCCAGGTCGATCGTGGCCTCGGAGTAGTGGGCGCGTTCGCCATCCGGGACGTCGAAGCGGCGCATGTTCTCCGGGTTGATCCCGAGGTCGGTGAACCACTCCCAGCAGGCCTCCACCCAGGTCTCGAAGTGTTCCTTCGCCGCCTCCGGGTGCGTGAAGTACTCGATCTCCATCTGCTCGAACTCGCGGGTGCGGAAGATGAAGTTCCCGGGGGTGATCTCGTTGCGGAAGGCCTTGCCGATCTGCCCGATGCCGAAGGGCGGCTTGCGGCGCGAGGCGTTGACCACGTTGAGGAAGTTCACGAAGATCCCCTGGGCGGTCTCCGGACGCAGGTAGTGCAGACCCTCCTCATTGTCCACGGGGCCCAGGAAGGTCTTCATCAGGCCGGAGAAGTTCTGGGGCTCGGTCCAGGCCCCGCGGGTCCCGCAGTCCGGGCAGACGATCTCGTCCATGCCGTCCGGGCCGCCCTCGGGTGCGCGGCCCTTCTTCTTCTCGAAGCCCTCGATCAGGTGGTCCTGGCGGTGGCGCCGGTGGCAGGAGGTGCACTCGACCAAGGGGTCGGTGAAGGTGGCCACGTGCCCGGAGGCGTTCCACACCGGCGTGGGCAGGATGATGGAGGAGTCCAGCCCGACCATGTCCTCGCGGCCGCGCACGAAGGTGTTCCACCACTGCGTCTTGATGTTGTCCTTGAGCTCCACGCCCAGCGGACCGTAGTCCCAGGCGGAACGGGACCCGCCGTAGATCTCACCGGCCTGGAAGACGAAGCCGCGCCGCTTCGCGAGGGAGATGACCTGGTCGAGGGTGGTCTTGGGGGCCATGGAGGCATCACATCCGTGTCTGTTACAGGGCCGCTGGCAGCGGTCCGCGCACTGGGGCTGACGCCCTCGAGGGGCGGCAGCGCTGGGGTTACCGGGCCAGTCTAGGGCCGATGCGCCGTGCTGGCCGCACCGGGGCTGGTGCACCGGCACGGTACTTCAGGCCACAATGGAGGCATGTCCGAACATCCAGCCCCTGAGACCAACGGCCACCATCGTCACGCACCCGAGGCACCGGCCACGCACCCCGCTCCCCTCGAGATCCGCGACGAGGTGATCCGTCTGGGCCAGGCCCTCAAGCTCGCCAGCCTGGTGGAGGATGGAGCGGACGCCCGCGTGGTGATCGAGGCCGGGCTGGTCCAGGTCAACGGGGATCCGGAGACCCGCCGCGGCCGGCAGCTGCACCACGGTGACGTGATCGAGTTCTCCGGCGAAGCCGTGAAGGTGGTCCCGGAGGGACGCTGATCCCGGTGCCGCCGAGGCCGGGCTACTTCACGGTGTAGTCGAGGAACTCGCCCACGTGCCGCAGCTCCTGCGGCCCGATCCCGTGACCGATCCCCGCGTAGAGCACCTTGGTCATGTCCACGTGCTCGTTCATCCAGGCATGGGTGTACTCCACCTTGTCCTGCGTGATGACCGGGTCGGCCTGGTCTCGGCCCCAGAAGACCTTCGGCTTCACGGCCTTGACCGCCTCGTCGTCGAAGAATCCGGCGAGCGGGCCGCCGGCGGACACCTCGGAGGGCACGACGCCGTCCGCCGGTCCCGCGGCATCCGCACCGGGCGTCACGGAAGGGTCGACGGCGAATCCGGAGAGGCCGACCACACAGGCGTAGGCCTCCGGTTCCCGGCGCAGCAGCGAGGTGGCCATCGCCATGCCCATGGAGAACCCCAGCAGCGACGTGCTGGCGAAGTCCGGCCGCTGGGCGGCCACCCACTCCTGAAGGTCCTCGATGGCTGCCCGCACCGCCAGCGGCGAGGACTGCAGGGAGTTGGTCAGGGGGAACCAGGTGTACCCTCCGTGGTCCATCACCAGCGGCGCCCGCACCGAGGCGATGGTGAACTTCGCCGGCAGCTCCGGCACGATCCCGAACAGGTCGTTCTCGTCCGCTCCGTAGCCATGCAGCACCACCAGCAGGTGTGTACCCGCGCGATCTGCCTCCGGCCGGGACCAGCGGACGAATGGCTCGGTGGGCTCTGCAGAGGATGGCGCGTGCGAGGGGGCGGTGTTCTGTGGTTCGGTCATGGCTCCCAGCGTAGGCGAGGACCAATGTGACCGATGGGTAACCGGCGTTCTAGGATCGTGACATGCCCGACTCCCCCGCCGCCCCCATCTCCGGAACCCCCCTGCACCCGGTCCATCCCTGGCGCCGCTACGTGGCCCTCGGCGACTCCTTCACGGAGGGAATCGGCGATCCGGACCCGGCACGGCCTGGATACCACCGCGGCTGGGCGGACCGCGTGGCTGAGGAGCTCGCGCACCGGGTGCCGGACGAGGAGGACTTCTCCTACGCCAACCTGGCCATCCGCGGCCGGCTGATCGACCAGATCGCCGCCGAGCAGACGGAGCCGGCGATCGAGCTGAGCCCCGATCTCATCACCCTGTGTGCCGGCGGCAATGATGTGATCCGCCCCGGAGGGGACCCGGACGCCACCGCGCTGAAGCTGGATGACCTGGTGGGCCGGTTGGCGGCCAGCGGTGCCACCGTGGTGCTCTTCACCGGCCCGGACATCCGGGATACCCCGGTGATGGGCCGCATCCGCGGCAAGGTGGCCGTCTACAACGAGAACGTGCACACCGTGGCGCTGCGCCACGACGCCGTGGTGGCGGACCTGTGGGCCCTGCGGGACCTGACCCGCAAGGAGATGTGGGCCGCGGATCGGTTGCACTTCTCCCCCACCGGACACCACGCGATCACCGCCATGGTGCTGGAGACCCTCAACGTCCCGCACGACCTGGTGCCCTTCGAGCCGAAGCCCACGGTCCACAGCACGTGGCGCCAGGCCCGGACCGAGGACGTGCACTGGGCGCGCGAGCACCTCATGCCCTGGGTGCTGCGCCGATTGCGGCGTCAGTCCTCCGGGGACGGACTGGCCCCGAAGCGCCCCCTGGCCGAGCCCATGTTCGGCCACCCGATGGTGCAGGGCTCGGACGCAGGCGAACAGGGTGAGGGACGGTAGGCACGGCCTAAAGCCCGAGCACCCGTTTCAAGTCCGCCGCCACCTGGTCCAGGTCCGTCAGGAAGCCGTCATGGCCGACCGGGGAATCGATCATGTACACGGGATTCTCCCCCGGCAGTTGGCGGGCCAACTCCTGGGACTGCCCGGGGAAGTACAGCCGGTCCGATTCCACGGCGGTGATGAACGGCGTGGCGGTAATGGCGGCCAGGACCTCGGCCTCTGTGCCGCGGCCCCGGGAGACGTCATGGCTCATGAGCGCCTCGGTCAGCACGAGGTAGCTGTTGGCGTCGAAGCGCTTGACGAGCTTGGCCGCCTGGTAGTCCAGGTAGGACTCCACCTGGTAGCGTCCCTGCCGCCGCAGCGGCTGCCCGAAGGGATCCTCCTCCGGCTGGGCGCCGCGGCCGAAGCGGCCGTCCATGTCCGGCTGGGACCGGTAGGTGATGTGCGCGATCTTGCGGGCGATGCCCAGGCCGCCGTCCGGCGTCGGGCCCGGATAGTAGTCTCCGCCGCGGAAGTTGGCGTCCAGCGTGATGGCCTGGATCTGGGCCTGGGCGAAGGCGATCTGTTCGGCGGTGGAGTGCGCGCCGCAGGCGATGACGGCCATGCCGGCCACACGCTCCGGGTAGGTGGCGGCCCACTCCAGGGCGCGGGCTCCGCCCATGGAGCCGCCCACGACCGCATGCCATCGGCTGATGCCCAGGGCGTCGGCCAGCCGGGCCTCGGCGTGCACCGAGTCCCGGATGGTGGTGAACGGGAACCGAGATCCCCACGGGATCCCCTCCGGGTCCAGCGACGACGGCCCGGTGGTCCCGTAGCAGCCGCCCACCACATTGGGGGCCACCACGAACCACCGGTCGGTGTCGATGGCGCAGCCGGGGCCCACGACACCCTCCCACCAGCCCTCCTCCGTGATGGCGGTGGAGGAGGCCACGTGCGTGGAGCCCGTCAGGGCGTGCAGCACCAGCACGGCGTTCGAGGCCTCGGCATTGAGCGTGCCCCACGTCTCGTAGGCCAACTCCACCTCCGGCAGGTGTCCGCCGGTCTCGAAGTCCAGGGCACCGATGCGCTGGGTGTGCAGGCCACCTTCCGGCAGGGCCGTGGCCGCATGCTGGGCGGTGATGGCGGTCATGGGATGGTTCACTCCCCCTGACCGGCGGCGGCGAAACCGGCCTTCAGGTCGGCCAGGATGTCCGCGATGCTCTCGACGCCCACGGAGAGCCGGACCAGTCCGGGCGTGACGCCGGCCGCGCGCTGCTCGGCCTCGGTGAGCTGGGAGTGGGTGGTGGAGGCGGGGTGGATGACCAGCGAACGGACGTCACCGATGTTGGCCACGTGATGGTGCAGGCTCAGGGCGTCCACGAAGCGCGCGCCGGCCTCGCGCCCCCCGGCGATCTCGAATGACACGAAACCGGCGGGACCGTCCGGCAGGTACTGCTTCGCGCGTTCGTGCCACGGGCTGGAGGCCAGGCCGGGGAAGATCACGGACTCGACCTGGTCATGGGTGTCCAGGAAGTCGGCCACCTGCCGGGCGTTCGCCACATGACGGTCCATGCGCAGGGACAGGGTCTCCAGGCCGAGGTTCAGCAGGAAGGCGTTGAACGGGCTGATGGCGCTGCCAAGGTCCCGCAGCAGCTGCACGCGGGCCTTGAGCACGAAGGCGAGATTGGCCCCCAGGATGCCGTTGACCCCGAGATCACGGGCGAAGACCAGGCCGTTGTAGGACTCGTCCGGGGTGTTGAACCCCGGGTACCGCTCGGGCTGGGAGGCGAAGTCGAAGGTGCCGCCGTCCACGATCACGCCCGCCATGGCCGCCGCGTGGCCGCCGAGGTACTTGGTGGCCGAGTGCACCACGATGTCCGCGCCGTGCTCGATGGGCCGCAGCAGGTACGGGGTGGCCAGCGTGTTGTCCACGATCAGCGGGAGTCCGGCGGAGTGGGCGGCGTCCGCCACGGCGCGGATGTCCAGCACGTCACCGCGCGGGTTGCCGAGGGTCTCGGCGAAGAACGCCTTGGTGTTCTCCTGCACGGCCTCGGCCCACTCGTCCAGATTGTCCGGGTCCTGCACGAACGTGGTGGTGACGCCGATCTTGGCCAGGGTGTGCTTGAAGAGGTTCTGCGTACCGCCGTAGAGGGAGGCGGAGACCACCACATGGTCACCCGCTCCGGCCAGGTTCAGGATGGAGAACGTGGTGGCGGCCTGCCCCGAGGCCAGCAGCAACGCGCCCACGCCGCCCTCGAGTGCGGCGATCTTGCCCTCCACCGCCTCCTGGGTGGGATTGCCGATGCGCGTGTAGAGCGGCCCCAGGTCCTTCAGCGCGAAGCGGTCCGCGGCGACCTCCGCGGAGGGGAAGTCGAAGGAGTTCGACTGGATGATCGGCAGCACGGTGGCGCCGTAGGGGTTCTCCTCGGGGATCCCCGCGTGGATCTGCCGGGTCTCGAAGCCCCACGTGCTGGGATCGATGGCGTCCGCGGCGGGGGTGTTGGTGGTGTCAGTCAAGGGACGGCTCCTGTCATTCCAGGGCCACCCACCGGAGCGGTCGGGCGTGATCCGTCAACCCGTCGCGCCGTGGTGGCCCGCGCTTGCCGGTGCCGGTTGGCACCTGCCAGGTCCTCACCCGGGGCACCCCACCGCGAGCTGGAGGGTTGCCGGCCAGCAAGCCGGGGCTTGATGCTGGCACTCATGACCTCGGTCCAGTGTGCCAGATCGGCCCGGACGATTCATCCCCCGGAGTCGCAGCATGACGGCACGCGCACCCCGGACCGACCTGTGACGCGGGCCACATTTCAAGTGAGGTTAACCTAACCGCCCCGAGGTGGGGGAAAGTGCGACGATAAGCACATGATGCGCCTGGATCACGTCTCGTACGCTGTTGGACCCGATGAAGGACTGGCCGCCACGGTGGCCCGGCTGGCCGATGCCCTCGGCATCGAGCGGGTCAAGGGCGGTGTCCACCCCCGCTTCGGCACCCGCAACGCGCTGTTCCCGCTGCGCAATCGCCAGTACCTCGAGGTGGTTGAGGTCCTGGACCACCCCTCCTCCGAGAAGGCCCCCTTCGGTCAGGCCGTGCGCGCCCGCTCCGAGATGGGCGGCGGCTGGATGGGCTGGTGCGTCTCCGTGGATGACCTCGCGCCGTTCGAGGAGCGCCTGGAGCGCCAGTCCGTGCCGGGCAACCGCAAGTTCCCGGACGGCCGCGAGCTGACCTGGCGCCAGATCGGCATCAAGGGTCTCATCGCCGACCCGCAGGTGCCCTACCTGCTGCGCTGGGATGACGGCACCGAGGACCTGCATCCCTCCCAGGCACAGGAGCCGCAGGCCGAGCTGTCCTCCATCACCATCGCCGGATCCCGTGACCGCGTGCGTGGCTGGTTGGGCCTGGACGATCCCGAGGAGAAGGTCGGGGACCTCAATGTGGTCTTCGAGTCCCCCTCCGGCACCCCGGGCCTGCTCGGGGTCACCTTCGAGACCCCGAAGGGTACCGTCACGCTCTGACTCAGGAGCCGAACAGGCCCGCCTCCACCAGGAGCGGGTACGCCACGAAGCCCGCGGCGTCCAGCAGGAAGTGCGCCACCACGAGCGGCATCACGCGCTGATACCTCAGGTAGAACGCGCCGAAGACGAGCCCCATCAGCAGATTGCCGATCCCCGGCCCCACCCCCTGGTACAGGTGGTAGGCGCCGCGCAGGATGGCGCAGCCCACCACCACGGCCGTGGGATTCAGGGGCACGACGGCGGCGCTCGCCCAGGTGCGCAGCCCGCCTTCCGCTGCGGTGGGGCCGGGCCGGTTCGGGCCCACCCCGGCGCGCAGTTGTTGCAGATGGCCCAGCCGGTCGAACAGCCACGCCACCACGATGACCTCCTCCAACAGGGAATGGCGCAGCGCGGAGAACAACAGCACCGGGGCGGTCCACCAGTACTCGTTCAGCGCACTGCCGACGATCGCCGTGGTGACGCCTGTGGCCCGGCCGGCCGCGTAGACGGCGAGGGTGCCCAGCCCGATGGCGAGGAACAGCCCGATCCCCCACGCCGCGTCCCTCCCCGGCCGGCGCAGATCCAGCCCGAAGGTGCGGAACGGGTTCCGCCCCCGGATCCACACCAGGTGCAGCACCAGCAATACCGGGACCAGCGCGAAGCCGATGTCCAGCACCTGGTACGTCAGGTCGAAGTACTGACGGTCATCCAGGGCCGGGTTCAGCGTGGTGGTCTGTCCGGACAGCGGCGCCTGCGTCCACTTGTCGATCAGGTTCACGATCGCATAGACCGCCGAGCGCCCCAGGGAGAGCGCGAGCACGATCACGATCTCCCAGCGGACGGTCCGGGCCGAGGGCGGAACCGGGGCCGGCTGGGTGGGGCGGGCGGAACGGGCAGGGGTGGTCACCGCACCAGTGTAGGAACCCTCTCTGATCAGGAACCCCGCCGTGCCGCGCTAGCGTGGATCCATGCCCTCCGCTCCGACCTCCGAGGACCTCGCCGCCGCACGTGCTGCCGCAGCCCGTCCGCTGGCATCCGCCGTGGCAGCAGACCACGGGCTGCCTCGCCGGCTCGCCACCGCCGACTGGTCGGCGGGCCAGGTCGACGAGGGCGGTCAGTTCCACCGGGTACTCGTGTTGCCCGGCGTCGGCGCCGTGCGGATCGCGCGCACCGCCGGGGCCGCCGCACTCCTGCCGGGACGGATGGCGATGGTCGCCGCGCTCGGTGGCACCCTCGGTCAGGGCCCGACGCCGGCCCTGCCCTTCGCGGTGCCCGCACCCCTCTCCGAGGTGGTCACCGCCCCGTCCGGTGAGGCGATGGGACTGCGGGAGGGGACGGCCGCCGTCGTCCAGCGATTCCTCCCCGGGCAGCCGCACCCGCCCCACGAGGGCGACCCGGAGCTGCTGCGCGGAGTGTGCGAGGTGCTCGCGGGGATCGAGACCGCTCCGCTGGTGCCGCACCTCGGACCACCGTTCGGATTCCGGGGACCATGGGCGGCTGAGAAGGTGGCAGTGGTCCAGGCGCTGCCGGAGCTGCTGACCCGGATGTACGGTCCAGACGCCTGGACCGGCAGCGGCGCGGCGTCCGCCGACCGGTGGGCCGGCACCGTGACCGCACTGACCGGCACCGCCACCCGGTGGACGGAATGCCCCGTGGTGCCGCCGTCCCTGGTCCACGGAGACCTGGCCGGTCACAACATGCGCTGGCAGCGGCGCTCCCCCGGCGGCGACGGTGGTCGATGGGAGCTGACCGGCATCCTGGACTGGGATCTGGCCGCCGTGTGGGACCCCGCCCTGAACCCGGCCTACCTGGCCCTGTGGCATGGCGAGGAGAAGCTGGAGGCGATCGCCCGCGATGCCGCGGAGGCATGGCGCGCCCGGGTCTGGCTGGGATGCATGGCGCTCGAGTCACTCTACGACGCGTCGCTGCGGGAGGGCCCCTCCCGCAAGGAGGGACCGCCGCACTGGGCGAAGCTGCTCCGCAAGGTGCTGCCCCGGATCGAGCGGGCCGCCACCGCTGAAGCCGTCTGGCGCACTGGACACACCGGGTGAGCATGCCGTCCTGGTCCCGGAAGCCCTGGCCACGGTTGCGAGAGGCGGCACTGCACCCGGCACCGGGAGCAGACCCAGCTCCGGCTCAGCCGATGGCGATCGAGTCGAGGTCCTCCCCGATCACCAACTGGAGGTCGATGGATGCCCCACATCGGGGCTTCGCCCGATGTGTCGGGGCATCCATCGACCTCCAGATTCTGGGGTGCTCAGGTGGGCTACTCGCTCACGCCCAACTGCTCCATCACGATCTCGCGGACGCGGGCGGCGTCCGCCTGGCCACGGGTGGCCTTCATGACCGGGCCGATCAGCGCGCCGATCGCCTGCAGCTTGCCGGCCTTGATCTTGTCCACCACGCCCGGGTTCTCGGCGATGGCCGCCTCCACCGCGGAGGTCAGCGCGCCGTCGTCGGACACCACCGCCAGGGACCGGGCCTCGACGATGCCCCGCGGGGCGCCCTCGCCCTCGGCCACGAATCCGAGGACCTGCTTGGCGATCTTGTCATTGATGGACTTCTCGGCGATCAGCGCCTCGATCTCCACCACGTCCGCCGGGGTGATCCCCAGCTCCGCGATGTCCTTCTCGGCGAGGTTGGCCAGCCGGGCGATCTCACCCATCCACCACTTGCGGGCGGCTGAGGCGGAGGCCCCTGCCTCGATGGTCGCGGCGATCTCGTCCAGCACACCGGCGTTGACCACGTCCCGGAACTCCTCGTCCGAGAAGCCCCAGTCCGCCTTCAGGCGCTTGCGGCGCTCGGCTGGCGGCTCGGGCAGCTCGGCGCGCAGGCGCTCGATCCACTCGGCGTCGGTGTGGATCGGCACGAGGTCCGGCTCCGGGAAGTAGCGGTAGTCGTCCGCATCCGACTTCGGCCGGCCCGAGGTGGTGGTGCGGGTGTCCTCCTGCCAGTGGCGGGTCTCCTGGGTGATGGAGCCTCCGGCGGAGAGCACGGCGGCCTGACGCTGGATCTCGAACGTCACGGCGTGGGCCACGGCCCGCGTGGAGTTCACGTTCTTGGTCTCGGTGCGGGTGCCGAACACCGTGGTGCCCTTCGGCATCAGGGAGACGTTGGCGTCACAACGCACATTGCCGCGCTCCATCCGGGCATCCGAGATGCCCAGGTTCTTGACGATGTCCCGGACCTGCGTGACGTAGGCCTTGGCCAGCTCCGGGGCACGGTCCCCCGCGCCGACGATCGGCTTGGTGACGATCTCGACCAGCGGCACGCCGGCCCGGTTGTAGTCCACGAGCGAGCTGGCGGCGTCCTGGATGCGGCCGGAGGCCCCGCCCTGGTGGGTCAGCTTGCCGGCATCCTCCTCCATGTGGGCGCGCTCGATCTCCACCCGGAAGACCGTGCCGTCCTCGAGCTCCACGTCCAGCCAGCCGTCATGGGCGATCGGATCGTCGTACTGGGAGGTCTGGAAGTTCTTCGGGGTGTCCGGGTAGAAGTAGTTCTTCCGGGCGAAGCCACAGACCTCTGCGATCTGGCAGTTCAGCGCCAGACCGAGCTTGATGGAGTAGTCCACCGCGGTCCCGTTGACCACCGGCAGCACGCCCGGCAGGCCGAGGTCCACCGGTGTGACGGACGTGTTCGGCTCGGCGCCGAACCCGTTGGGGGCCGAGGAGAACATCTTGGTCTTCGTGTTGAGCTCCACGTGGACCTCGAAGCCGAGCACCGGTTCGTAGGCGGCCATGGCCTCCTCGAACGTGAGTACCTCATCGGTGACGGCGGCCATCAGTTCTCTCCTCCTGCGGTGGTGGCGGATGCGTGGGTGGCCGCGGCGTCCTGCCCGGCGGGGTCGAGGTCAGGGGCCTGCGCCCACAGCGGGGAGCCCCAGGTCTCCTCGAGGCGGGACTCCAGGGCGGCGGCAGCGCGGTACATGGTGGCGTCCCCGCGGGCCGGGGCCAGGAACTGGATGCCCACGGGCAACCCCTCGGACAGCCCGGCGGGCACCGAGATGCCGGGGATGCCCGCCAGGTTGGCGGGGATGGTGGCCACGTCGTTGAGGTACATGGCCAACGGGTCGTCCAGTTTCTCCCCCAGCGGGAAGGCGGTGACCGGCGAGGTCGGCGAGACCAGCACGTCCACCTGACCGAACGCGGCCTCGAGGTCCCGCTGGATGAGCGTCCGGACCTTCTGGGCCGAGCCGTAGTACGCGTCGTAGTAACCGGCCGAGAGCGCATAGGTGCCCAGGATGATGCGGCGCTTGACCTCGTCGCCGAAGCCGGCCGCGCGGGTGGTACCCATGACCTGCTCGATGGTGCCGCCGCCGTCCGGGACCACGCGGTTTCCGAACCGGACGCCATCGAACTTGGCGAGGTTGGAGGAGACCTCCGAGGGCATGATCAGGTAGTAGGCGCCCAGGGCGTAGCCGAAGTGCGGGCAGGAGACCTCGACGACCTCTGCCCCGGCGTCCTCGAGGATCTGCACCGACTCCTGGAAACGCGCCAGCACGCCCTCCTGGTAGCCCTCGCCCTGCAGCTCGGAGACGATCCCGATGCGCAGGCCCTTCAGCTCGCCGTTCCGGGCGGCCTCCAGCAGCCCGTCCAACGGCTCCGGCAGGGAGGTGGAGTCCTTGGGGTCATGGCCGCCGATGAGCTCCTGCAGGGCAGCGGCGTCCGCCACGGTGCGGGTCACCGGGCCCACCTGGTCCAGGGAGGACGCCATCGCGATGACGCCGTAGCGGGAGACTGCCCCATACGTGGGCTTGGCGCCCACCGTGCCGGTCACTGCGCCGGGCTGGCGGATGGAGCCGCCGGTGTCCGTGCCGAGGGCCAGCGGGGCCATGAACGCCGCCACGGCAGCGGCCGAGCCGCCACCGGAACCGCCGGGGATCCGGTCCAGGTCCCAGGGGTTGCGGGTATCGCCGAACGCGGAGTGCTCGGTGGAGGAGCCCATGGCGAACTCGTCCAGGTTGGTCTTGCCGAGGATCGGCAGCTTCGCGGCTCGGATCCTCTCCACCACGGTGGCGTCATAGGGACTCATCCAGCCCTCGAGCATCTTCGAGGCCGCGGTGGTCGGCTGGCCCACGGTGACGATGAGGTCCTTCACCGCGATCGGCACTCCGGCCAGCGGGTGCAGGCTCTCGGCCTCGGAGCCACCGGCAGCACGCACTCCGTCCACCTCGGCGGCGACGGCGAGCGCCTCCTCCCGGTTGACGTGCAAGAAGGCGTGGACGCCTCGGCTGCGGTCCTGGCCCGAGCCATCCGCGGCGCCGTCCACGGCCGCGATGCGGTCCAGGTGCGCCCGGGTCAGTTCGACGGAGGTGATCTCCCCTGCGCGGAGCCGCTCGGCCATCTGCAGGGCGGTCAGCCGGATCAGGGCTTCGGCATTCACGTCAGTCAGCTCGGTCACAGCCGATCACTCCCCATCCAGGATTGCGGGGACCTTGAACTGGCCGTCCTCGGCGTCCGGGGCCATCGCGAGCGCCTGTTCCTGGGTGAGTATGCCGGAGGGCACGTCCTCGCGGAACACGTTGCGCAGCGGGATCGGGTGGGACGTGGGTGGCACGTCCTGGCCGGCGACTTCGCCGACGGAGGCGATGGCATCCATGATGACGTCGAGTTCCCCGGCCATGGTGGCCAGTTCGTTCTCGTCCATCCGGATGTGGGCCAGCCGCGCCAGGTGCGCGACGTCCTCACGGGTGATGGCGGACATGAATCTCCTGCGGTTGAGGCGGGATGGGTGGTTCTTCTCCCCCGAGTTTAGTGGGTGGATCCGGCTGAACCGACTCCGGGGCGGGGTTCAGGGCAGCGGCCGCCGGTAGACCCAGAACACCTGGTCCTCCCCGCCGGTGGGCTCCTGTCCGATGTCCGAGAGCCGCCAGTCCCGCTCCGGCACCCGCGTGAAGCCCTCCGACTCGTAGAGCCGGTGCGCCCCCGTCATGGTCACCATGGTGGTCAGCACCACGGCATGCACCCCCTCGAGCTGCTCGGCACGGTCGATCGCGGCACGGACCAGGGCGCGCGCCACCCCGCGGCGCTGGACCCGTGGATCCACCGCGAGCATGCGGAACTCCAGTTCTCCCTCGAGCGAGGTCTCGGACATCGGCATCCCCGGCAGGGTCAACACCACGGAACCTGCGACGACGGCCCCCTGCTCGGTGCGCACCTCGCCCACCAGCACCCGTGCCTGGCGGAACCGGTGGCCGACGTCCTGGAGATGCTCGATGTACTCGTCCGCCGGGTCGATGTGGCCGCCGTCCACATAGGAGCTCACCGTGAGGTGGGCAATGGCGGCGTGGTCCTGCTCCCGCGCGTCCCGCACGGTGACGCCCTCCACGCGGGAGGCCGGTTCGGGCCACCCGGCCGCTCGGATGACCGGATGCAGGTCGGCGGTCGGATCGGCGTCGAAGCCGGCATCGGCGGTGGGGATGAGGTCAGGATCTTCATGCGGCACGGCTGAGATCCTACGCCGCCACCTTGGCGATCCGAAGGGCGGCCTCGTGTAACTTATATAGCACACTAACTATTCCAGCACTCGGCCCAACCGGCCCCACCGGCTCCCACCGGCGCCGTGGCGAGGACAGAACGACTTTGAGAGTGAGCATCATGAGCGGCAAGGCCTACTCCGTGACCTCCGACACCACCGGCCTGAGCCTCGGCTTCCGGCTGCGCTGGCGGCTGGCCTACATGGCCACCTACGTCACCGGCTCTGCGAGCCGGCAGGGCACCCTGGATCCGAGTGCTCAATTGCGTAGGGACCGCGCCCAGCGTTTGCTCCAGGGGTATCGTTCGCAGGAGACCGAACCGCCGGCTGAGCTCGTGCGACTCGCCCACGGCAGGTAGGGGCCCAAGGCCGGACACACCACTGTCAGGAGCACCAGCATGTTCACCGGCCTGAGCGCCTTCCCCCTCACTCCCTTGAGTGATGACCGGGTGGACGGGCCCGCCCTCTCCGGGCTGGTCCAACGACTGGCCTCCGCCGGGGTCGATTCGATCACCGTGCTGGGATCGACCGGTTCCTACGCCTATCTGGACGCCGGCGAGCGCGCTCTGGTGGCCCGGACCGCCGTCGGCCAAGCCGGGGACATCCCGGTGTTGGTGGGGATCGGTGACACCAGAACCTCGCGAGTGCTGGCCCATGCCGAGGCCGCCCAACGGGCCGGTGCCGCTGGACTGTTGCTGGCCCCGGTCAGCTACCAGCCGCTGAGCGAGGACGAGGTCCACGGCCTGTTCCGCGCCGTCACGGAACAGGCCTCGGTGCCCGTGGTGGTCTATGACAACCCCCGTACCACGCGGTTCACGTTCACCCTGGTGAGTGTGACAGCTTGAAATGGACCCACTTGGAGCGGTAGTGATGCTCTGATTAGGCCCCACCCTCGACCCATCCGCCTTACCGTTCGTGATGTCGACCAAGACGATCACAGAACGGGTGGGGCATTTGAAGGAGTTGTCGAGAGTGGAGCAATTCGAACGTATCCGACGAGACCGGAGGGATGAAGACATGTCGATCCGGGCTCTGGCGGAGAAGTACAAGGTGCACCGGCGCACGGTGCGTCAGGCGCTGGCTGATGCGACCCCGCCGCCGCGCAAGACCCCGGTGCGGGTCGCCCCGGTGCTGGGCCCTCACGTGGACACGGTGCGGGGCTGGCTGACCGCGGACCAGGACGTGCCGCGCAAGCAGCGCCATACCGCCCGGAGGATCTGGCAACGCCTGATCGAGGAAGAAGGCGTTCAGGTGGCCGAGTCCAGTGTGCGGTCGCTGGTGGCCGAGCTGCGCCGTGAGATCGGGGATCAGTCGCTGCAGGTGAAGGTTCCGCAGACCCATGCCCCGGCTGAGGAGGCCGAGGTCGACTTCGGTGAGTTCCAGGCGAAGATCGCCGGGGTGATGATGAAGCTGTGGATGTTCGTGCTACGCCTGTCGCACTCGGGTAAAGCGGTCCATATCGCCTACGCGAACCAGGCCCAGGAGTCCTTCCTGGACGGGCACGTGCAGGCCTTCGAACGCCTAGGTGGGGTGCCGACTGGGATGATCCGGTATGACAACCTCAAGGCCGCGGTGGTCCGGTGTGCGCTGGGCCGCGAACGCGAGGAGAATCCGCGGTTCATCGCGCTGCGGTCGCACTACGGCTACGACTCGTTCTTCTGCCAGCCCGGGCTGGAGGGTGCCCACGAGAAGGGTGGTGTCGAGGGCGAGGTCGGCCGGTTCCGTCGCCGTCATCTGGTCCCGGTCCCGGACTTCGCCTCCCTGGCCGAGCTGAACGCGTTCATGGCCGCCGCTGATGCCGCTGACGACGCCCGGAGGATCACCGGACGGTCCGAGACCGTGGAGGCGGCCGCGGCCCGGGAACTGCCCGGGCTACGCCCGCTGCCGGGCGAGGGCCCGTTCGATCCGGCCCTGGTGCTCTCCTGCCGGGTCGATGCCCGATCCAGGGTCTGTGTGCGGCAGTCTTACTACTGAAGTCCCGGCCCGCTACGCCGGGCGCCGGCTCCAGGTCAAGCTCGCCGCGACCACGGTCACGGTGGTGGCCGAGGGAGCCGTGGTGGCGGTGCATACTCGCTCGTTGCATAAGTACACCGAGGACCTGGTGTTGGATCACTACCTGGAGGTGCTGGCCCGCAAGCCCGGGGCGCTGCCCGGGGCCACGGCCCTGGCCGCTGCCCGCAAGGCCGGGACCTTCACGAAGTCGCATCAGCGGTTCTGGGATGCCGCCCGCGCCCAGCTCGGTGACTCCGCGGGGACGAGGGCGCTGATCGGGGTGCTGCTGCTGCACCGCACCCAGCCGCCCGAGGCAATCGTCTCCGGGATGGGCGCCGCGGTGACGATGGGGCGATTCGATCCGGACTTGGTGGCCCTCGAGGCCCGCCGACTGGCCCCGGCCAGGACCGTAGCCCCGGTCGTGGTGCCGGTCACCGCACCCCCGGCGGCACTGCACGAGCGTCCGGCGCCCTCCTTGGGGGCCTACGACCAGCTGCTGGGGGTCGGAGCATGAACGCGACAGCAGCGGCCCCCACCCCCACGGCTCCCACAGCCCCCTCACCGGCGGTGACGCCGGTCAGTGAGACTGCGGCCGAGGCGGCGATCGCCGCGGCCTGCCGGTCCCTGATGCTGCCCACCATCAGGGAGCAGGCCGGCCCGTTGGCTCAGGCCGCCGCCCGGGAGCGGCTCACCCACCAGGGGTATCTGGCCGAGGTCCTCACCGCCGAGTGCGATGACCGTGACGCCCGCCGGAGGATCCGCCGGGTCAAGGAGGCCAAGTTCCCCCGCACCAAGTCCCTGGCCGACTTCGACACCACCGCCATCCCGGAGCTGCCAGCGGCGACCCTGGCCCAGTTGGCCACCGGGGCGTGGATCGATGCCGGCGAACCCCTGGTGCTGCTCGGAGACTCCGGCACCGGTAAGACCCACCTGCTCATCGGACTCGGGACCGCGGCGGCCGAGCAGGGACGCCGGGTCCGGTATGTCACCACCGCGGCGCTGGTCAACGAGCTCGCCGAGGCCGCTGACGCCAAGCAGCTCTCCCGCGTGGTCGCCCGCTACGGGCGCCTGGACCTGCTCTGCCTGGATGAACTCGGGTACGTGAACCTCGATGCCCGTGGGGCCGAGCTGTTGTTCCAGGTCATCACCGAACGCGAGGAACGCGCCTCGATCGCGTGTGCCTCCAACGCACCGTTCAGTGAATGGGGCGCCACCTTCACCGACCCGAGGCTGGCCGCGGCCGTCGTGGACCGGCTGACCTTCAATGCCCACATCATCAACACCGGCACCAGCTCCTACCGGCTCCGCACCACCCGCAGCCAGAAGGGAGCCGCCACCACCTGATCCCAGGCCCCGAACCCCGAACACAGCCGGCAGGCACCGACGCCACGCCGGCAGCAACAAACACACCCGGGGTGGGGCCAAATCAGACCATCACAGTGGGGCCAAATGGAGTTGACACACTCACCCTGGAGTTCTACGCCCGGATCGCCGAGCTACCGGGCATCGACTCCATCAAGATCCCACCGATGGCGGCGGGTCCGGCAGCCGCCCAGGCCAGGGTGGACGAGGTTCGGGCCGTGCTTCCTGACCACGTGGGCATCGGCATCTCCGGAGACGCCCGTGCGGCCGACGCCCTGGCCGCAGGATGCGATGCATGGTTCTCGGTGATCGGGGGGACCATTCCCAGCGCGGCACTGCGGATCGTGAGAGCAGTCCAACGGGGAGACCTGGACGCCGCACGGGCAGAATCGGCCCGGCTGGAACCGCTGTGGCGGCTCCTCGGGGAGCACGGCAGTCTCCGCGTGGCGGCTGCCCTGGCCGAGCACCTGGGCCTGGCACCTGCCGATTGCCTCCCCCTGCCGGTGCTCGGCCTCGCACCGGAGCACCGCGCCGAGGTGGCCGCCGCCGCCCGGCAGCTTGGCCTCGTCACCGGCTGATCGGCTCCGCCACGGGCTGATCGGACGTTGCCCTCAGCCGATCTCGAGGAGTCCGCGGAGCTGGGCGAAGGCCTCCGGCACCACCGTGTAGTGGGCCCACCTGCCGCGCTGCTCCCGGGTGAGCAAGCCTGCCTCGACCAACTTCTTCAGGTGGTGGCTGATGGTGGGCTGGCTGATGCCCAGACCCTCCGTGAGGTCACAGGCGCACACGGCGTCACACCCCTGGGCGGCCACGTGGGAGAGCACGCGCAGCCGCATCGGATCCGCCAGGGCCTTGAACATGGCCGCCGACCGCGCTGCCTGGGCGGGCTCGATCGGCGCAGCGGCCAGTGAACAGCACTCCTCGGCGGAGACGTCTGAGAGTGGGAGCAGTGTGGGTGTCGCCATCACCCCACCATACATTGACGATGATCAATCTGTCCCGCTACAGTTCACGTCGACACCTATCGATATGAAAGTAGGTCTCCATGACCACCACCGCCCAGGCGGCTCAGACGTACGGCCACCAGCCGGTGGTCCGGGAGATGTCCTTCCTGGACCGCTGGCTGCCGGCCTGGATCCTGCTGGCCATGGCCGTGGGCCTGCTGCTGGGCCGGTTCATCCCCGGCCTGAACACCGCTTTGGAGGCGGTGAAGATCGGCGAGGTCTCGCTGCCGATCGCCATCGGCCTGCTGGTGATGATGTACCCGGTCCTGGCCAAGGTCCGCTATGACGAGACCCACCGCGTCGCCGGGGACCGCCGGCTGATGGCCACGTCCCTGGTGCTGAACTGGCTCGTCGGACCGGCCCTGATGTTCACCCTCGCCTGGCTGATGCTGCCCGATCTGCCCGAGTACCGGACCGGACTGATCATCGTGGGCCTGGCCCGCTGCATCGCCATGGTCTTCATCTGGAACGACCTCGCCTGCGGAGACCGCGAGGCCGCGGCGGTGCTGGTGGCCATCAACTCCGTCTTCCAGGTCTTCGCCTTCGGTGCGCTCGGGTGGTTCTATCTGCAGGTGCTTCCCTCCTGGCTCGGTCTGCCGACCACCTCGGCCGACTTCTCGGTGTGGGCCATCATGCTCAGCGTGCTGATCTTCCTGGGCCTGCCGCTCCTGGCCGGGTTCCTCACCCGTCACCTCGGCGAGAAGGCCAAGGGCCGCACCTGGTATGAGGAACGGTTCCTGCCCCGCATCGGCCCCTGGGCCCTCTACGGGCTGCTGTTCACCATCGTGCTGCTCTTCGCCCTGCAGGGCGAGGCCATCACCACCAACCCCTGGGACGTCGCCCGGATCGCCCTGCCCCTGCTGGCCTACTTCGTGCTGATGTTCGGCGTCTCCCTGATGGCGGCCAAGGCCGTGGGCCTGAACTACGCCAAGTCCACCACCGTGGCCTTCACCGCCGCGGGCAACAACTTCGAGCTGGCCATTGCCGTGGCCATCGGGACCTTCGGGGTCACCTCCGGACAGGCCCTCGCGGGCGTGGTCGGACCGCTCATCGAGGTCCCCGTACTCGTCGGACTCATCTACGTCTGCCTCTGGGCCGGCCGCAGATTCTTCCCCGGGGACCCCACCGTCCCCGCCGTCCCCACCTCCTCCGCAGCAGATCGGCTCCCCGTATGACCACCGACCACCCGAACCAGCCCTCCGTCCTCTTCGTCTGCTCCAAGAACGGCGGCAAGTCCCAGATGGCCGCGGCCCTCGCGGAGAAGTACGCCTCCGGCGCCGTGGACGTGTTCTCGGCAGGCACCCACCCCGGCCAGGCCCTCAACGCCCTGTCCACCGAGGTGATCGCCGAGGCCGGGGCAGACATGTCCGGCGGACATCCCCAGCCCATCGATCCGGAACTGCTGGCCCGCGTGGACCGAGTGGTCATCCTCGGTGCGGAGGCCCAGGTGGATCCGGCCGAGGACATGGCCGGCACCATCGAGCGGTGGGTCACCGACGAGCCCTCCGCCCGCGGGATCGACGGGATCGAGCGGATGCGCCTGGTCCGGGACGAGATCGACGCCCGCGTCCGCGGCCTGCTCGCCGAGCTCGCCCCTCAGACACAGAAGCCCTCCGTGCTGTTCGTCTGCGTGCACAACGCCGGCCGCTCCCAGATGGCCGCGGCCTACCTCCAGCACCTGGCCGGGGACCGGATCGAGGTCCGCTCGGCGGGATCCCAGCCGGCGGACACGGTCAATCCCGCCGCCGTGCAGGCCATGGCCGAGGAGGGCATCGACATCAGCGCCCACCGGCCGAAGGTCCTCAGCACCCAGGCGGTGAAGGACTCCGATGTGGTCATCACCATGGGGTGCGGGGATACCTGCCCGATCTTCCCGGGCAAGCGCTACGAGGACTGGCAACTGGAGGACCCGGCCGGCCAGGGAGTGGACGCGGTCCGCCCCATCCGTGACGACATCAGGGCCCGCATCGAACTGCTCATCTCCGAGCTGGCTCCGGCCCAGACGGCTGCGAGCGCATCATGAGGGCGCCCGCGGCTGATCTGCCGGTCGTCGTCATCGGCGCCGGACCCGTGGGCCTGGCCGCCGCCGCCCACCTGACGGAGCGTGGACTGGTGCCGCTCGTCCTCGAGGCCGGGAACGGCGTCGGCGCCTCCATCCGCGCGTGGGGCCAAACCCGACTGTTCTCCCCCGTGGGAGTACAACATCGACGCCGCCGCGCAGCGGCTACTGCAGGCCACCGGTTGGACGGCCCCAACCCCGCAGGACCTGCCGACCGGGACCGAGCTGGTCGAACGGTACCTCGAACCCCTGGCCCGCACGGAGGCACTGCGCTCCCACGTCCGGACCCGCACCCGCGTGGTGGCCGTGACCCGTTCGGGGCTGGACAAGACCCGCACCACCGGCCGCGAGCAGACCCCCTTCCTGGTCCGGACCCTCCGAGCAGACGGCGGGTTCGAGGACCATCTGGCCCGCGCCGTGTTCGACACCTCCGGCACCTGGACCACCCCCAACCCCCTGGGCCAGGCCGGACTCGAGGCTCCCGGGGAGGCCGAGACGCGGGACGCCGGCCGGATCACCGACCCGCTGCCGGATGTCATCGGGCGGGACCGTCAACTCTTCGCCGGGCGGCACACCCTCGTGGTCGGCGCCGGGCACTCCGCGGCGAACACCCTGCTGGACCTGGCGTCCGTCGCCGAGGACGCCCCGGACACGCGCATCTCCTGGGCCGTCCGCTCGGCCGACGTCGCGAAGGCCTACGGAGGCCAGGACCGCGACGAACTGGCCGCCCGCGGGGCCCTCGGCAGCCGCCTGCGCCGGCTCGTGGAGTCCGGGACCATCACCGTGCACCCGTCCTTCACCATCACCGGCTTCACCACGGGTGCCGACCACCTGGCGGTCCATGCCTCCACACCATCCGGAGACCAGGCCCTGGCCGTGGACCTCGTGGTGCCCGCCACCGGGTTCCGCCCCGACCTGGGCATGCTCTCCGAGCTGCGCCTGGACCTGGACCCTGCCGTGGACGCACCCCGCCAGTTGGGCCCGCTGATCGATCCGGAATTCCACTCCTGCGGCTCCGTGGCCCCGCACGGCGAACGCCTGCTGGCCCACCCGGAGACGGGCTTCTACATCGCAGGCATGAAGAGCTACGGGCGGGCACCGACCTTCCTCATGGCCACCGGCTACGAACAGGTCCGCTCCATCGCCGCCGCCCTGGCCGGGGACCGCGCTGCCGCGGACGACGTCCAACTGGACCTGCCCGAGACCGGCGTGTGCTCCACCGACTTGGGCGGGTCCTGCGAGGCCCCGGCGCCGTCCACTGCGGAATCCGCGGAACCGTCCGATTCCTGTTGCTCCACACCCCAGCCCCTGACGCTGCTGACCGCCTCCCCGGCCGGCCAGGCCTCCTCCTGTTGTTGAGTTCCACCACGCGCATCTGGCCTCCACCGTCACGCACGTCGCGGACAACCGGCTGCGGGCGCTCTGGGCCGAGATCCGCGGCTAGCCCACCGGCTTCGCCCGTCCGATGACAGCCTTCGCCCGGTCATAGCCCTCGGAGTCCTTGGCCACGAAGTGACCGTCCGCGGTGACCACCGTGGGGACGGTCTCGTTGCCGTGGTGGTACTGCCCCACGCGGGCCGCCGCGGCGGGATCGTCCCAGATGTTCACCCAGTAGGGCACGTAGCGCCCCTCGGAACCGAGCTCGCGGACAAGCCGGGCACAGAACTGGCAGCCGGGGCGCCAGTAGACCACCACTCCCCCGGCCTCCAGATGCTCGTCCACCCCGGAGACGGGCCGCGACTGCACCTGGGTGGTGGAGACGAACCGCAGGGAGAAGAACAGCAGGATGGCCGCGGCCACGTAGTTCAAGGGGCCTCGGCCGGCCAGGCCCCAGAAGGCGAACAGCGCACCCATCGCCAGCATCAGGGCGGGCAGCAACCACGGCTTGGCGAACAGTTGGCGCATCTTCTCAGTCTCCGTCCACAGGTTTCGGCAGGTGGAGCTCGCCGTCCGTCCACGACGGGTCCAGCACCCCCGCCACCGTCCAGTCCGGATGGTTCGTACCGTCCCCGGAGGCGGGCCGGTGCACCGGCACGCCGGCCTCCTCGGCAATCAGGAGCGCGGCGGACCAATCGTGCTCCTGGATCCCGAACTCCGCGTAGGCGTCCAGGGTGCCGTCCGCGACCATGCAGAGGTCCAGCGCGGCCGAGCCGATCCGCCGAAGATCCCCGAAGTGTGGCAGCAGCGCGGCCAGCGCGGCCAATTGGAAGTCCCGCCGCTGGCCCGCGTAGCCGAAGCCGGAGGCCAGCAGCCGCCCGGAGCGTCCGAGGACCGGCCCGGTCAGCCGGACGGGCTCGCTGCCGTCACCATCCACGCTGGAGAAGGCACCGCCACCGGCCGTCGCGTACCAGCTCCGGCCCAGGGCTGGCGCGACGACGGCCCCGGCCAACCAGCGCAGCCCACCCGAGCCGTCGGTCCCGCCGGCCTCAGGGGTGCCAGGGGTGGGACCCTCCACGGCCACCGAGGTGCAGAACTGCGGGATGCCCCGGATGAAGTTGGTGGTGCCGTCCAGCGGGTCGATGGACCAGCGGTAGCCGGAGGGTTCCGAGGGCTCCGTGTGGCCGTACTCCTCGCCCGAGATCGCGTCGTTCGGCCGGTAGGCCGTGATCACCTCACGTACGGCCTGCTCGGCCCGGCGGTCGTAGTCCGTCACCCAGTCCGAGCCCGAGGACTTGGTGACCGCCCCCAACTCGGCCTGCGTGGCCGGCGTCGGGCCCGGGGTCCTCTCGCCGAGCACCGCGGCTCCGGCGCGGGCGGCGGCCCGTGCCACCGCGAGCAGTCCCTGACTCATGAGCCGTCCTCCTGGTCCGCTTCGGGAGCCTCCGGTTCCGGCGGCCCCTCAGCCAGCAGGGTCCGGAATCCCTCCTCGTCCAGCACCGGCACGCCGAGCGACTCGGCCTTGTCCAGCTTGGTCCCCGCGTTCTCCCCCGCCACCAGGAAGTCGGTCTTCTTGGAGACTGAGCCTGAGGACTTGCCGCCGCGGACGATGATGGCCTCCTTGGCCGAGTCCCGGCTGAAGTCCTCGAGTGAACCCGTCACCACGATCGTCAGGCCCTCGAGGGTGCGCGGGGTGTCCGCGTCCTGCTCGTCCTCCATCACCACGCCGGCCGCGTGCCAGCGTTCGACGATCTCTCGGTGCCAGGCCGAGGCGAACCAGTCGATGACGGCCTCGGCGATGATCGGTCCCACCCCGTCCACGTCCGCCAGACGCTGCCGGGCGGTGGCTCGGGCCTCCGTCTCGTCTCCCGTCCCATCCCCCGTCTCATCGCCGCCGGTGGAGGCCTCGGTGGCCAGCGCCTGCAAGGCCTGCAGGGAGCCGAAGGCGGTGGCCAGAGACCGGGCGGCCGTGGGGCCCACGTGCCGGATGGACAGGGCCACCAGCACGCGCCAGAGCGGCTGGGCCTTGGCCTTGTTGAGCTCGTCGAAGAGCTTACGGGTGTTGGCGGTGGGCTCGGAGGGCTTCTTCGCGGTGCCCTGGGTCCAGAAGTAGGGCTTGAGCTCCCACTCGCCAGAGGGGGCGAGCTTGCCGGTCTGCGGATCCCTGGCGCGCTTCTCCCGCCACACCCGCACGTCGGCGAGCCGGCGCTGGAAGGCGGTCAGGCCGCCGTCGTCCGCCGTGGCACCGGGATTGCCGTCAGCCAGGTCGAAGAGCTGGGCATCCGCGGTGAGGACGCCGGGGCCCTCGGGGTGGACCTGCTGCTGGTTCTCGGCAGGGTCCGGCCCGGGCCCGTTGGTCAGCCAGAGGGCGGCCTCCTCGCCGAGCGCCTCGATGTCGAAGGCCCCACGAGAGGCGGCATGCTCGATCCGGCCGGTCAGCTGGGCGGGGCAGGACCGGGCGTTGGGGCAGCGCAGGTCCACGTCCCCCTCCTTGGCCGGGGCCAGGGCGGTACCGCAGGAGGGGCAGTCGGCCGGCATCACGAACTCCCGCAGCTCGTCCTCCGCCAGCGGACCGGTTCCCTCCACCTGCCTCCTGCCCTCCCGCAGTGGCATCACGGGTCCAACGATCTCCGGGATCACGTCACCGGCCTTGCGCAGCACCACGGTGTCCCCGATCAGTACGCCTTTGGCCCGGACCACGTCCTGGTTGTGCAGGGTGGCCATGGAGACGGTGGATCCGGCCACCAGAACGGGTTCCATCACGGCATAGGGAGTGACGCGGCCGGTGCGCCCGACGTTGACCCTGATGTCCAGCAACCGCGTGTGGACCTCCTCCGGCGGGTACTTGTAGGCCGCCGACCAGCGGGGTACTCGGGAGGTGTGGCCCAGCGCCCGCTGCAGGGCGAAGGAGTCCACCTTGATGACGATGCCGTCGATCTCATGCACCAGGCCGTGGCGCTGGGCACCGTTGTCCTCGATGAACTGCAGGATGCCCTCTGAGCCCTCGAGGGAGTCCACGATCCGGGTGTACGGGCTGGTGGGCAGGCCCCATTCAGCGAGGAGCTGATACGTCTCATGCTGGGACTCGGCGCTGAGCCCCGTGTGGGCGCCGAGCCCGTGCACGAACATGCTCAGGGGGCGCTTGGCGGTCTCCTCGGGATCCTTCTGCCGCAGCGAGCCGGCCGCCGAGTTGCGGGGGTTGGCGAAGGGGGCGAGACCCTCCTCGACCCGCTGTTCGTTGAAGGCCCGGAAGTGCGCGCTGGGCATGAAGATCTCCCCGCGGACCTCCATCTCGGCCGGCCAGCCGGAGCCGGAGAGCTGCTGCGGGATGTCCTGGATGGTCATCACGTTGTGGGTGACGTCCTCCCCCGTGGTGCCGTCTCCGCGGGTGGCGGCCCGCACGAGCCGGCCGTCCCGGTAGAGCAGGTTCACGGCGAGCCCGTCGATCTTGACCTCCACGAGCCAACGGATGCCCTGCTCCGCGGTCCCGGGGGCAATGGCCTCGATGGAGGCGGAGGTCTTCTCGTACCAGGCGCGCAGCTCCTCGATGGAGAACAGGTCGTCCAGGGAGTACATCCGGGCCAGGTGGGTGACCGGGGCGAAGGCGGTGGAGACCTCGCCACCGACCTCCTGGGTGGGCGAATCGTTCGAGACGATCTCCGGGTGCAACGCCTCCACGTCCTCCAGGCGGCGGTACAGGGCGTCGTACTCGGCGTCCGAGACCTCCGGGGCGTCGTTCTGGTAGTACGCCGTGCGGTGCCTGCGGACCTCGTCCTGCAGGTGCTCGTACTGTTCGCGCAGGGACTCAGCGGGGATGTCCGCCGCCTCGGGTTGGACGGCGGAATCGACCTGGGGATCGACGCTCGGATCCGTGACGTTCTTCTGCTCGCTGCTCACCGCTCCAGCCTAGCCGGGCAGGGCCACTCCGGTCCCGAGGACGGTTCCCCCGGCGTCCAGGGCCTCGACGGCCGTGTAGGGTGCCTCCACCGCGGCCTCGGGCACCGGGATGGCGGTCTCGAAACCGTCACGGTCCACCGTGGACTGCTCGGTGGCGCTGGCCTCGTCCTCGCCGGCCACCAGCCGCCACCGGGCCACCTCCGTGGCCCCGTTCCAGGACACGAAGGCGGCCGGGCCGCCGTCGCCCTCCTCGCTGCCGTCCCGGACCACCACGTCCGGGTCAGTCGTCGGGTGGCCCTCCCAGGCGGACTTGTAGGCGCGGTAGCTGCCGCCACCGCCCTCGAAGTCCTCCCCCATGCATTCGTCCCCATGGCAGACGTCATAGATGAGTTCACCCTCCGGGGTGTACTCCGAGTAATGGGGCCGGGCGCCCCAGCCGATGAGTATGTTGCCCTGGGGCAGCTGCTGGGCGTTGGCCATGGATCCGGACACCCGATCGGCCGGAGGAAGGTACTCGGTGGCCACCTCCGCGGTCATGGCCTCCTCGTCCAGCATCAGACGCAGTCCCCGGGAGGACTCGTCGGCGGTGCCGCCATGGGCGTGGTTGTCGAACATCGTCAGGGTGCCGTCCGGCGCGCGGTGGGCATCGTGCTGCCAGGAGAAGACGGCACCCTCGCCCATCTCGAAATCGCTGGCCGAGCCGCCCAGGGTCCACTCCACCTCACCCGTGGAACGGTCCAGGCGGTACACCGCGTTGGTGTGCCGGGCGGAGACCAACAGGGCACCGTCGCCGTCCTCCGTGATGGAGTTGATGTGGAAGTAGTCGAAGGGCTCGTCCTCGGACCCCAATACGGGAGGCCCGGTCTCCTCCGTGGCCTCGTCGGCGGACTCCTCGGCGGACTCCTCGGCGGACTCCTGCTCCAGCTCGGCCTGTTCCCCCGCGAAGTCCAGCATGGTCTCGGTGAGTGGCACGTGGTCCTGTGCGCTCCATTCGAAGACGACCTCACCCGAGGCGATGTCCACCTCCTGGATGACGGCATCCTGGATGTAGCCGTCCTCGGGGCCACCCAGCTCACCGAGATCCGCTGGGGTGGGTTCGTACGCGGCGATCAGCATGGTGCCGTCCGGGGTGATGGTGGTGTCGTGGAAATCCGCGTGGCCCGGGTCGAGGGACCCACCGGTGGTGACCCGGGCGATCTCCTCGTAGGACTGGTCGAGGATGAGGATCTCGCCGTCACCCATGCCGCCCTCGCTGGTGCCCTCATAGACCGTGAGGACCGGCTCGCCACGGTACTGCTGGACCCTCAGGTCGAAGGGATTGTCCTCCGGGTCATCGTCCTCGGCGGGGCGCATCCACACCAGCTCACCCTGGGCGTCCAGGATGATCGAACCGTCCGAGGGGGTCTCCGAGCCGTAGTTCGGGCTCAGGAAGGTCTGCTCGGCGGTGTCACCATACTCATCGGACCACGCCGGTCCATGGGTGATCTCCACCACGGGTGGCTTCAGGTCCGGCCTGCTGACGAACTGTTGGTGCGGTATGGGACGCTTTCCGTCCTGCTGGTCCTCGGCCGGGCTGCAGGCCGCGGCGGCCAGGATCACGCTCCCCGAGACGGCTCCCGCGAGGAGACGATGGGCCGCCGCCCGATGTGGTCTGTTCCGGTCTCGCATGGCCAAGATCTATCCCACCGCTCCCCCCGCCGCAAGTCCTGCCGCCTCGCGAGGGAGCGAGCTCACCAGGACAGGGACAGGAGGACCTGGACGGGCAGGGCAGTGCGGCCCGGTCACTCCTCGTCGCCGAGGGACTGGTCCAGCAGGGGCAGGTCGTCCGGCGTGATCAGGTGGGAGGTCACGGCATGCTCCACGAGACGTGCCCGTCGGTTGGTGGCGAGCTTGCCGCCCCCGCCACGCAGACCGGCCACCCCCACGCGATCCAGCTTGTCGCAGACGTTGTCCAGCTTGCGGTTGAAACGGGTCAGGGGCCAGCCCAGGCGTTTGGCGGCGTTGGCGGAGGAGGGCACGGTGGAGAAACCGGTGCCGCCGCGCCGCAGGACCGGCTCGGCCAGGGCCACGATGATGGCCTTCTGGGACGGGGTGAAGACCACGGGGCCGATGGTGGTGTCCCCCACGGCATCGTTGCCGTTGGACTGTTGCAGGAAGGAGGGGCTCTTCAGATGCACCGAGAAGTCGTAGGTGGTGGGCCCGGCGGTGAAGACCACGTTGAGCTGGCCGAAGACCAGGGGAATGCGGGATCCGGGCGACACCCAGGCCTGCATGCCGCCGGAGGAGTCCGCCACGGTGGCGGAGATCATGGTGCCCACGTTGGACAACCACCACAGCCCGCCGATCCGCTGGATCTCCATGAATCGGCGGTGCAGGTAGGGGTTGTCATCGACCTCGAGATCCCCCTCCCGCCCAATGGTGAACACCACGTCCGGCGCGACGTCATACCACTCGCCCACGAAGTTGACCGAGAGCTCACCGGCACCGTCGGCACCATCCGCAACGTCCGCACCCTGCATCACGGCCTCGCCCCTGCCCTGGCTCACGCTCTCCGACAGGTCCTGGTCCTCCACGCTCATGCTCACTCTCCCTCAGTCATCGAACTAGTCCCATGATGCCCGTTGTCCCTGTGCTGACCTGGCATTGAGTCAGGGTCTATTCAAGACACCCTACGGTCGGATCGGACTGCTTGCCGTTGGACCGGATCACGACCACCTCGATGCAGGTCCGGTCCCCGTCCACCACCGGCGTGCTGGCCGTGGCCTCTTCCGCGGTGGTGATCCGCCCCTTGCCGGTGGCGGTGGTGGTCCGCCACATGTAGGTGTCGCCGTCCTTCGGGTCCGGGTTGTCCCACGTGAAGACGGCCTCCCCGCCCTCGGCCGTGGCGGACACGCCTTCCGCCGCGGTCACGGGGTCCTCGGGTTCCGGGACCGGCAGCCCAGGAGACTCGCTGATGAGCGTGGGATCCGGATCCTCTCGTGGCTGGACCGCCAGGTTGTTGGCCAGCCACACGGCCCCCACGATGCCCAACACGAGGACCACCAGCGAGGCGATGATCCCGATCCTGTTCTCCGAGATCCACGCCGAGGCCGGAGATGATCCCGTCCGCTCCTCCACGCGGCGCGCAGTGTTGCCGTCCGGCTCCCATTCGCCGCCCGCATCCGGATAGGTCCTGGCGGGCCGCTGCGGCGCGCGCGATCCGGCCCACCCGCCACCGACCCGGCCCCCCATGATGGTGGGATCGTCATCCGGGGAGGCGCCGGCCGGCACAGTCCCCGGGGATCCGCCCGGAGCGCTGCCCGAGGCCGGACGCATGACCGTGGCGCCCTCCACCTCGTCTCTCGGCAGGCCCGGCGCGGACGGCGGTGGCATCGGCGGGAAGTGCCGGGAGGTGTCAGTGGAACCACGGTCTGGATCGATCGAGACGATCTGCCGGACCCGGGTCGCATCCCCGCCCTCCTCGGCTTCCTCTTCCTCGGCTTCCAGGGAGCCGGACTCGTCCATCACCTCGAAGGGGGTGACTGACAGCCCCAACTCGGTCTGGACCCGTTGCAGGGCCAGCGCGAAGGAATGGGCGGAGGGGAACCGGGAGCCAGGATTCTTGGCCATCGCCGTGGACAGCACCAACTCCAGGGATGCCGGCATGTCCGCGCGGTTCAGGGGTGGCAGCGGCGCCTTGGCGATCCGTGAGATCAGTTCCTTCTGCGAGTTGTCCGCCCCCGGCCGCACGAACGGGGACCGCCCGGCCAGCAGCGTGTACAGGGTGGCGCCCAGGGACCAGATGTCCATGGCGAAGCCGTCCGGGCTGCCGCCGGCGAAGGCCTCCGGGGCGGACCACGGGATGGACATGCCGGCATCGTCATCCAGCATGTCCGTGGTCCCGGAGATGCCGAAGTCCGTCAGTGCGGGCCGGTTGTAGTCCGTGGTGAGGATGTTGGCCGGCTTGATGTCCCGGTGCACGATCCCCGCACGGTGCGCCGACTCCACGGCGGAGGACACCTGGATGCCCAGGGCCAGCACCTCGTCCACTCCCAGCCGCGAGCGGCGGTAGCGCACGTCCAGGGAGGGCCGTGAACAGTACTCCATGGCCAGGTAGGAGTGCCCGTCCTCGGTGATCTCCGCCTCGTAGATGGTCACGATGTACGGGTGGGAGGACAGCTGGGCCATCAGGTTGGCCTCGGATTCGAAGGACTTGCGCGCCCGTTCGGTCTTCAGCCCGGAGAGCAGGACCTTGACGGCCACCTTGCGCCGGGGCCGGTCCTGCTCATAGAGGTAGACATCCGAGAAGCCACCCGAGCCGAGCAGGCTGATGTACCGGAAGCCGCTGATGTTCGGCGGCGGCGCCGGCGGGCGCTTTGCGCTCACAGCAACCCCTCGAAGCGCAGCGAGACGCCGTCGCCCAGGTCTGCGATGTCCCCGTCCAGGACCATGAGGGACTCTCCCTGGCCCAGCCGGCGCGGTGGCTGGCCCTCCCGGATCAGGACCGTGCCGTTCGTGGCCTTGAGGTCCCGCAGCTGCACGTGCCAGCCCTCCAGCACCACCTCACAGTGGGAGCGGGAGATGTCCCCATTGGGGCTGCGGACCTGCACCATCCGGGGCATGGTCCCGGAGCCGACCCGGTGGGCCTGTGGCTGGCGGCCGACCACGGCCGGCCGGTCCAGTTCCACGACCTCGCCGGTGGACATCCGGATCCGGCCCAGTGAGGGACGGCGCATCTGCTGGGCCTCGCCGCTGAGCGACTGCCCGCAGATCCCGCACTTCGCGCTGGTGGGCGGATTGGCATGGCCGTCGGAACACTGCCGGGCCAGCACCACGGGGCCGGTGGTCGGCGGCGGCACCGGAGCAGGGGCGGGCGCGCCGGCTTCCAGGTCCGCCGGGTCCAGATCCGACTTCATGACGGTCTCGCCGTCGTGGTCCTCCGCATCGAGCGCGGGAGAACCGGGCACACTGCTGCCCGACGGCGGCCCGGCCGGCGGTGCTGGCGGTGCCGGAGTGGGCGCGGCGCCGGGAGTCGACGGCGAGAGCACGGTGTCCGCGTCATCCGCATCCTCAGCGTTCGTGGGCTCGGAGCCCTGGGCTTGCGGCGGCCCGTCGGCCGGGTCTGCTTCGTCCTCCAACGATGGGGACGGTGCCACCGTCATGTTCAGGTCCGCTGGCACCTCGACCATCTGCTCCCCGGTGGCCTCAGTGCCCTCCGTGCTCTCTGGCACCTGCGGGGGAACGGCCTTGCGGGCTGCGGCCAGCCAGGGCACCGAGTCGATGAGTTCCTGGGGCCCCGGCACGGAGCCACCCGGGCGGGCCGGCTGCGCTGTGACGGACTCTGGGCCGGGCGGGATGTTTGTGGAGGCGTCAGTCGAGGCGTCAGCAGGGGTGCCGGACGGGGTACTGGTGACGGGACCGGCGATGGTCTGGTCATCAACATCCTCTGCGCGGCCGGCGGCGTCATCCTCGGCGCCCGCGTCAGCAGCCTGGGCGGGGGTTGCGGGGGCGGCGGGATCGGACTGGGCATCCGGCGCGATGGTGGCGTCCTGGTCCGTGACATCGTCCCCGGTGGGCTCGGACTCGGACTCGGGCTCAGGCTCGGTCTCCTCGTGGTCCGTCTGGTCCTCCTGGGCCCCTTCGTCCCCCTTTTCCTCGTCTTCATCGTCGGCCTCTGTCTCCGGTACAGCATCGGCCTCCGCTTCAGCCTCAGGTGCCTCTTCAGCTCCTGCCTCAGCCTCGGATTCAGGCTCGGATTCAGGTGTCGTCTCGGCTTCGGATTCTGCGGGGAGGTCCGGCTGCACCTCGACGGCTGCCGCTGCCATCGCGTCGGGGCCGGACGCGGATGCGTGCCGCGGCTCGGGAACGGGGGCGGGCCGGGCCTCGGCGTCGTCAGCCTCATCTGGGGCCGGGCTTGTGGTCCCGAGGTCAGCATGCAGGGAGCCCAGCCGGACGGCGCCGGATTCCAGGGGAAGGTTCTCCACGTCCGAGACCGCGTCATCCACGAGCAGCTCGAAGGAGCCGATGTCCCGGAACACCCGCTCGTTCCACGTGGCCACGCCGGTCCCGGTGAGCTCGGTCTGGTCCCCTGCCGTGGTGGTCATCCGCAGGGAGACCTCCCCGCGCAGGATGGCGTGCACCGAGGCGCCCTCACGGAAGGACACGATCGCGAACGATGGCAGTCCCGTCAGATCCAACCGGCCGGAAAGCACCGTGGCGAGCAACTGCTCCACGCCGGGGGTCCCGGCCAGCAGGTCCCACGCCACAGCAGCCGTCTCCTCGCTGGCATCCACGGGCAGCGCCACGAGGCACCGACCCCGCACCAGGCCCAGCCAGCCTCCCGCACTGTAGCGAACTCGCACCGCCTGGCTCATCGTCCGTCATCCTCCCCGTTCTCCATGCCGAACACGCGTCCGCCGTTGACCATCCTTCCGCCGCCGCCGTCGAATCGGGGCTGCGTGGTCTGGTGCTCGTCCCGGTCCTCTGCCCGGGGCGAGGTGGTGATCCGTTCGCCCTCGGCGTCGGTGTCCTCCACGTCCACGACGATCACGGTGATGTTGTCCCGCCCCCCTCCGTCCAGGGCCAGGCGGATGAGGGCATCCACCGCGTCCTGGGGTGAGTTGCGGTCCGCCAACTGCTGGCGGATGTCCTCATCGGAGACCTCGGAGGTGAGGCCGTCCGAGCAGATCATCAGTCGGTCCCCGTCATGCACGGACAGCATCCAGAAGTCTGCCTCGGAGGCCTCTCCCGTGCCCAGCGCCCGCGTGATGACGTGCCGTCGGGGATGGTGACGGGACTCCTCGGCCGTCAGGTATCCCTCGTCCACCATCTCCTGGACCTCGGAGTGGTCCACGCTGATCTGGGCGAATTCCCCCTCGGAGAGGCGGTAGGTACGCGAGTCCCCCACGTTGAAGACCATCCAGTACAGGCCCTGCAACTCACGGACGATCGCCACACCCGCCAGTGTGGTGCCCGCACGGGATCCTCCGACCCGGCGGATGGCGTCATCCGCGGACACCATGAGCTGCTGCAGTTCATCCGCCGCGAGGTCGTTGCGGACTTCCTTGACCCCGGCGGCCAGGGTCTCCACGCAGATCCGGCTGGCCACCTCACCGGCCTCGTGGCCACCCATGCCGTCGGCCACGGCGAAGAGGTTGCCCGTGACCACCAAAGAGTCCTCGTTCAACTGCCGGCGCAGGCCTCGGTGTGAACCGAAGCCGTAGTTCAGCCGGAATGGGCGTTGGGGTGCTTCCTCGCTCGTCTCCAAGGTCATGCAGCCGACACCGTGAAGGAGCGGTCACCGAAGTGCACGGTGGCGCCCACGGGGGCCAGGACGGGCTGTCCCGGCTCAAGGCGCTGGCGATCACCCCCGCGCGGGGTCACCCCAGATCCGTTGGTGGAGTTGCGGTCCGTCACCCACACGCCAGTCGAGTCCACGATCAGGTGCAGGTGGGTCTTGGACACGGAACGGCCCATATCCGCGAACGGGATGAGCAGGTCCACGCTCTCCCCCGCCGCAGCGGCCGGGTTTCGCCCCACGAGGGCGGCGCCGGCCAACACGTGGTTCTGGCCGTCGTCGAACCGCAGCTTGACCGAGGACGGTTCGGCGGAGACCTGGCTGCGCAGCTGGGTGGAACCCATCTCCTGGTCCGGATCCGCCGTCTCTGCCGCACCACCGACCATCACGACCTGGCTCTCCTGGTACCCGGAAGATGACTGTCCGGCACCGGACGTCGCCGGAGCAGACGGTGCAGCGGTGGGAGCCGGACCCGGTGCCTGATTCGACGACGGGCCGGAGGCTGCCGGTTGGAGCGCCGGCGCCGGCGGGGCCTGCCCGGGAGCGGTGACCTGCGGCGGTTGGGTCGGTTGCCGCGGCCTGCCGTCCGGGGCACCCGGCACGGAGGTGATGGGCCCTGCGGCGACCTGCGGGTTGAAGGCGGGCCAGCGTGACGCCGGCGGAACCGAGACGCCGGTCTCGGGATGGCCGGGGTCCCCGGCCTGGAGGGCGCCGGGGGCGAACGTGGACGGGCCGAAGAGTCCGCCGGTGGTCAGCGGGTTGCGCCCGGCATTGACATCCAACACGAGCGTCCGTGCGACCTTGTCATGCCAGCCCTGGCGCTGGTGGTTGGTGTCCCAGAGGTTGGACAGCAGCATCAGCACGGGGCCGATCACCGGGACGAGCCCGCTGACGGCGATGATGACCCACCGCAGGAAGATGGGACCCCAGCCGGCGCTGGTCCCCTCCTCCGAGGTCACCCGCAGCCCCAGGATCAGGTTCCCGGGCGTCTTGCCGGCAGAGGCCTGCCAGCCCCACAACCACACCGTGTAGGCCAGTATCACCACGGAGGTCACCAGGATGGCCATGGTGTAGGTGGCCAGGGCCTGCTGCTGGGCCACCCCGGCCGAATCCAGCACCCCGGGCAACGTGGCACCGGTGACGATGCCCACGGCGACCGCCGGAGGGAGCTGGTCGATCAGCCAGGCCGCCAATCGCTTGCCGGCCGGTGCGTTGACCAGGTTGAGCGTTTTCTGCACGGGGTACCTTATTCCTGTTCCTTGCGAGCTTGCTGGTCCACTGTACGGACAGAGGGGTGACCATCGCCACGCCGGGCCGCCCGGGTCTGCCGTTCGGCGGTACGGTCACCGCGGCGGCGTTCGGCCTGGCGTATCCGGGCGGCCCGGCGCTGCAGCCGTTTTGCCTGCCGGCGCCGCCGGCCCCTGGCCCGGGCCTCGAGCACGAGGGAACGCGGAGAGTACTTGGCCCGGAAGCGCGCCCAGCCACCCACCGAGTCCCGCATGCCGGCGATGTTCTCATCCACGCGGGCCCAGTAGTCGGCCACCTGCGCCTCGCTGGGCTCCCCGGGACCGAAGACGGCCTGATCCGCGCGGCGCGCCAACAGCGCGGTGCCCGCGGCCGCCGTCGGGAAGGTCCCGGCCAGCTGACCGGCGTGTTCGCGCCGGGTTCCCGAGCGCTGGGGCTCCGAGCCCAGGTCCGTGGCCAGGGAGATCACCTCGGACCAACCACCGGAGACCTGCTCGGCGGGGGTGTCCGCCGCGCGGCGGCGCTTGCGGCGGCGTCCCTTGAGCAGGGCGATGATGATCAGCGGGATCAGGAGGATGATCAGCGGGATCAGTGAGTAGACCACGATCATCACGAGCTGGCCCCACTGGTCCCACCAGGACCGATCCTCCTGCTCGGCGTCCTGCGGCTCCGGAGCGGTGTCCGGTGGCAGATCCGCCTGCTCCTGGGGCGGTGGCGGCGGCTGGAGCACCTGCGGCTTGGGCGTGGACTGGGGCTCCTGCTGTGGCGGCGTGGGGACGTTGTCCTTGTCCGGGGTGGGATCCAGGGCGATCCACCCGATGTTCTCGAAGTTGACCTCTACCCAGGCGTGGACGTCCTTGCCCTTGATCTGGACCGGACCGCCGCCCTCGGGGTAGTTCTCCGGATAGAAGCCCATCACCACACGCGCGGGGATGTCCAAGGACCGGGCCATCAGGGACATGGCCACGGCATACTGCTCGTCATCCCCGATCCACTGCTCGGCGTCCAGCAGCTGGGTGACGCGGCCGGCGTAGTGTCCGGAGAGGGAGGTGACCTCGCCCTCGCGGCCGTTGGAGAAGGCTCCGGACTCATGCAGGGTGGAGGCCAGTCCACTGGCGATCGCGAAGGGCTGGTCCTGGTTGCCCGTCAGTTCGGCGGCCTTCTCCGGGACGATCTGTGGCACGCCCGCCAGCTCCGGCATCACGATCTCCCCGAAGTCCTGGCCCTCCAGGTCCTCGGGTTCCACCTGCACCGGGTAGACCACGTCCGCGGAGTAGGAATCGCCCCGCTGCAGCGGGATGGTGGACAGGGCCGTCTCGTTGCCGTCGTTGTAGTAGAGGGACTGGGAGAGCTGGTCCGCCCGGGGCCCCTGCAGCTCGGCGCCGTTGAGCTTGCCGCCACCGGGCAGCCAGACTCCGTTGTAGGCCTCGATGGTGAAGTCCAGCGTGCCGGAGGTCCGATTCGGGATCTCCGTCTCCGAGGTCTCGGTGAGCTTGGAGGCGTCCCCGACGGGCGAGAAGTTGCCGCCGGACTGCGGGTTCACGGTATAGACCATGCCGTCGTAGGCGTCCAGGGCGGCGAGCCGGACCCGCTGGCCCTCCGGCAGCCCGTCCACGGTGAACAGCACCTCCTCGTGCTGGTCCTTGACGTATTGGCGGAACTTCATCAGTGGGCTGGGGTAGTCGAAGAGCTCGATGGGAGGGTCCACCACGTCCCGCAGCACCTTGCGGTCCTGACCTTGCAGCAGCAGCGGAGAGGCCGCGGTCGTGAGCAGGCCGGCCACGGCCAGCACCGCCGCTCCCATGCCGACCCGGCTCCACAGCATCTTCCGCGCGGTGGCCGGGTTGGACACGGTGGTGGTCCCGCCCGTCTCTGCCGAGGATTCCGCCTGCGTCCCCTGCACCCGCATCCGGTGATGGCGCCAGGCCAACCAGGCCACGGAGGCCATCACCAGCACCATGCCGCGCACCAGGGCCATCGGTGCGTCCTTGGTGCCGAACATGATGCCGACGGCGGTCAAGACGAGGACCGGGATGATGGTCCAGTACGGCATGCGGACGCGCCAGGCCAGCAGGCCGGCCACCAGGGCGGTGATCATGCCGGACAGGTATGGGGCCACCAGCATGCCGCCGTTGATCCCCACGGGGGCGGCCACCGTGAGGATGTCCTTCCACGCCGTGATGGGCCCGGTGGCCAGGACGAGCAAGGAGTCCAGGCTGGGCAGGAACCCGGCGGCGGCCTCCACGGGTGCCGCCAGCGCGAACCCGAACACCAGGTAGACGATGATGGCCGCACCGGCGGTCCTCCAGACGTTCCACCGCAGATACGCGCTGGTCAGGGCGAGGCCCAGTCCCAGCACGATGCCGCCGAATCCGGCCACCAGGTAGCGCCAGCCGCCGGCGAAGGTGTCATGGAAGCCGAGTATGCCGAGGCCCAGCAGGACCACCAGCACAGCGGCATCGATGCCGATCTGCACCCAGGGGAAGCCGAGCCGCAGGCCCCGCTGACGGGGCTGTCTCGGCAGCTTGGAGGCCACCGGGCCGGCCTCGGTGCGTTTGCCGCGGATCATCATGCGGCCGCCTTCCGCAGGGCCAGGCCGAGGTCCTGGAGGTCCCCGATCGAGATGACGGTCAGATCACCGATGTTGGCGCGCTGGGTCTCCAGTCCGTGGGCACAGCGGACGGCGAAGGCCCTCACGCCCGGGGGCACATGGTTGGTGGCCCTGCGCAGGTCACCGGCGGTCGGCTGGTCCCCCGTGATGAGGAAGAACACAGAGGCGTTCGGGACGTTGTCTGCCGTCTCACGTGCCACGTCCACGCTGGTCTTGCGCAGCGGCTTGCCCTCGATCCTCGTCATGTCATCAAGCATGTTCCGCCCCGTCTCAGTGTGGACCGGCCCCGCGTGGGACCGGATGGACAGGTTGCGCTGCTCCTTGAAGGCCTCGAGGCCGATGGAGGCGGCCACGGAGATGGCCAGCTCGAAGTCATTCTCGGTGGCGTACTCGGAGGTGTTCGTGGACAGGGCGAGCGCCAGGTGCGCCCGACGGGTCTCCTCGAACTGGCGCACCATGAGCTTGTTGGTGCGAGCCACGGTCTTCCAGTGGATGTGCCGGCGATCATCGCCCGGGACGTAGTCACGCAGGGCGTGGAAGGAGACATCCGCGCTGGAGAGGTCCTTGGTGGGGAGGCCCTCGAGATCGCGGATGAACCCGGCGGAAGAACCCTGCAGCGCCACGGTGCGGGGGTGGACATACAGGTCCTCCGGCTCGGTCCACTTCAACTGGCGGCGCAACAGTGACAGGGGGTCCTGGCGCACGGAACGCACCGGCCCCACGGTGATCACCGCGCGGCGGTTGGTCGGGATCGTGAAGAGGTCCTCATGCACTGCCCCGGGCCGCATGCGCGGCAGCTGGAACACGGCCGTGGCACGGCCCACCGGAAGCTCCATGGCCGCGGGCATCAGCGCCTTGTCTGCCGTGTTCGTCACCTCGATGGCCCCCACGGCACGGTCGCCGACGGCCACGCGTGACCGGGCCAGGTCCAGCTCCACCTGATAGGAGGAACGGCCCAGGATGAACCCGACCGCCAGCAGCAGCAGGAAGATCCCCACGAGCCCCGCGATCAACGCCTCCGCCCATCCGAACACGAGTCCTGCGATCCAGGAGATGACCGTGATGGACACCACGAGCCACCCCAGGGGCGAGACCACGTCCAGAACGGGCTGGACCCTCCGGCCCCACCAGCCGGTGGCCGCCTCTCGGGCCGGCTCGGTGGTGACGGCCGTCGATTCGCGCAGCCGCCGCCAACGGTCCTGCAGGTCGGCCGAGGTCCGGCTGACCTGTGCCCCGGCGGCTGAGGCCCGGCGACTCCGCCGCGACGGCTGTTTCCCCGACGACTCCTGCGGCTCCTGCTTCCGTTGCGAACGGCGCGTTCGAGGTGATGACTCGGTGCTCATGTGGTCCGGTGAATCCTCAGGCGCCCGCGGCGGAGGAGCCGCCACGGTAGACGGTGTCCTCGTTCGCGTCTTCCACGGCGGACTGGCCGGCACCGGAGGCCGGGGCACCTGCCAAGGCGGGGGCAGGGGCCTCGGAGCGGTGCTGCGGGGCGCCCACGGTGGCCAGGACGCGACTGAGCACGGCCTGCGGGGTGGCGCCGGCGAACTCGGCCTCCGGGTCCAGGACGAGGCGGTGGGTCCACACGTGCGGGGCCAGGTCCTTGACGTCATCCGGGAGAACGTAGTTCCGGCCCTGCGAGGCGGCGCGCACCTTCGCGGCCCGGACCATCGCCATGGCCCCGCGCACGGAGACACCCAGCCGGGTCTCGTCCGCGGTGCGGGTCTCCTCGGACAGCTCGGCGATGTAGTTCAACACGGCGCCGTCCACGTGCACCGTGGTGGCCAGCTCCGTCATGTCACGGATGGCCTGGGTGGTGATGATCGGAGACAGTCCGCCGGAGCGGTCCTTCTGGGCAGCACCGGAGAGCAGCTCCACGGTGGAGGCCCGATCCGGGTAGCCGATGGAGGTCTTGATGAGGAAGCGGTCCAACTGCGCCTCCGGCAGCTTGTAGGTGCCGGCCTGTTCGATGGGGTTCTGGGTGGCGATGACCATGAAGGGGCGCTCGTTGGTGTAGGTCACGCCGTCCACCGTGACGCGGGCCTCCTCCATGACCTCCAGGAGGGCCGACTGGGTCTTGGGCGAGGCGCGGTTGATCTCATCCGCGAGCACGATGTTCGCGAAGATCGGGCCACGGTGGAACTCGAACTCCTGCGACTTCTGGTCATAGATGGTCACGCCCGTGACGTCAGAGGGCAGCAGGTCCGGGGTGAACTGGATGCGGGAGTGGGTGCCCTTGACCGTGGCGGCCAGCGAGCGGGCGAGCATGGTCTTGCCGGTCCCGGGGGCATCCTCGAGCAGGACGTGGCCATCCGTGAGCATGGCCGTGAGGACCAGCGAGATGACGTCTTCCTTGCCCAGGATGGCCTGGCCGATGTTGTCCGAGATCTTCTCGAACGTCCCGGCGAACCACTCGGCCTGTTCGGTGGTCATGGTCATGGGTGCTGCTCGCTTTCGTGGTGGTTCAAGGTCTGAGTGTTTGGAGGACGTTGGTCTTGGTCGGCTGACGCGCTACCAGGGATTGACCCGATTGGAGTCGATGCTGCCGACCTTGGCCCACACCTGCGTGCCGTTTGACATGGCTCCATGCCAGCAGTTGATCATCTGGCGAGCACTGCCGCTGGCCGGCACGGAGATGGTGTGCGTGCTGTTGTTGAACTTGTGCGCGCCGCCATTGCTCGTCCAGCACTGCACCTCATGAGTGCCCTGGGGGAAGTCCTTGACCGAGACATCGAACTTCCGGCAGTCGACATTGCATTCAGGCACGCTGACCGGGTCTCCGGCACGCAGGGTGGCGCTCGGTTTCGCAGGCGGCGGCGGCGCAGCGTCAGAGGTGGCCTTGGTCGTCCACGATTGAGCCTTCCCCTCGCTCGGGGTCGCCGTCACCGTCAGCGTGCGGGTGTCCGAGTGGCCGGTGCTGACCGTCTGCGAGCCATCGTTGGGTGTACTACCGACGCCGGAGATCTTCACGGAGAGCTTCACCGGCCGACCGTTGGCATAGGCCGAGGTATTGGAGTTCCAACTGAAGCTCACCTTCCGGTCCCCGCCGGAGCCCTTGAGGTTCGAGGCATTCTTGACCGGGCCGTAGGCGCTGGTCTGGTTGGAGGACGCCGAGGCGTCTCCAGCACCAGCTGCGTTCTGCGCGCGCACCTTGACCGTCACGTTCTTGCCATTGCTGCCGACGTTGATGGTGCTGCCCGGACCGCTGATCCGCTGCCAGCTGCCACCACTGACCTGATACTGATAGCCGGTGATCGGTGAGCCGTTGGCGGAGCCGGCCTTGAAGTTCACCTCGATGGTGTTGTTCTTGCCGGTGGCCTTGATCGAGGGCCTGGAGGGCGCTTTCGGACGGCCGTACGGCGTCACCGCGGTGGACCGGGCCGAAGCCTCGGACGTGCCCACGCGGTTGGTGGCCTCCACGGAGAACGTGTAGGACGCGGTGGTCTTCAGTCCGGTGACCTGCTGCGACGTGCCGGATGTCGTGAGGGACTTCAGGAACGAGCCACCCTCGTACACGTTCAGCGTGTACCCGCTGATCGTCGCACCATTGTTGTTCGGGGCCCTCCAGCTCACGTTGGCCACACCGCCGTTCACGGCGGACTCGGCCCGGGAGGCCGAGGGCGCCAGCGGCTGCATGGGCTTACCGGCCGGAGTGATGGACGAGGACCAGCCAGAGAACTCACTGGGCCGGTCGGCATCATTCACCGCCTGGATCCGGAACTGGTAGGCGGTGCCGTTGGTGAGCCCCTCCCACGTGGTGGAGGTGCCGGAGACCGACTTCTGGGACACGCCGTTGGGCGGGGCCGGGGAGATCTCCACCGTGTAGGAGGAGATGGGTGAGCCGCGGTTCACCGGGGCCGTCCACGTCAGGTCCGCCGTCTTGTCCCCATCCTCCCCCTTCGGCGGGGCCGGGCGCTCGGGCTCCACGTCCGGGCGGGCCGGGGCGGAGGCCACGGAGGGATCGGACTCTCCGACCTCGTTCGTGGCGGTGACGGTGAAGGTGTACTCCTGGTTGTTCGTCAGCCCGGAGATGGTGCACGTGGTGGCGGCGCAGTCCTGGTTCACGCCGTCCGCCGTCACGGTGTACCCGGTGATGGCAGCGCCGTTGTTGGCCGGGGCGTCCCAGGTCAGCACGACCTCGGAGTCACCCACAGAATCCACGCGCGGCACTCCGGGAGCCTCGGGTGCACCCTTGACGTTGAGAGAGATGGTGCCCTGGACCTGCCGGTCCGGGTCCTCAGTCATATCCTGCACGGTGTATTGGACGGTCATCTGCCCCACGAGGTCCCCGTTCGGGATGATCACCACGTTCGAACCGGACACCTCGGCAGTGCCGGACCCGGCGGACAGATCGGTGCCCACGATCGTCAACTCGCCCTCGCCTTCAAAGGGGTTCACGTCATTGTCCAACACGGGCACGGTGACCGCCTCGCCCTGGTGGGCGTCCGGCACGGTGTCCGGGTTCGCCACGGCCAGTGGGCGGTCGGACGCGTTGACCGTGATCGTGACCTGAGCCGGCACCGGATCGGACTTGCCGTCCGTCACCGTGACCTGCACGGTCCCCCGGGTCCCCTTCGGAGTATCGGCACCGGCGGACGCAGTGAGGACCGAGCCCTCGAGATTCACGTCCACGCCGTCGATGGAGGACTCCCCCACGGCGAAGGTGAGGTTCTCGGCGTCATCCGGGTCCGGGTCGGTGGCGGCCTGGGCCAGGTCCAGCCGGGCCGGGTCACCGCCGGCGGCGACCTCCATGGTGTTGGACTGGAACACCGGGGGCTCGTTCTCGTCCTCCCGCGGCAGCACCTTGATGGGCTGGGTGAGCACGGCCTTCAGCCCCTCGGGATCGTCCGGCCCGGAGCCGTCCGTCACCTCGAAGGTCACCGAGGCGGCACCGGAGAAGTCCTCCGGAGCCGTGAAGACCATGTCCGTGGCCCCGCGGACCAGTCCGCCCTCGGATTCCGGGGTGGAGGACACCTTGGACTCCTCGGTCAGACGGGGGGACCTGCCGTCCCGCACCGCCACGAGGTCGTCCAGGTTCAGCGGGAGTTCCTCGCCCGCAGTGACCTCGAGCGGGGCATCCGAGCGCAGCGTCGGGCGCGCCTCGCCGGCCCCGGGGACGATCACGAAGGCGTAGGCCGAGAGATCGTCGGCATCCGTCAGTCGGTAGGTGATGATCTGGGGATTGGACTGCACGGGGACCACCAACTGATTGTCCTCGGTGAGCGTGACCCCCTCGGGGTTGTCCGGCAGATCCACCGCGAGGTCGTCCGGGGTGCCGTCCGGGTCCTCGTCGTTCTTGAGGATGTCCACCGTGACCTCGTCCTGGTCCACGGTCTCCTGGAAGGAGACGCGGTCGTCCCGGGCGATCGGGGCGCGGAGCGGGGCGTTCGGGTCCGACTCGACCGTCAGGGTGCCGGTGTCCTGACCGCCGCGGCCGTCCGTGATCGTGTACCGCACCGAGACGAAGCCGGCCTCCGCCGGGGAGGTCAGCAGGATGCGGCCGTCCACCAGGGCGGCGTCGGATCCCTCGGTGGCCTCCAGTGTGTCCACGAACTTCAGCTCGTCCCCGTCCGCATCCGTGTCATTGGCCAGGACGTCCACGGCCACGGGGCGGTCCGGTCGAACCCGGATGGAGTCGTTGACCGCCACGGGCGGGGTGTTCTCCTGCGCCACCGGGGCGATACCCACCATCACGGTGCCGGTGGAGCGGGCTCCGAGGCGGTCCTCCACCACATAGGTGAACACGTCGGTGCCGGTGGATCCGGCCGTGGCCGTGTACTCGATCGAGTTGGCTGTGACCTTGGCCGAGCCCTTGGTCGGCGGGGTCTCCAGCTGCACCAGGGACACCGAGTCGCCATCCGGATCGATCCCGTTCAGAGGGATCGGCATGGCCACGGTCTCTCCCGAGAACACCCGGCCCTCCACGGTCTCCGGCGACGGCGGGGAATTGTTCTCCAGGTCCATCTCATTGATGTGGAACGTCACCCGGGCGGAGGCCTCCTGGCCGTCCGGTCCAGACACGGTGTACACGGCGGAGACCGTCTTGGCCTCCGCGCCGGCCCGGAAGCGGATCTGGTTGTCCGAGACGGACACCAGGCCGTCGGCGGGGTCCACGCCCTCGGCCAGTTCAGGCTCCAGCGTCATCTCGGCGTCGTTGGGGTGCACGTCATTCTCGAGGACGGGCACGGTGACCACGTCACCCGCCCGCACCACGGCGGTGTCCGGGTTGGGCCGCGGCGGCTCCATCTTCTCCGGGGCCGGGACCGGGATGACGGTGACCTCACCCTGGGAGGCGGCCGTCCCATTGGTCACGGTGTAGGTGAAGGTGACGGGTTCCGTCATGCCCTGCTGGTCCGTGATGCGTAGCACGGCGTTGCGCTCCACGGACACGTTGAACGGCGCGTCATCCGGCACATCCACCTGCTGGGCCACCAGCACGCCGCCCTCGGGATCCGAGTCGTTGCCCAGGATGTTGACGAGCACCTCGCCGTTGGCCGGCAGCAGCGCCACGTCCCGGACGGCCACCGGCGCTCCGGTGTTCTTGTCCGGGTCCTTGACGTCCACCCGGATCAGGCCGGGCGCGGAGGCCGGGCCGTTGGTGGCCACATACTTCAGGTAGTAGGTCTTCTCCTGGTCTGAGCGGAAGGAGACGGTGCCCGTGTCCGAGTTCAGTTCCGCCTCGGCCCCGGAGACCGGGTCCACGTGCGCCAGCCGCAGTTCGCTGCCGGTCGGATCGAAGTCGTTCTCCAGGGGGGAGAAGGTGGCTTCCTCCCCCACGTTCACGGTCACGTGGTCCGTGGCCGTGATCGGCGGGGCCGCCCCCTTGGGCAACACCTCCACCACCACCCGTCCGGTCTCCGACTCGCGGCCGTCGGAGACGGAGATCTCGAGCTCCTTGGTGCCGTCCGTCTTGCCGACATCCTCGAAGGTCAGCACGCCGTCCGGCCGCACCCGAACCACGTCCCCGTCCTCTGAGACGGCCCCCATCAGCTGCAGGTCGTCCCCGTCCGGATCCTTCCAGTCAGTGAGGATGTTCTGGGAGACCTCGGTACCGGCCTGCACCCGCAGCGTGGTCACCCGCTCCTGGACCGGCTTGGAGTTCTCGTCCTCCGGCACCACCCGAACGGTGGCCTTCGCCTGATCCGTGCCACCCCGGCCGTCGTCCGCCGTGTAGGTGAAGCTCGAGGAGCCGCTCGCGTCCTCCGGGACCACCATCTGGAAGCCCGTGCCGTCATAGATCTGCTGCAGGGTGCCGGTCTTCGGCTGGTCCCCGGAGAGCTCGGCGGTCAGCAGGTCCCCGTCCGGGTCCACGTCATTGAAGAGCACGGGCAGGGCGGTGGTGCGCCCGGCGCGGACGCCGAAGGAGTCGTCCTTCGCCACCGGCTTCTGATTCTCCTCCTGGCGGTCAGGCAGCTCGATGGAGTCGGTGATCTCGTCCGACTCCTCCTTCTCCTGCTCGCCCTCACCCTTCGGCGGCTCCAGATCGGACCAGTTGTTGACGATCTTCATGCCGTCGGCCACCAGCCAGGTGTTGCCCTGCGAGATGTCATTGAGGACCACCACGTCCCGGTTGACCCGGAAGGTCATCTCAGCCTCGGCAGGGATCTCGGGGATGCGCTCCGTGGTGTCCTGGGCGTCCTCGTCACAGTCCCGGTGATAGAGCCCGCTCCCCTGCCACGCGGCATGGGTGCAGGAGCCCACGCGCACCGGCTGGATCGGGCTGCCGGTCTCCTCCACCGGGGTGTACTGGGCCTCCCCGCCGCCCAGCGGGACGGTGGCCACCTTGTTGGCCAGCGCGACGACGGCCCCGTCCGCCTCCGGTCCCGGTGCCTGGAGCTTGCCCTCGGCCGGGTCCACGACGGACGAGGAGTCACCCACGGAGGTCACCAGGGTGCCCGAGGCGGCGTCGAAGACGACGCCGGTCTCCCCCACGGCCGAGATCTGCGGCTCCGTCAGTCCGGAGAGCCCGTCGATCTCCGTGGAGGAGATCTCCCGGAAGCCGGCCGGCTCGGTCTCCGCGCCGGCGTCGTTCTCCTCCTCGGCATCCGCCGCACCCTCCTGAGGTGCCTGCTCGCCGTCCCCGACCGACTCGGTCTGATTGGCCTGCTCGCGCAGCTCCTCGTCCGTCAGGGGGCGGAAACCCTTGATCAGGTTCGCATCCAGATCCGCCACCCACACCGTGTCATCCCGGCCGACCGCCGAGAGTACCCGGCCCTCGCCCTCATACAACGGCTCGGCACCCTCGGAGGACATGGCCCCGAGGTTCTCCGTGGTGGCGGCGTAGACGCGGCCCGCCTCGGCGTCTGAGACGGCCACGATCCGCTCGCCGTAGGAGAAGGAAGAGTTCGCCGGAAGCATGGTCTCATCGGAGAGCGCGAAGGCCGCCGGATCCACCGTGGTGGCGGCGCCGATCTCCAGGTCCCGCAGATACACCTGATCCGCGTGCTGCGCCAGGTCGTACTCCGTCATGGTGGTGGCCACGCCACCGTCCAGGGTCTGCGACTGGTAGTTCAGGTGGGCAACCTTGTTCTCTTCCTTGTTGACCACCCAGACGCCACCGTCATTGAGGTCCACGTCCGCGGTCTGGAAGCCCGGGTAGAGAACGGCCCCCGTCACGGCTACGGCGGAGACGCCGATGAACGCGGTCGCCTTCAGAGCGCCCTGCCGCCCGGTTCCGAATCCAGCCCTCACGTTTGTCCCCCATCAGCGAATGTCCGGGGCAACTGCACACTGACGGCCCAGTTGCCACTCGGGCGAGTCTACCGGTTCCGCTCACGGCTCAAACCCCTGTTGGCCCCTTGCCGATGGGGAGTACTCCCCATGCAGGGAGGTTGCATTGAGCGGGTAGGCCGGGTCCGGATCAGTCGACGATGAGACCGTTGCCCGTGCCGGGCATCAGGATGGACGGCCGGATCTCGCCGAAACCGCGGACCATCTGCGGCGGCTGCGGGACCAGCACGAACCGCTCGTCCCCCTCCAGGGCCATGGCCGTCATGGCGTCCACCAGCACGGTGCCGGGGTCCGCGAGCGATGTCAGCCGGGAGGCCAGATTCACGGTGGGCCCGTAGATGTCCCCGAGCCGGGAGAGCACCCTGCCCCAGACCACGGAGACCCGGGAGGAGGGCAGGACATCGTCCTCGGACATGGCCTGGGCCAGGGCCAGACCGATCTGGGCGCCGGCCTCCGGTGTCTCGGCGTTGAACATGACCTCGTCCCCGATGGTCTTGACCAGCCGGCCACCGCCGATCGAGATGATCTCAGCGCACTTGGACTCGAAGCGTTGCACCATCTCGGCCAGGGTGCGCTCATTCATGCGGCGGGACAGGGAGGTGTAGGAGACCATGTCCGCGAAACCCACGGCACGGGCCAGCGGCAGGGGGGCGTCGTCCTCGGAGCCGTCACGGCCCACAGCGCTGGCCGCCAGACCGGCCTCCACCCGAACGGTCAGGCGCTGCAGGGCCGAGTTCAGCTGGCGCCGGTACGAGTAGGCCATGACCTCCTCGAGGGGTTCGATGATCTCCGGCAGCATGCGCACCACCTCACGGCGGGCCTGCGGGTCCGTCATCCCCTCGCTGATCTTGTTCTCCACAAGGGCCTCGATCTGCCACACCACCATGCGGTCCGTCATCTGGCCGATGGAGCGGGTCAGGGAGATGGCCGTCTCCTCGTTCAGGGTGCCGCGGCGGACCAGGTCGATCATGGTGCCGATCGCGTCCGTGTCCAGCTGGGTGAACGCCCTGTCCTCGTCCTTGACGTTCGGGAAGCCGAGGGCACGCCAGAGCTTGCGGGCGGAGATCAGGGAGACGCCGAGCTCCCCGGCCATGTCCCGCCGGGTCATGTTGCGTGGCCCGCCGAGCAGCTCCTTCTCCAGGGTCGAGATCGCCTGGGTCCAGGAGCTGGCGTCGTACGCGTCCTGCAGTGCCAGTGCCGCCGTGGAGGTGGTGTCCGGCGGGATCCTGCGGGAGTGACCGTCCTGATCGTCCTGCGCCGCAGCCGACACCGTCTCCATCTGGGCGGTCTCCGGGGTCGGTTCGGCGGCCGGGCCGGCGTCCGGCCCCTCAACGGAACCGCCCAGACCATGGAGGAGCTCCCCCAGATCACTGCCGCCGGCGTCCACCTCGTGTGGTCCGGGCAGCTCGTCCCAGTCGTCGGTCGATGTACTCTCGTCAGCCACGGTAGGCCCGTCCCCTTCCGCTGTGGAGGCCGTATGGTTCCGCCCGCATGGGGGCGGGAGGCGGTGCCTGCCTTGGTGCCTGCCCTGGTGCCTGCCCTGGTGCCTGGACTGGCGCCTGCCCTGGCAGGGGCACCCCCGCGGGCCTCTGCGGGTCCCCGCCCTGGAGCGAGACCTCCCGGCGCAGCGCGCCCACCTCGAGCAGGATCAGTTCCCGGAATCGCACGGCCTCGGGCATGTTGGCCAGCAGCCAGGAGTTCCCGGAACCGTGATCCACCATCAGGTCCCCGGACTGGGACATCCGCTGCCTGCGGCGTTGGCGCATCCGGACATCGTAGACGGAGAGCAGGTGCAGGGCACGCTCCCGGGAGGGCCCGATGCCGGCCCGCTGGATGATGCGGCGGGTGGTGAGCAGGGTTCGGCGGTTGAGCCAACGCCAGGCGGGGCGCAGGCAGCCGAAGAACAGTGCGGCGGCGGCCAGGATCCAGACGAGGCCCACCAGCCACCCGCGGGCACCGACCACCAGGTCCGGCAGGTCCGGGCGGGCCAGGAGTCCCTGGACATAGCTCGTGGCCAGGGCGATCAGCATCAGCCGCAACACGGGTCCGGTCAGGGCACGCGGGTGGGCGCGGGTACGCACGCGAACCTGTTCGCCGGGTGCCAGTTTCAGCCCCACCTCGTCACCGCCCTCTCGCTCTCAGCGGCGCAGATGCACCACGTCCGCTGCGGACACCTCCAGCAGCTCACCCCTCCAGGTGGCACCGGGCACCGCAGTGTCCATCTTCCCATGGTCAGCGGGCTGCACGAGTAGAGTGCCCCCGGGCCCCAGGCCCCGGGCGGTCCCGGCCAGGGTGGAACCGCCCGGCAGGTGCACGGTGACCTCGGTGCCCAGTGTCGCCACCTGGCGCACGACGCCGGCCACGGCCGGGTGCTCCCCATCCACCTCTCCGTGTGCCGCTCCGTCCGCCTCCCCGTTTGCCGCTCCGTCCCCCGCTGTGGAGTGCTCCCGGACGGCGAGGCTGAACGCGTCCAGCCCCTCGGAGAGCGCCGTCAGGACGGATCCGAGGAGCTCGGGGGCCGCGGGCAGTGCACCAGCGGGCACCCAGTCGGCCACGGACGTGGCCGTGGGGACGGGCGATCCGCCGGGACCGAAGTCAAGGTTCAGCCCCAGACCCACCACCAGCCCGGACTGGTCCGGCAGCACGGAGGCGAGGATGCCGCAGAGCTTGCGCCCGTCCTCGGCCAGCACGTCATTGGGCCACTTCACCTGGGCCGGTACTCCGCGGGCCTGCAGTTCACCGCACGTGGCGGCCGCGGCCACCAGGGTCACCCACGTGTAGTGCTCCAGGTCCACGTCCGGGCGCAGCACCACGGAGACGGCCAGCGCCGTCCCGGGAGGTGTGGTCCAGTCCCGGCCCCGGCGGCCGTGCCCGGAGCGCTGGTCCAGGGTGGCCGCCGCGGACAGGTGCGGCCAGCGTTCCGGGTGGGCGGCGGCCGCGGAGAGGACATGGTCCTGGGTGGAGCCGGTGTGGTCCAGCCAGGTCACGAGCGGGGTGGAGGTCATGGTTCAGGTATAGCGCGTGGAACTGGCCGTTCGGTGAACGGCCGCCCCACTGCTGCGTGCAGGTCTGGACCATTCGGGGCGAGGTCCGGGCCAGATTTGTGCGGTTCCTACAAGCGCAGAGGCCGGAGGCGAGATTAGACTGGGGCCCGGCCCGCGGTCAGGGGCGAGTTCCACTCGGCCCACGCCGTGGCACCGCTTGTATGAAAGCACCAAGTGCGCCGCATTCCGGACCACCACCCAGATGACCATCCCGACATCCATCCCGACGGAGGACCTGTGACCGAACCGGATCTGACCACCACGGCCGGCAAACTGCAGGACCTGGCCCGACGCCGGGCCGAGGCCGCGTTGCCGTCCGGGCAGGGCGCGGTGGACAAGCAGCACGCCCGCGGCAAGCACACCGCCCGCGAGCGCGTGGAGCTGCTCCTGGATGCGGACTCCTTCGTGGAGTTCGATGCCCTGGCCGTGCACCGCACCACGGCGTTCGGCATGGACAGGAAGAAGCCGGTCGGGGACGGGCTGGTCTCCGGCCACGGGACGGTGGACGGCCGGCTGGTGGCTGTCTATGCCCAGGACTTCACCGTCTACGGCGGCTCCCTCAGCCAGGTCAATGGGGAGAAGATCGTCAAGGTCCAGGAATTCGCGGCCCGCAACGGCTGCCCGGTGATCGGCATCAATGACGGCGGCGGGGCACGGATCCAGGAGGGCGTGGCCTCCCTGGCCATGTTCGCGGACATCTTCCGGAACAACGTGCTGTCCTCCGGCGTGATCCCGCAGATCACCCTCATCATGGGGCCCTCGGCCGGCGGTGCCGCCTACTCCCCCGCACTGACGGACTTCATCATCATGGTGGACAAGACCTCTCACATGTTCATCACCGGCCCGGACGTCATCAAGACGGTCACCGGGGAGGACGTGGACATGGAGACCCTGGGCGGCGCCACCTCCCACAACACCGTGACCGGCACCGCCTCCTACCTGGCCGCGAACGAGGAGGACGCCCTCGAGTACGTGCGCGAGCTGTTGGAGTTCCTGCCCTCCAACAACCTGGCCGAAGGCCCGGTGGAGCCGTTCGAGGAGGACCTGGAGGTCACCCCCGAGGACCTCGAGCTGGACTCGATCATCCCGGACTCGGCGAACCAGCCCTATGACATGCTCACCGTGATCGAGCACATCGTGGACGATGCCCACTTCCTGCAGGTCCAGGAGCTCTACGCCCCGAACGTGATCTGCGGCCTGGGCCGGGTGGAGGGCCGCTCGGTGGGGATCGTGGCCAATCAGCCGATGCAGTTCGCCGGCACCCTGGACATCAACGCCTCGGAGAAGGCGGCCCGCTTCGTCCGGTTCTGCGACGCCTTCAACATCCCCATCATCACGCTCGTGGACGTGCCCGGCTTCCTGCCCGGCACGGACCAGGAGTTCTCCGGGATCATCCGCCGCGGCGCCAAGCTCATCTACGCCTACGCCGAGGCCACCGTGCCCAAGCTGACCGTCATCACCCGCAAGGCCTACGGCGGCGCCTACATCGTGATGGGGTCCAAGAAGCTCGGCGCGGACCTCAACCTGGCCTGGCCCACCGCCCAGATCGGCGTGATGGGGGCCCAGGGCGCCGTCAACATCCTGTATCGCCGGGATCTGGCGGCCGTGGCGGAACAGGGCGGTGACGTGGAGGCCAAGCGCGCCGAGATCGTCCAGGACTACGAGAAGGAGCTGCTCAACCCCTACCAGGCGGCTGACCGCGGCTATGTGGACGCCGTCATCACCCCCGCCGAGACCCGCACGCAGATTGTGCGCGGATTGCGGGCCACCTTCCACAAGCGTGAGTCCCGTCCGGCCAAGAAGCACGGGAACATCCCGCTGTGACCGGCCGGACGTCCATGAACCAGGAGGAGAGCATGAACACCGCCGACAACAACCTCACCCCGCTCGAGGCCGGCGCGGACGACTCCGCGCCGGGCACTCCCGAGCTCGTGGTGAAGGGCAGCCTCGACGCCGAGGAGACCGCCGCCCTGACGGCAGTCCTGCAAGCCGTGGCCGTCCAGGCGGAGCAGCACCGCCGTGAGGCCGCCGGCCGGAGGGACCCGGACCGCACCCTGGACCGGCGCCGCCGACTCGGGCTGTGGGCCCGCCCGGGCTCCGACTCCTGGAAGCACGCCGCCGGCCAGCACTGATCCCGTGAGTGGTCAGCTCCCGTGAGTGGTCAGTTGCCGTGAGTGGTCAGTTGCCGAGGGGTTCCACCCGGTGAAGGCAGCACCAACTGACCACTCACGCATGGGTCACCAGATAGGGTGCTGACATGAGCGATCCCACCGCCGGTCACACCCAGCCGACCTCGCCCCACGATGCCCGCCAGCCCAGCGCGATCGACGAGTTGGCCAACCGCTACTTCGCGGACACCCTCGCCCTGCACCCCGAGGAGGCCACCGCGCTGGGCCACCCCGGCCGGGAGACCGAGTACTCGGACTACTCCCCCGCTGGGACGGCGGAGGATGACAACCTCAACAGGAGGCTGCTCGCAGACCTCGAGCGGCTCGAGCCAGCCGACGAGGTGGACCGGGTCACCGCGGCGGCACTGCGCGAACGCGTCGGCCTGGAGCGCCGTCTCCACGCCACGGGCCGCACCGAGCTGAACAATCTGGCCTCCGCAGCCCAGGAGATCCGCGGCATCTTCGATCTGATGCCCACGGAGACCGAACAGGACTGGGCTCACATCACCGGCCGGCTGGCCCGTCTCCCGGACGCCCTGGCCGGCTATGCCGCCTCCCTGCGTGCCTCGCGGGACGAAGGCCAGGTCGCGGCCCGCCGCCAGATCGACGCCGTCATCGAGCAGGCGGAGGCGCATTCCGCCCCGGGGGGCTTCTTCCCAGGCCTCGTCGAGCGCGCGGCCGCGGCCGGCGTCGTGCCCTCCTCCCTGATGACCGAGCTGGAGGCCCAGGCGCAGCGCGCGGGTGAGTCCTACCGCGAGCTCGCCTCCTTCCTGCGGGAGGACCTGCGGGGCATCGCCCCGGAGCGGGACGCGGTGGGCAAGGACCTGTACCAGCTGTACTCACAGGAGTTCCTCGGCGCCACCGTGGATCTGGAGGAGACCTACGCCTGGGGCCAGCAGGAGCTCGCCCGGATCATCGAGGCGCAGCGCGAGGACGCGGAGCGGATCAGGCCCGGCGCGAGCATCGAGCAGGCCCGTGAGGCGCTCAACAGCGATCCCGCCCGCCGGCTGCAGGGCACCGACGCCCTGCGCCAGTGGATGCAGGGCATCACGGACGAGGCCCTGGAGTCCATGACCCGCTACTTCGAGATCCCGGCGCCCATGGACCGGGTGGAGTGCATGATCGCCCCCACGCAGGAGGGAGGGGTCTACTACACGGGCCCCTCAGAGGACTTCTCCCGGCCCGGGCGCATGTGGTGGTCCGTGCCGCCGGGCGAGGACTCCTTCACCACCTGGGAGCAGAAGACCACCGTCTACCACGAGGGCGTGCCCGGTCACCACCTGCAGATCGGCACCGCCATGCTGGCCTCGGACCAGCTCAACGACTGGCGCCGCAACGCCCTGTGGACCTCCGGACACGGGGAGGGCTGGGCCCTGTACGCCGAGCAGCTGATGGAGGAGTTCGGCTACCTGACGGACCCGGGCGACCACCTGGGCATGCTGGACGCCCAACGGATGCGCGCGGCTCGGGTGGTGTTTGACATCGGCGTGCACTGCGGCTTCGAGGCCCCGGAGTCCGAGGGCGGCGGGGTGTGGACCCCGGAGCAGGGCTTCGCGTTCCTGGAGAAGCATCTCAATGACACCCCCGGTCAGGTGCGCTTCGAGTTCGTCCGGTACCTCGGTTGGCCCGGACAGGCCCCGGCCTACAAGGTGGGTCAGCGTATCTGGGAGCAGATCCGCACCGAGCACGCCTCCCGTGCCGCCTCCGAGGGCCGTGCGTTCGACCTCAAGGCCTTCCACACGCGTGCCCTGCGGCTGGGATCCATGGGACTGGACACCCTGCGGGCGGCGCTCGCGTGAGCGCCGAGCAGCAGGCGGGGCGGGCGGAGCAGGAGGGGCCCGACGGCGGCGCCGGGACTCCCGCGGCACCTCGCCTCGTCCTGGCCTCGGCCTCCCCGTCCCGCGCCCGCATCCTGGAGGCAGCCGGCATCCCGTTCACCGTGCTGGTCTCCGACGTGGACGAGGACGCCATCGCCGCCGCCAATCCCCTGGCCGGACCGGCCGAGACGGCGGAGTTGTTGGCCCGTGCCAAGGCCGAGGACGTAGCGGTCCACGCGGAGGCGGCCGGGGCCCTGGTGGTGGGCTGCGACTCGGTGTTCGAGCTGGACGGCGTGGCCTACGGCAAGCCCTGGGAGCCCGAGGTGGCGCTCGAGCGGTGGCGGATGCAGTCCGGCCGTACGGGCCGGCTCCACACCGGGCACTGGGTGGTGGACACCCGTGGCGGCGCGGCCATCTCCCGCCCGGCCGCCGGGGCCCTGTCCAGCGCCTCAGTGACCTTCGCGGAGGTGGAGGAGGTGGACGCGGCCGCCTATGTGGCCACCGGAGAACCGCTGCAGTGCGCTGGGGCCTTCACGATCGACGGCCGCGGGGCAGCCTTCGTGGAGTCCGTGGACGGCGACCCGAACGCGGTGATCGGCCTGTCCGTGTCCACGCTGCGCACCCTGCTCGCGGACCTGGGTGTCTCCCTGACGGCCCTCTGGCAGAGCTGACCCGGGCCACGTCAGCTGATACGGTGGGCTGCATGTCAGCAGCTTTCGCGGCCTCCTGCGCCGCAGTGACCCGGGTGTCCCGCTAGCGGCGGGGCGTTCCACAGGCTCTTCACGACCACTTCTCATCGCGCCCAGCCGCTTCGTCGTCAGACCGAGGCGGCATTGCTCATGCTGCCCGGGAACTTCTTCTGCAACGGAGTACCTGGTGTTATCAACCCTTCAGTCCCTTCTTCCCTCACGGGGCGGCAAACCGTCCCCGGCGCGCGCCCGGCTGGTGCTGTGCGCCATGTCCATGCTGCAGTTCTTCATTGCAGTCGACGTGACCGTGGTCAACATCGCCCTGCCCTCGATCGGCGCAGACTTCGGCGCGGCCCCCCATGCCCTGACCTGGGTGGTGGTGGGATACACCATCACCGGTGGTGGGCTCCTCATGCTGGGCGGCCGCCTGGGCGATCTGCTGGGACGGCGCCGCACACTACTGACCGGCACGGCCGTGTTCGGTGCCGCGTCCCTGCTGGCCGGCCTGGCCCCGAACTTCACGGTGTTGGTCCTGGCCCGTCTGCTGCAGGGCGCCGGCGAGGCGATCGCGCTGCCCGCCGCAATGGCGACCATCGTGCTGATGTTCCCCGAGGGACCCCGCCGGTCCCGGGCGCTGGGCGTGTGGGCCGCCGTGGCCAGCTGCGGGCTCGTCCTCGGGTTCGTGCTGTCCGGGGTCATCACCGCCCACCTCGGATGGCGCTGGATCTTTCTGGTCTCGGTGCCCTTCATCCTGGTGGTGCTGTTGGCCGGCGTCTTCCTCGTGGAGCGGGACCGGCCGGTGTGCGCCCGCTCCGCTCCACTGGATGTGCCCGGGGCCCTGCTGCTGACAGCCTGTCCCCTGCTGTTCACCCTCGGGGTGGTCGAGGCGGGAGAGCCGGGCACGCCGGTATGGCTCGCCCCCACGGCCCTGGCCGGGGCTGTGGCAGCTGGGCTGGGCTTCGTCCGGGTCGAGTCCCGCTCCCGCCACCCCCTGCTGCCGCTGGGCTTCTTCGCGAACCGCGCCCGGGTGGGGGCGAACCTGACCACCATGCTGCTCAGTGGCGCACTGTCCACCTCGTTCCTGCTGTTCACGTTCTACCTGCAAGATCGCCTCGGCCTCGGTCCCCTGGTCGCCGGGGTGACAATGCTGCCGCTGGCCCTCGCCCTGATCGCCTGCTCCATGCTCGTGCCCCGGCTGCTGGGCCGGTGGGGCGCGCGGGCGTGCGTACTGACGGGACTGGCGTTCACCGGGATCGCGATGGGTCTGATCGCCCTGGTGGCCGCCCTGGGTGCGGGCGCGGCGGCGATGGTCCCGGCGATGCTGTTGATCGCCGCAGGCATGGGCTTCGGCGTGGTGGGCCTGCAGTACATCGCTGTCAGCGGCGTGACCGAGGACGATGCCGGGACCGCCTCGGGCGTTCAGCGCGCCGCCGACCAACTCGGCGGCGCCGGCGGGGTGGCCGTCTGCGTGGGCATCGGCTTCGCGCCGGCACTGCACGCGGGCGACCCGTTCCTGGTGGCGACCGTTCTGGCCGGCGTCGGGCTACTGCTGGGGGCCCTGGCCGCCTCGCGCCTGCCCGCATCCATGGCCTGACGGCAGTGCTCATTCTCACAGCCGTTCGGCCCCCTATCCACGTGCATCTGCACTGGAGATCGGTCTAGCGTGGAGGAACGGCGGGCCACCCCGCTGAGCCAAGGAGGGCGACGATTCTTCGTCGCCCTCCTTCGCGTCTGAGCCCCTTGACCGATCAGTCCCCACCAGGAGTCCGCCATGACCGTGACCCGCACCAGCGAGGTGCCAGCCACCGGCGCCGCCCACGGCACCGCGCTCCCCCCGGCGGAGCCGACGCCGCCCCCCACTCCTGCCGCGCTGGTGCCACGGCGTACGGCGCGGCTGGCGATCTTCTCCCTGGCCATCGGGGCCTTCGGCATCGGCACCGCCGAGTTCGCGACGATGGGCCTGCTGCCCTACATCGCCGCCGGATTCGACTCCTCCATCACCGAGGCCAGCCACGCGGTCTCCCTCTACGCGATCGGCGTGGTGGTCGGAGCACCGCTGATCGCCGCCCTGACGGCCCGGATGGAACGCAAGCGGCTCCTGCTGGTCCTGGCCCTGATCTTCGTGGTCGGCAGCATCGGCTCCACCCTGGCCCCCAGCCTGCCGGTCATGCTGGCCTCGCGCTTCCTGACCGGGCTGCCCCACGGCGCCTTCCTCGGCATCGGCGCCGTGGTGGCCTCCACACTGGTCTCCCCGCACCGGCGGGCCACCGCCATGGCCCGGGTGATGCTCGGTCTGACGGTCTCCAACATCATCGGGGTGCCCGCCGCAGCCGCACTGGGTGCCCAGTTCGGCTGGCGCACCGCCTACGGGCTGGTCGCCCTGATCGGGGTGGTGACCCTGGTGGCAGTCCTGGGGCTGGTGCCCCCGCAGCGCCCCGGCGCAGGCCCCCTCCATCCGCCGGGAACTGGCCACGCTCAAGCGGCCACAGGTCATCGTCACCCTGGTGGCCGGCTCGATCGGATTCGGCGGCATGTTCGCCGTCTACACGTTCATCTCCGACCATGACCGAGGTGACCGGCCTGCCGGAGTCCGTCATCCCCTGGGTCCTGGCCTGCTACGGGATCGGGATGACGGTCGGCTCGTTGATCGCGGGACCGCTGGTGGACCGCTCGATCGAACGCTCGGCGCTGCTGGGGATCTCCTCCCTCGGGATCGTGCTGCTGGTCCTGGCCGCCCTGGCGCAGGTGCCGGCCGTGGCGGTGGCCTGCGTGCTGCTGCTCGGGGTCGCCGGATCATTGTTCACCACGGCGCTCCAGGTCCGGCTGCTGCGGGAGAGCGGCGACGCCCCGTCGGTGAGCGCTGCCATGAACCATGCCGCCTTCAACTTCGCCAACGCCCTGGGCGCCATCCTCGGTGCCGTGGTGGTGGACGCCGGCCTCGGCTACCGCTCGCCCGCCCTGCTCGGGGCCGGACTGACGGTGGTGGGGCTGGCGATCATGGTCTTCGCCGTGGTGACGCGCCGCCGCGCCCAGACGTCCTCAAGGCATCAGGCCGAGGCCGGTCTGCCGCGGGATTCCATGGCCAGCTGAGGCAGCCCGCCGTCACGGAGGCTCGAGAAGTCGGATAGATTTGTGGACTTCCTACAACCTCTGACCCGCGGCGCAGGGAAAAGGCCCCGGATCCTGTAGGAAACCCACGGTCACGTCTAGGCTCGGCAAGTGGGTTCGCCCCACGGTCCGCGGTCCAACCCACGGCCGAGCCCGTCCTGACCGCAGTCCGCCTGCACCCTGCTCGCGAAGGAGTCCCTCTCAGATGTCCCACCCGACGCCGAACGCCACGACCACACCCCGACCGTTCTCGCGGGTACTCGTGGCCAACCGCGGGGAGATCGCCGTCCGGGTGATCCGCGCTGCCCATGACGAGGGGCTGAGCGCCGTGGCCGTCTACGCCGAGCCCGACCGCGAGTCGCTGCATGTGCGCATGGCCGACGATGCCATCTCCCTGGGCGGTGCCTCCGCCGCTGACTCCTACCTCATGGTGGACAAGGTCCTGGCCGCCGCGGAGACCTCGGGGGCGGACGCCGTGCACCCCGGCTACGGCTTCCTCTCCGAGAATGCCGACTTCGCCCGCGCCGTCCAGGCGGCCGGGCTGGTCTGGATCGGTCCGCCGCCCGAGGCGATCGAGCAGCTCGGGGACAAGGTCTCCGCCCGGCACCTGGCCCAGCAGGTCGGGGCACCCCTGGTCCCGGGCACCGCGGACCCGGTGGCCTCCGCCGAGGAGGTCGTGGACTTCGCCGACGCCCACGGACTGCCGCTGGCCATCAAGGCCGCCCACGGCGGCGGTGGGCGCGGCATCAAGGTGGCCCGGACCCGCGAGGAGATCCCGGAGCTGTACGAGTCCGCGGTCCGCGAGGCCACGGCGGCCTTCGGCCGGGGCGAGTGCTTCGTGGAACGCTTCCTGGATGCACCGCGCCACGTGGAGACCCAGTGCCTGGCAGACGCCGCAGGGACCGTGGTGGTGGTCTCCACCCGCGACTGCTCACTGCAGCGCCGCAACCAGAAGCTCGTGGAAGAGGCCCCCGCCCCGTTCCTGACGGCCGACCAGCAGCGACGGCTCTACGACTCCTCCAAGGACATCCTTCGCCAGGCCGGTTACGTGGGCGCCGGGACCTGCGAGTTCCTCGTGGGCGCGGACGGCACCATCTCCTTCCTGGAGGTCAACACCCGTCTGCAGGTGGAGCACCCTGTCTCGGAGGAGGTCACGGGGCTGGACCTGGTCCGCGAGCAGTTCCGGATCGCCCGGGGCGAGCTGCTCGGCTATGGCGACCCGGAGGTCCGCGGGCACTCCTTCGAGTTCCGCATCAACGGCGAGGACCCGGGGCGGAACTTCATGCCCTCACCCGGCACCCTGAGCCGCTTCCGCCTGCCCTCCGGGCCGGGCGTGCGTGTGGACGTCGGCGTGGAGGAGGGCGAGACCATCACCGGCGCCTTTGACTCCATGGTGGCCAAGCTGATCGTCACCGGATCCACCCGTGAGCAGGCCCTGGAGCGTTCCCGGCGCGCGCTGGCCGAGATGCAGGTGGCGGGGATGCCCACCGTGCTGCCGTTCCACCGGGCCGTGGTGTCCGATCCCGCGTTCGCCCCGGTGGACGGGACGCCCTTCACCGTGCATACCCGTTGGATCGAGACCGGCTTCGAGAACACGATCACTCCCTTCGCCGGTGCGGCCGATGCCGAGGCCGCCACCGAGGCGGATCACGGCGACCGCCGATCTGTGACCGTGGAGGTCAACGGCAAACGCGTGGAGGTCACGCTGCCCGCCATCCTGGGGGCCATCTCCACGGTGGCCACGAGCGCCAAGTCCGGTGGGCGCAAGCGCAAGTCCCGCGGCTCACGCGGCGCCACCGCCACCGGGGCCAGCGGTGACACCCTCACCTCGCCGATGCAGGGAACCATCGTCAAGGTCGCCGTCTCGGCCGGGGACACCGTGGCGGAGGGAGACCTGATCGTGGTGTTGGAGGCCATGAAGATGGAGCAGCCACTGACCGCGCACCAGTCCGGCACGGTCACCGAGCTCCTGGCCGAGCCGGGGGCCACCGTCACGGCCGGCGCGCCGATCGCCGTCATCTCCGACTGACTCGCCGAGTCGCCGAACCCGCCGATCCAGAGGAGAGCCCCCGTGCCCCGGCTGACCCGCCGTCTGCCCCAGCCATCCGAGTTGCTGCCCCTGATGCGCCTCCGGCCGCCCACGGCGGACCGCCGCGCGGCGCGACTGGCCTCGGCGGCCGACCTTTGGGACCTGCGCCGGATCGCGCAGCGCCGCACCCCGCGCGCTGCGTTCGACTACGTGGACGGCGCCGCCGGCTCCGAGCTGACGGCCCGGCGCACCCGGGAGGCCTTCGAGTCCACGGAGCTGCTGCCGCGGATCCTGCACTCCACGCCGGCTGCGGACCTGTCCACCACGATCGCGGGCGGGGTCTCGGCGTTGCCCTTCGGAGTAGCCCCCACGGGCTTCACCCGCTTCATGCACGCCGAGGGTGAGGACGGCGGAGCCGCCGCTGCCGCCGCGGCCGGGATCCCCTTCAGCCTGTCCACCATGGGAACCCGCTCGCTGGAGGACGTCGCAGCGGTCTCCGGGGCCGGGCGCCGCTGGTTCCAGCTGTACCTGTGGAAGGACCGGGAGCGGTCGCTGGACCTGCTGCGCAGGGCCGAGGCCTCCGGATACGACACCCTGCTCGTCACCGTGGACACCCCTGTGGCGGGCCAGCGCCTGCGGGACGTGCGCAACGGCATGACCATCCCACCCCAGCTCACGCTGCGCACCGTTCTGGATGCCTCCTACCGTCCGGAGTGGTGGTTCAACTTCCTGACCACTGACCCGCTGAAGTTCGCCTCCCTGAGCCATACCGCCGCAGACCTGCCGACCATCATCAACAGCATGTTCGACCCCTCCCTGTCCATCGCGGATCTCGAGTGGATCCGCTCGGCCTGGCCCGGTCGGCTGTTCGTCAAGGGCGTTCTCACGGCGGAGGACACCCGCCGCTCCCTGGACGCCGGAGCGGACGGCCTCGTGGTCTCCAACCACGGCGGCCGTCAGCTGGACCGCGCCCCCGTGTCCCTGAAGGCACTCGGTGAGGTGCGCGCGGAGGCCGGGGCCGGCACGGAGGTCATCGTGGACTCCGGCATCATGTCCGGCGCGGACATCGTCTCCGCGCTGGCCCTCGGGGCGGACTTCGTGCTCATCGGACGCGCCTACCTGTACGGGCTGATGGCGGGTGGTGAGCAGGGCGTGGCCCGCGCCATCGAGCTGCTGGCGCGGGAGGTCGAGTCGGCGATGATGCTGATGGGCACCGCCACGGTCGAATCGCTGAAGGCCTCCGGTCGGGTGAGGGCACCCTGGCTGGGACAAGCCGCGGGCACCACGGACTCGGGACATGCCGGGACCAGCGCGGCCCGGATCACGTCCTGACCAACCGCCCACTGTCGAGGCACGTCCACCATATGGACACCATTCTTGCCAGATGGACGCCGCCGCTACGCTGGACGGGCCGCCGGACCAGTCAGCGGCAACCGTCATCATGATCCTTGCTGAGGAGCAATCCCATGTCCACAGACCTGTCTTCCGGCGGCCCCCTCCAGGGCCCGAAGGCCGACGCCGCCGCACAGGAAGACGGCACCGCTGAGCTGGGTGTCCCCCGCTCCCGCATTGTGCTCGCCTCCCTGATGGGTACCACGATCGAGTTCTACGACTTCTACGTCTACGCCACCGCGGCGGTCTCGGTCTTCCCACTGATCTTCTTCGCGGCCGGGGACGAGGGCGCGGCCCTGCTCGCCTCGATGGCGACCTTCGGCGCGGCCTTCGTGGCCCGCCCCATCGGCTCTGTCCTGTTCGGCCACTTCGGCGACCGGATCGGCCGCAAGGCCACCCTGATCGGCTCCCTGCTGACCATGGGCATCGCCACCTTCATCATCGGCCTGTTGCCCACCTACTTCCAGATCGGGCTGTGGGCCCCGGCGCTGCTGACCATCATGCGTTTCTGCCAGGGCCTGGGGCTCGGCGGCGAGTGGTCCGGCGCAGCCTTGCTGGCCACCGAGACCGCCAAGGACGGAAAACGTGCCTGGGCCGCCATGTGGCCCCAGCTCGGCGCCCCGATCGGCTTCCTGCTGGCCAACGGCCTGTTCCTCGTCCTGACCCTGGCCTTCAACCACGACTCCACCAACCCGGACATGGACGGAGCCTTCCTGACCTGGGTCTGGCGCCTGCCCTTCCTGCTGTCCCTGGTGATGGTGGCCGTGGGCCTCTACGTCCGCCTCCGCCTGCAGGAGACCCCCGTCTTCCAGCGCGCCGTGGACAATGACGAGCGCGTCAAGGCACCGCTGGGCGAGGTCTTCCAGAAGAACTGGCGCGAGCTCATCCTGGGCACGTTCATCATGCTGGCCACCTATGTGCTCTTCTACCTGATGACCACGTGGATCCTGTCCTACTCCATCAGCTCCCCGGAGGCGAGCGGCCTGGGCGTGCCCTACGCCGACTTCCTGGTCCTGCAGCTGATCGGCATCCTGTTCTTCGCGGCCTTCGTGCCGGTCTCCGGCTGGCTCGCGGACCGGTTCGGCCGCAAGCCCACCCTGATCGTCATCTCCACCCTGCTGGTGCTGTTCGGCCTGACCTTCGGCTGGTGGCTCTCCGCTGACTCGATCGGTCAGGGAGCGGGACTGAACACCCCGCAGATGATGCTCTTCCTGATCGTCGGAATGACCCTGATGGGACTGACCTTCGGCCCCATGTCCGCCGTACTGCCCGAGCTGTTCCCCACGAACACCCGCTACACCGGCTCGGGCATCGCCTACAACGTGTCCTCGATCCTCGGCGCTGCCCTGACCCCGTTCGTGGCCCAGTGGCTGGTGCTGAACTACTCGGTGGCGCACGTGGGCTACTACCTGTCCTTCGCCTCCGTGCTCACGCTGATCTCCCTGATCATCGCGCCGGAGACCAAGACGAAGTCCCTCGACACGGTGCGCGGCCTGGACGCCTGAGCCGCAGACACCCCAGGCACGACGCCGGCCCGGCACCTACCGCAGGATTCCCGCGGTAGGCGCCGGGCCGGCGTCGTTCACCCGGCAGGCCGTTCCGGCCGGCCGGCGCCGTCAGAGGGCGCCGTTCCCCCACGGCCCGGTGACTGCGTAGGTGATGCCGGGGGTCTGCACGTTGAAGAACAGGATCCGGCCGTCGGGGCTGAAGGTGGCGCCGGCGAGCTCACTCGTGTTCGGGGAGCCGTGTACGAGACCGAGGACCGTGGCACCTCCGGTTCCGGACCAGATTGATCATGCCGTCCCGGCCCGGGAAGGCGGCCATGCCGTCATGCATGGCAGGCGTCGGCGTGCCGTCGCTCATGGGGGTTCCGGTGTGGCCGAAGTCCTCTGGCCACCCTCCTCGGATTCGGCGGCAGCCCGGTGTCAGAGGTAGACGTGGAGGCGACGGGCCGCCTCGGAGATCGACCCGGAGATGGACGGGTAGACCGTGTAGGTGTTGGCCAGATCGTCCACGTGGAGCTTGTGGCTGACCGCCAGGGCGATCGGATAGATCAGCTCGGAGGCGCGCGGTGCCACCACCACGCCGCCGATCACGGTGCCGGAGCCCTTGCGCGCGAAGATCTTCACGAAGCCGTGCCTGACGTTCTGCATCTTGGCCCGGGGGTTGGTGGCCAGGTCCAGTTTGAGGATGTCCGCCTGGTATTTTCCGGAGGCCACCTGGGCCTCGGTGACTCCCACGGTGGCGATCTCCGGGGAGGTGAAGATGTTCGAGGTCACCAGGTGCGGCTGGAACGGCTTGACCGCGTCCCCCATCAGGTGTGCCACGGCGACGCGCCCCTGCATGGCGGCCACCGAGGCCAGGGCGAAGACCCCGGTGCAGTCCCCTGCGGCGTAGATGCCCGGCGCGGAGGTCCGGGAGACCCCGTCCACGGCGATGTGCCCGGACTCGGTCAGCTCCACTCCGCCCTCCGCCAGGCCCAGGTCCGCGGTGTTCGGGATGCCACCGACGGCCAGCAGGCAGTGGCTGCCCTCGAGCACCCGCCCGCCGGAGAGTTGGACGCGCACGCCGTTCTCCGTGCGCTCCACGGACTCGGCGCGGGTCTTGCCGACCACGTTCACGCCGTCCTCAGTGAACGCGTCCTCCAGGACCGCAGCCGCGTCCGGGTCCTCGCCCGGCAGCACCCGGTCCCGTGAGGAGACGAGGGAGACCTTGGCGCCGAGCTGGTTGTAGGCGGAGGCGAATTCGGCGCCGGTCACCCCGGAGCCGACCACGATCAGGTGCTCCGGGACCTCGGTCAGGGCGTACACCTGGGTCCAGTTGAAGATCCGCTCGCCGTCCGGCTGGGCGGTCGGCAGCTCGCGCGGGCTGGCCCCCGTGGCCAGCAGGATGTTCTCCGACTCGATGGTCACGGTGCCGTCCTCGGTGACGGCCTCCACGGTGGTGGGCCCCGCCAGGCGCCCGTGGCCGATGACGACCCGCACGCCGACCCGTTCCAGGGCGCGGTGGATGTCACGGGACTGCTCCAGCGCCAGATCCAGCAGCCGGCGGTTGACCACCGGCATGTCCGCCCTGGCCTGCTCCCCGCCCAGCGTCACACCCAGCCCGGGTGCCCGGCCGGCCCGACGCATGGAGTCGGCGGTGGCGATCAGGGTCTTGGAGGGGACCACATCCGTCAGCACGGCGGAACCGCCCATGCCCTTGGACTCGACGATGGTCACCTGGGCCCCGAGCTTCGCGGCCACCATGGCCGCCTCATAGCCGCCGGGGCCGCCGCCGATGATGGTGAGGGAGGGACGGGGACGGGAGTGCAGAGCGGTGGAAGTCACGGGCACCATTCTGTCCCACCGGGGCCACGTGTGCCGAATACACGGTGCCCCTAAACTGAGGCACGTGACTGACACCTCCCCCACCCCCACCTCGCCGTCCTCCCAGACCCCACAGGACTCACAGGTCTCACAGGACTCCCCGCTGACCGGTGACCACCCCGGCTTCGCCGAGGCCCGTCAGGCCGCCGCGGCCATCGCCGAGGCCACGGGCGTGGCCCGGCACCGCATCGCCGTGGTGTTGGGCTCCGGATGGGGCGGCGCCGCCGAGCTGATCGGCGAGACCACCCACACCGTGTCCACCGCCGACCTGCCGGGCTTCGCCGCCCCTTCCGTGCCGGGCCACAACCCGACGGTTCGATCGGTCCGCCTGCGAGGAGACGGCGCGGGACACGGCGGTCAGGCGCTCGTCTTCGGCTCGCGGACGCACTACTACGAGCACCGGGACGCCGGCGCGGTGGCCCACACCGTGCGCACCGCGGCCGCCGCCGGCGCCGAGACCGTGGTGCTGACCAACGGGTGTGGCTCCCTGGTGCCCGAGTGGGGGCCGGGCACCCCGGTCCTGGTGGCCGACCATCTCAATCTCACCGGCGCCACCCCGCTGGTCGGTGCCGAGTTCGTGGACCTCACTGACCTGTACTCCCCGCGCATCCGGGCGATCGCCCGCGAGGTGGACTCCAGCCTGCCCGAGGGCGTCTACGCGCAATTCCCGGGCCCCCAGTACGAGACCCCCGCGGAGGTCCGCTACGCCAAGGCCATCGGCGGGGACCTGGTGGGCATGTCCACCGCGCTGGATGCGATCGCCGCCCGGCACGCCGGCCTCGAGGTCTTCGGGATGTCCCTGGTGACCAACGCCGCAGCGGGATTCAGCGGGCAGCCCCTCAGCCATGACGAGGTGGTCCAGGCCGGACGGGACGCCGGCCCCCGCATCTCCGCCCTGTTGGCCGGCATCATCGACCGTCTCTAGAAGGATTCACCCCGTATGAACGCCTCCTCCGCTTCGCAGCCCTCCCCGCAGACCGTCCTCGACCCCGCGCTGATGGCCGCCGCCGCGGAATGGGCCCGCCAGGATCCTGACGACGACGACCGCGCGGTCCTCGAGGCCGAGATCACCGCCGCGCAGGACGGGGACGGCGCGGCCGCGGCATCCCTCGCCTCCCGCTTCGCCGGGCCCCTGGCCTTCGGCACCGCGGGCCTGCGGGCCGAGGAGGGCCCCGGCCCGGCACGGATGAACCGCGCCGTGGTCCGACGCACCGCCGCCGGGCTGGCCGCCCACCTGCTCGGTCGGCTGGACGGCGCGGGCCGCCCACCGCGCGTCGTGGTGGGATATGACGCCCGCCGTGGCTCCAAGACGTTCGCGCTGGACTCGGCGGCCGTCTTCACGGCCGCGGGGCTGGAGACGATCCTGCTGCCCTCCGCCCTGCCCACCCCGGTGCTGGCCTTCGCGGTGCGGCACACGGGCGCGGACGCCGGTGTCATGGTCACCGCCAGCCACAACCCGCCCACGGACAACGGGTACAAGGTGTATCTGGGCGGGCGGATGACGGACGAGGCCGGCCGCGGGGCGCAGATCACCGCGCCGAGCGACCAGGAGATCGCCGCGTGCATCGACCACCGGGCGCCCCTGGACTCCATCCCGCTGGCAGAGGACGGTTGGACCGTGGCAGACCGGGGCATCGCGGCCTCCTACCGGCTGGCGGCCTGCCGCGTGCTCCACCCGGAGAAGACCGCCCACCGGCGCCTGAACGTGGTCTACACGCCGCTGCACGGAGTCGGCAGCGCGGTGCTGCCGGACCTGTTCGAGGATGCGGGATTCGAACGGCCGTACACCGTCCCGGAACAGGCTGAGCCGGACCCGGCCTTCCCCACCGTCGCCTTCCCCAACCCGGAGGAGCCTGGGGCCATGGACCTTGCACTCGCCGCGGCCCGCGAGCGAGGCGCGGACCTGGTGATCGCCAACGATCCCGACGCCGACCGGTTGGCCCTCGCGGTCCCGGTCCCCGCGGTGGAGGGGGCGGCGGGGTCCTCCGGGGACTGGCGCATGCTCACCGGCGACGAGGTCGGTGTGCTGCTGGGCCGCCATCTGATGGGCCGGCTGCGGCCGGCAGGAGGCGTGGTGGCCAACTCGGTGGTGTCCTCTCGCCTGCTGTCCCGGGTGGCCGCCGAGGAGGAAGTGCCGCACGAGACCACGCTGACCGGGTTCAAGTGGATCTCCCGGGTGCCGGGGCTGGGTTTCGGCTACGAGGAGGCCCTCGGGTACTGCACCGCCCCGGAGACGGTGCGGGACAAGGACGGGATGACCGCGGCACTCGTGGCGGCGGAACTCGCCGCTGAACTGGCCGATCAGGGCCGGACCCTCCTGGACGAACTCGACGAGATCGCCCTGCGGTACGGAGTCACCGCCACCGGCCAGCTCTCCGTGCGGGTGGCCGACCTGGCCCTGCTGGAGTCCATGATGACCCGCCTGCGCTTGGACCCGCCGACGACCCTGGCGGGGCACCCCGTGGTGGAGACCGTGGACCTGGACCAGGGCTACCGGAGCCTGCCGGGCACCGACGCACTGATGTATGTCTCCGCGGACGATTCCCGGGTGATCGTGCGGCCCTCCGGAACCGAGCCGAAGCTCAAGTGCTATCTCGAGGTGGTCCGTCCGGTCACCGCCGCCGCCGAGCTGCCCAGGGTCCGCGCGGACGCCGCCGAGGCCCTGGCCGAGCTCTCCGGGTCCATCGGCGCGGCCCTGGGACATTAGGCTGGTCGGATGGACACCGCAGAGCTCGCGAAGTACATCGACCACACCCTGCTCAAGCCGCAGGCCTCCCGCCAGGACATCCTGGCCCTGTGCACCGAGGCCGCCGAGGCACAGGTGAAGAGCGTGTGCGTCAACCCGGTGTGGGTGCCCACCGTGGCCGAGGCCCTCTCAGGCTCGGGCGTGCTGACGTGCACCGTCATCGGCTTCCCCCTCGGTGCCACCACCACGGCCGCGAAGGTCGGCGAGACGCGGGACGCCGTGGCGAACGGCGCCCACGAGGTGGACATGGTCATCAACATCGCAGCCGCCCTGGCCGGGGACCGAGAGGCCCTGGTGGATGACATCCGCGCCGTGGCGCAGGCGGCCCATGAGGGCAGGGCGATCCTCAAGGTCATCATCGAGACCGCTCTGCTGGACGAGGCCGCCAAGGAGTTGGCCTGCAGCGCCGCCGTGACAGCCGGTGCCGACTTCGTGAAGACCTCCACCGGGTTCTCCTCCGGCGGCGCCACCGTGGCGGACGTGGCCCTGATGCGCCGGGTGGTGGGTCCCGAGGTGGGGGTCAAGGCCTCCGGCGGGGTCCGCACCCGCCAGGACGCCCTCGAGATGATCGAGGCGGGCGCCACACGGATCGGAGCCAGCTCCGCCCTTGCTATCCTGAAGACCAGCTAGTTTTTCGCACCACAGCACCACCGGCATCCGCCGACGCACCGGACGGTGCCACCGCATGAGGAGACACACGTGATTGTTAACGGCAAGCCGACGAACCACTCCGGCCAGGGACGCTTCTGGGGCAACCTGATCATGACCGCAGTGTGCTTCGTGCTCTTCTGCGGATGCCTCTACGCCATGGGCTGGTGGGATCTGGAGACCGTCTGGATCCCGGGCGGCATCGCCATGGTCCTGGCCGTGCTGACCTACCTCATCCCGCAGCAGCTGCTCGGCCGCAGCGACTCGGTGGACCATGAGGCCATCCACGTGGAAGCCACCCCCGCCCGCCGCGCGGGCCACTGACCCGGAGGGGCCCTATCCCCCACGCCAACAGTCCCGCAGCCACGCCTCAGCGAGCACGTCCACGCCGGAACACCGGCGTGGACGTCTTGCGTATCGTCTCCATCGTGGCGGTGGTGGCCGGCCACTCCTACGGCCCCCGGCTGGTGGGCGGCGAATACCTGGAGATCTGGCGGATGCCGCTGTTCTTCTTCCTCACCGGCTACTTCTGGACCCGCGGACGGCCCTTCGTCCACGAGCTCCAGGCCCGGTGGCGGACCCTGGCGGTGCCCTACCTGATCTGGGCCGTGATCATGAGCGTGGCCGCCTGGGCGTGGACCCGGGACACCCCCGGGGAGTTCTGGCCCCTGATGGCCAACGGCTGGTACGGCGGATCGGACCAGACCCCGCCCTGGTGGGCCTTCTGGTTCATCTCCGTGTTGTTCTTCGTGGCCCTGCTGCGGCGGATCCTCGAGCGCTTCCCCGTGGTGGTGGCCTGGGGCGTGGCCGTGCTCGGCCTGGCACTGTCCATGCTGCCGGATGGGCCGATCGGCCGTACCCCGCTGGGCATCGGGCTGGCCCTGCCGTGCCTGTTCTTCGTGCTGGCCGGTGAGTTGTTCCGCTATGAGATCCATCCCCGGGTCAAGCGGAACCGCGCCGTGATCGGGTCCGCGCTCATCGCCGTCGGGCTCCTGGCCGTGGCGCTCGGCGTGGAACCCCTGAACATCAAGTTCTCCGGGTTCGGCCACTTCCTGATCACCCCGGTGGTGGGGGCGATGACGGCGGCCGGCTTCGTGCTGGTCTTCGGCACCGTGGTGGACCGGCTGGCACGCAGCGCCACCCGCCCGGTCAACGCCCTGGTGCGGACCGGCACCGTGGTGGTGCTGTTCCACGGCTGGCTCCTGCAGACCCTGGTGGACTTCGGCATCCTCGCGGACGGCGCCAAGTTCACCCTCACGGTGCTCATCAGCTGGGCCGTGGGCCTGGCCCTCAACGCCACGCCCCTGTCCCCCTGGCTGTCCGGGGTGCCGGCACCTGGCTGGTGGGTTCAGTGGCGGGCGCGCCGGCAGTCGGAGTCCTGAGAAGTAGCCGTCTGGCAGAAATGGTCTGCATGAACCGCCGGGGTGGTGGCCGCCATCATGGAGTTCGGGCAGAGGACGAGTTCTCCGGAACGGAGGTTCCGGCGCCGGCGAATGGGCTTCACCTCTCCAGGGCCTTGCGCATGTCATGAACGCGCAAGCCGATGTGCAGTTCGGCCCTTAGCCCACCATCGCCCAGGTCGGCGTCCAGGACGGAACGCGCCCTCCCGAGCCGGTAGTACAGCGTCGAGCGATGGATGTTCAGGGCGAGGGCGGTGCGCTGGGCATCCCCGCCGCAGTCCAGGTAGGCCTGCAGTGTCGACAGGATCTCCGGCGACAGCCCCGAGAGCAGGAGTTTCCGTGCCGATCGGGGCAGGTCTTCGACGGTCATCTGCTCCAACGGCAGCAGCGCCAACATCCCGTCCAGTCCGGCGTCGTCCCAGGTGATCGCGAGTCCGTGATCGGCCGGCGCCAGCCAGGTCACCCGGAGGGCCCTGCGGGCCAGCGTGAGCGAGTGGCGCACTTCCTCCAGCCGGCCGACCACTGGCCCGATCCCTGCGCGCGCCCCGCCGAGCTTGGGGTCGACGAGGATTCGCGCCAGGCGTTCCTTGACCACGGGGCGCGGGAAGATCAGCACTCCGGTGCCGTCATCGAGCGTGGTGCCCGCAACCGAGGCCGTGGATGACTGGGCCACGAAATCCAACGTCGTCTGCACCGCCAGCGCGGCGGGACCCGAGGAGCGCCCGGGGCGTGGGTCGCCGTCGATGGCCACAGCGGTGTATTGCGAAGCCGCGCCCACGTGGCGCTCAGCGACCAGGGCCTCCGCGGCCGCCCGTCGTTCCCCCGGATCGGGCCCGGTGGCCCGGATCAGCAGCTCCCGGGCGCGAGAGCGGTCGTGCTCCTCGTACAGCAACCGCAGGGAGAGCAGTACGCCCAGTCCCGAGGAGCCCTGCAGCAGGACCGGAAGCTCTTCCTCACCGAGCGGAGCGTCCTCGACCACGGTCAGCAGGTACCCCACCAGGCGTCGATGGTCCGTGAGCGGGATCAGCAGGCACCGCCCCAGCGGGGGCAAATCCGCCTGGATGTACCCACCCCCCGGGGACCCCGGCGGACCCCACCGGCCCGAATGGGCCAGCAGCAGCGAGAGCCGGCGCCGGTCGCCCTCGGCCTCGTGGATGGAATAGCCGACCACAGCCATGGCCCAGTCCAGAACTACCAGGCGCCTCCCCACGGCCTCCGAGAGGTCCTGCAGTGCATCATCCAGGCCGGCCGCCGTGGACATGAGATCACGCCCCCAGATGTGGACAGAGTGTCGGAATAAAGCATTCCATCTTCGCACATCTGACCAGTGCTTGGGATCACAGTCGCCGAATAGGCTCGAGATCAACCACATCAGAAGGAGCCTTAACCATGTCGAAGCGGATTGCCATCATCGGCGCGGGAATCGGCGGACTGACCCTTGCGATCGACCTGCAGCGCAAGGGCCTGGACGTCCAGATCTACGAACAGACCCCGGTGCTCAAGGAGGTCGGGGCCGCCGTCGCCCTGTCGGCCAATGCCACCCGGTTCTACCAGGACCGGTTCGGCATGGCCGGGGAGCTCGGCCGGAAATGGGCCGAGGTCGACGGTTTGGTCTTCCGTGATGGGCGGACCGGTGAACAGATCGCCCGGCTGTCCTCCCGTGAGGAGTACCGCAGCCGCTACGGCGCACCGTACGTCGGCATCCACCGGGCAGACCTGCAGGCCGTCCTCTTCGCCGCCCTCGAGACGGAGAGCCTGCATCTGAGCAAGCGACTGACCGGCATCGACGACGCCGGCCCCGCAGCCCGCCTGACGTTCGAGGACGGCGACGAGGCCGAAGCCGACCTGGTCATTGGGGCTGACGGGGCCAAGTCCCTGACCCGGCGGCTGTTGCTGGGCTACGACGATGCCCGCTATTCGGGCTGCACCGCCGCCCGAGGCATCGTCGCCCCGGAGCTCATGCCCTCCCTGCCGGATCCGGGGGCCATCCAGTTCTGGATGGGTCCAGGAGGGCATCTCCTGCACTACCCGATCGGCAACGGGGACCAGAACTTCTTCCTCGTCAAGCGTGAATCCATGCCGTGGGCGGAGAAGGGCTGGGTGGTGCCGGCCGAGGACAAGACGCACATCGAGCCGTTCGCGCACTGGGCGCCGGCCGTGGTCGAGATGATCTCAGCCGTGCCCGTCCACGAACAGTGGGCCCTGTTCTACCGTCCTCCGCTCACCCACTGGTCACAGGACCGGGTGACCCTGCTGGGTGACGCAGCCCATGCCACCGTGCCCCACCACGGCCAGGGCGCCAACCAGTCCATCGAGGACGCCATCGTCCTGTCCGACCTGCTCTCCGGGTCCACGGACTGGGACTGGGCCCGCACCGAGTATGAACAGCGTCGGCGCTTCCGCACCCGCAAGGTCGTCGATGCCTCTGTGACCGTCGGGGAGATGCTCCACCTGCCCGACGGCCCGCGCGCCCAGGAACGCAACGCACGACTGGCCGCCCCGGACGCCTTCGACCGGCACTTGGACTGGATCCATTCGTTCAGGGCCGATGACCAGATACCTGAGCCCTCTGTCGTCGCAGCCTGAGCATCCACCCACCCCGGTTCGGACAGACCCGGCAGGTGCAGATCGCCTCGTCTGCCGCGACCGACATCCTCCACCAGAACGGCTTGTCATGACTACTCTTCCTGCCACCCTGAAGCGGCGCAGTCCGCTACTCGTGGTCGCCCTCTGCTTTGCCGTCATCGTCCTCGACGGCTACGACCTGATGATCTTCGGGGCCATCGTCCCAGTGCTTCTCGAATACCAGGCATGGGGGCTAGGACCCGGCGAGGTGGGCATCATCGGCAGCCTCACCACCTTCGGCATGCTCGTGGGTGCCCTGTTGGTCGGCACACTCTCGGACATCTTCGGCCGGCGCCGGGTCTTTTTGACCAGCACTATCTGGTTCAGTGTCATGACCCTGCTCAGCGCCGTTGCCCCCACCCCGGAACTGTTCGGGATGCTCCGCCTGCTGGCGGGGATCGGCCTCGGCGGTGTCATGCCGACGGCCATCGCCCTGACGGTCGAATACGCTCCGGCAAACCGGAAACAGTTCTACAACGCCATGATGTTCGTCGGCTATTCGGTCGGTGGAGTACTCGCCGCCCTCCTGGCGCTCTTCCTGGTCCAGCCCCTGGGGTTCCGCTGGCTGATCGCCTTCGGGGCCGTTCCGGGAATCCTCCTCGTACCGGTGATCGCGAAGTACCTTCCCGAGTCCATGAGCTACCTCGTCAGGCGGGGCGAGACCGAGCGGGCCGAGGACTTGTCCCGGACCTATGGCATCGAACTGGCGGCCAGCGGTCCGAGCCCGGACACCAGGCGTACCGGTGCGTTCCGCTACCTGCTTGGCCCCCGGCGTCTGCGTCCCCTGGTGCTGTTCTCAACCGCCTCCTTCGCTGGCCTGCTGCTGGTCTACGGGCTGAACACCTGGCTGCCACAGATCATGCGCTCGGCCGGGTACCCACTCGGGTCGTCGATCAGCTTCCTTCTCGTCCTCAACCTCGGCGCCGTCGTGGGCACCATCGCCTCAGCTGCCCTGGCGGACCGGGTCGGCTCTCGGATCGCGGTGACCCTGGCCTTCGTCGCGGCCGCCATCACCCTCGTGGGGCTCAGCCTGCAGCCAGGCGCCGCCTTGCTGTACGTGTTCGTCGCCCTGGCCGGACTCGGCTCGATCGGCACCCAGATCCTCGTCAACGGCTACGCAGCTGCCTACTTCCCGGTGTGGACCCGGGGCACGGCCGTCGGCATCACGCTGGGCGTCGGCCGCCTCGGGGCAGTCGTGGCACCGCTCATGGTGGGCTTCATCCTCGAATCGGGCCTGAGCTTCCAGTGGAACTTCTACGCCTTCCTGCTGGCCGCAGCCCTCGGACTGGTGGCCATCCTGCTCATCCCCCGCGAGAAGAGGCTGACCGCGCAGCAGGCGTCGACCCCCGCGACAGCGGAACCTTCCGCCCCCTGAGTGGTCCACAGGAAGGGGCCGTTGCCGCCGGCAACGGCCCCTTCGCGTGGGAACGGCTCGGGGCGGAGTGGGTTTGCCTCGATCAATAGAGTCCGGCGGCGTGCCAGCGCCCTCTTCACAAGGCGGTCTGCACCCCTGCGTCAGGCGGGCGGGTCGGGCAGGAAGATCGTCTTGAGCACCTGGGCCGCCCAGTCCAGCAGGGGCAGGTCCACCAGGTCCTTGCCGCCCACAGGGGCCGTCTTGGGCCGCGGGATCATCGCGGCCTTCAGGGCCGGCTTCACGGAGGCGCCCTTGTACATGCGCTTCAGGCGCATCTCGCGGGACTCGGGCAGGTCCGCCGGGCCGAACTTCACGTTCTGGCCCATCAGCATGACCTCGGTGACTCCGGCTTCGCGGGCGGCATTGCGGAAGCGAGCCACGGCCACGAGGTTCTCGGCGGCGTCCGGCAACTCCCCGTAACGGTCCTTGAGCTCCTCCACCACGGCGTCCACGGCAGCATCGTCATTGGCCTGGGCCAGGTTGCGGTAGGCCTCCAGGCGCAGCCGCTCCCCCGGCACGTAGTCATGGGGCAGGTGGGCGTTGACGGGCAGCTCCACCTTCACCTCGGCCGGGGCCGTGTCCTGATCGCCCTTGTAGTCCGCCACGGCCTCCCCGACCATGCGCAGGTACAGATCGAAGCCCACGCCGGCGATGTGCCCGGACTGCTCGCCGCCCAGCAGGTTGCCGGCGCCGCGGATCTCGAGGTCCTTCATGGCCAGCTGCATGCCCGAGCCGAGCTCGTTGTGCGCGGCCACGGCCTTGAGCCGCTCCAGCGCGGTCTCGTTCAGGGACTTCTCCGGGTCATACAGGAAGTAGGCGTAGGCCCGGTCCCGGCCGCGGCCCACGCGCCCACGCAACTGGTGCAGCTGGGACAGACCGTAGGCATCCGCGCGGTCGATGATCAGCGTGTTCGCGTTGGCGATGTCCAGACCGGTCTCGATGATGGTGGTGGAGACCAGCACGTCGAACTTCCGTTCCCAGAAGTCCACCATGACCTGCTCCAGCCGGGCCTCACCCATCTTGCCGTGGGCCACCACCACGCGGGCCTCGGGGACCAGCTCACGGATCTCGGCGGCCACCTTGTCGATCGAGGAGACCCGGTTGTGCACGAAGAAGACCTGGCCCTCCCGCATCAGCTCGCGGCGGACGGCGGCGGTGACCTGTTGGTTGGTCTTGGGACCCACGTACGTCAGCACGGGATGGCGCTCCTCCGGCGCGGTGGCCAAGGTGGAGGTCTCACGGATGCCGGTTAGGGACATCTCCAGGGTGCGCGGGATGGGGGTGGCGGACATGGAGAGCACGTCCACGTTGGTGCGCATGGTCTTCAGCGCCTCCTTGTGCTCCACACCGAAGCGCTGCTCCTCGTCCACGATCACCAGGCCCAGGTCCTTGAACTGGATCTCCTTGGACAGCAGCCGGTGGGTGCCGATCACCACGTCCACCGAGCCATCCGCCATCCCGTCCAGGGTCTCCTTGGACTCCTTGGGCTTCTGGAACCGGGACAACGCCCTGATCCGGACGGGGAAGCCCGCGAACCGCTCAGTGAAGGTCTCGGTGTGCTGGCGTGCCAGGAGCGTGGTGGGGACCAGCACGGCCACCTGTTTGCCGTCCTGCACGGCCTTGAACGCGGCCCGCACCGCCACCTCGGTCTTGCCGAAGCCCACGTCACCGGAGATCAGCCGGTCCATGGGCACGCTCCCCTCCATGTCCTGCTTCACCTCGTTGATGGTGGTCAGCTGGTCCGGGGTCTCGATGAACGGGAAGGATTCCTCCAGTTCGCGCTGCCACGGGGTGTCCGCGGCGAAGGTGTGCCCGCGGGAGGCCATCCGGGCCGAGTACAGGCGGATCAGTTCGCCCGCGATCTGCTTGGTGGCCTTCTTCGCCTTGGACTTGGTGGAGGCCCAGTCCGAGCCGCCCATCTTGGACAGGCTCGGCGTCTCCCCGCCCACGTAGCGGGTGACCTGGTCCAGCTGGTCCGTGGGGACGAACAGCCGGTCCCCGGGGGCACCTCGCTTGGACGGTGCGTACTCCAGCACCAGGTACTCGCGGTAGGAGTCCGCCCCACCGCCTCCCGTCACGGAACCGGCGGCGACCTTGCGGCGCTGCAGCTCCACGAACCGGGCGATGCCGTGCTGGGTGTGGACCACGTGGTCACCCTCGGTGAGGGCCAGCGGGTCCACGGCGTTGCGGCGCTTGCGCGCGAGCGTCTTGGTGGCGCCCCGGGCACCGGAGGCCCGGTTGCGTCCGAAGAGGTCCTGCTCGGTCAGCAGCGCCACCTTCGCGCTGGGCACGGTGAAGCCGGAACCGGCGACGGCGGCCGTGATGGTCACCTGCCCGGGCTGCGGTTCGGCGCCCACGGCGTCCACCACCACGGCGGGCAGCCCCGCCTCGCTGAACAGTTCCGCCAGGCGCCGGGCCGGGCCCGCACCGTCCGTGGCGACGACGGCCTGCCAGCCGTCCTGGCACCGGCTGACGACGTGGGCGGTCATGGCGTCCACGTCCCCGGAGAAGCCCTGGGGCTCGGCCAGGGCTGTGCGCAGGGCGCTGGCCTCCGGCAGCAGCTCGACGTCCGTGCCGAGACTGGTCAACTGCCACCAGCCCTGGAAGCGCTGTTGGGAGGCGGTGCGGGTCTCGGCGAGGGTGGCGAACCCTCCGGCCCCGGCCTGTCCCTCCATGCCCGTGGCCGAGGATCCGGCGGCGGCCCCGAGGTCCACGGGGGCGGACCCGCCCATGGACGCGGTGGCCCACGCGGCCGCCAGGAACTCCTCGTTGGTGTTCAGCAGGTCGTCCGCGCGGTGCCGGATCTTCTCCGGCTCCACCAGCACGGTCAGCGAACCGGCGGGCAACTGGTCCACGAGGGGGACCATGCCGTCGGCCAGGATCGGAGCGAGGGACTCCATGCCCTCCACGGCCATGCCCTCGCTGATCCGCTCGAGCATGTCCACTGCGCCGGGCAGGGACGGGATCAGTTCCTGGGCGCGGCGGCGCACTGAGTCCGTGAGCAGCAGTTCGCGGCACGGCGGGGCGTAGAGGGTGCTCGGGTGACCGGTCCCGTCTCCCGAGGTGTCCTCTAGGGACCGCTGGTCCGCCACGGAGAAGTACCGCATCTGTTCCACCTCGTCACCGAAGAACTCGATGCGCAGCGGGTGGGACTCGGTGGGCGGGAAGACATCCAGCAGTCCGCCGCGCACGGCGTACTCGCCACGGCGGGAGACCATGTCCACGCGCGAATAGGCCGCCTCAGCCAGGGAATGGACCACCGCGTCGAAATCGTGGTCCTCCCCCACCGAGATCCGCACCGGCTCCAGGTCCCCGAGCCCGGCGACCATCGGCTGCAGCACGGAGCGGACCGGTGCTGTGACCACCGCCAGCGGGGGCAGGCCGTCCTCACCCGGGTGGGCGAGCCGGCGCAGGATGGCCAGCCGGGTGCCCACAGTGTCCGATCGGGGCGAGAGGCGCTCGTGGGGCAGGGTCTCCCAGGACGGGAAGTGCGCCACGGCCGCCGGGTCCATCCACGCGGCCAGGTCAGCGGCGAGGTCCTCGGACTCGCGGGAGGTGGCGGTGACCAGCAACAGGGTGGCCGGGCGGGAGAGACCGGAAGGGTCCCCACCGGCTCCGGCGAGCAGGGCCACCAGGGGTGCCCGGGCGCCGTCGGGCAGGGAGATCTCCAGGTCCTCCGTGCGGTCCGCACCGGTGCGGGCGGCGGAGGTGGTGGCCGCCGCGATGGCCTGGTCCTGGAGCAGGGCGCCGAAGAGCCCGGCCAGCGGGTGGGGGTTCGTCATTCACCCCAGCATAGTTGGCCGATATAGGCTCTTCGCGTGGTGTCCGCCGCTGGCGGAGACGCTACGACCGGCCCAACCCGGGACCACTCGAGACGCAGTCGAAGAAGGAGAACCCACCATGGCGTTCAAGGAATCCACCACCATCTCCCACCAGCCGGCTGAGGTGTTCACGGCGCTCGTGGACGAGGCCTTCAACCGCAAGGTCACCGAGGGCCTCGGAGGCGCGCTGGTCGCGTTCGAGCGCCAGGGCGAGCTGACGGGCCCCGTGTCCGTCACCATGGTGCGTTCCGTTCCCGTGAACCGCCTGCCGGATGCGGTGCAGAAGTTCGCCGGCAAGTTCCTCGGGGACAAGCTGAGCCTGGAGCAGCAGGAGACCTGGTCCGCCCCGGCCGCGGACGGCTCACGCACCGGCCAGCTGGTGGTCACCGTGGCGGCCGCCAAGACCACCGCGACCGCCGAGCAGCTGCTGCTGCCCACCGAGGGCGGCTCCGAGGTGCGCGTGACCGGCGCCGTGGAGTGCCGAATCCCCCTGGTGGGCGGCAAGCTGGCCCAGGCTGCCGAACCCAAGGTCGGCAAGGTGCTGGGCCGTCAGGCCCGCGAGGTGGCAGCCTGGTTGGAGCAGTAGACCGGATGAGCCGGGCAGTCCGATCCGGCCGGAGGAGCCGGACGGGCTGCGCCGGCCGGGCTGCCGGTCACGAGGCCCGGACCGGGGCGATCCGGACGAGCATCTTGCCGGTGTTGGCCCCGCGCATCATGTCCAGGAAAGCATCCACCGTGTGCTCGATCCCGTCCACGATGGTCTCGTCATAGACGATCCTGCCCTCAGCGAACCATCCGGACATCTTCTCGTTGAACTCCGGCGAGAGGTGCAGGTAGTGGCCCAGGGTGAAGCCCTGCACGGTGAGCCCTCGGGTGATGATGTTGGACAGGTTGTTCGGCCCCGGCGCGGGCTTCGCCGTGTTGTAGGTGGAGATGGCCCCGCACAGCGCCGCGCGGCCGCCGTCGTTGAAGGCGTCCAGGGCGGCCTCCAGATGGTCTCCACCGACGTTGTCGAAGAACACGTCGATCCCCTCGGGAGCGGCCTCCGCCAGCTGAGTGCGGGGATCGCCCTCCTTGTAGTCGAAGGCGGCGTCGAAGCCGTACTTGGAGGTCAGCAGGCCGACCTTCTCCGCACTGCCGGCGGATCCGATGACCCGTCCGGCGCCGAGCTGACGGGCGATCTGCCCCACAGCTGTGCCCACCGCCCCGGCGGCGCCGGAGACGAACACAGTGTCCCCGGGCTGCATCCCGGCGATGGCCGTCAGGCCGGTGTAGGCGGTCAGCCCCGTCATCCCGAGGATGTGTAGGCGCAGCGAGAGCGGGACGCCGGGAGTCTCGGGGACAGCCCGGAAGGTGTCTGCGGCGTCCTGCACCAGATCGCTCCACCCGTGCTGGTGCAGCACCACGGTGCCCACCTGGAGCGAGGCTTCGGCGGATGCCACCACGCGGCCGATGGCCCCGCCCGTGATCTGTTGCCCCAACTCATAGGGGGCCACATAGCTACGGGCATCGCTCATCCGGCCGCGCATGTACGGGTCCACGGAGACGAACTCATTGCGCACGCGCACCTGGCCCGGACCCAGCTCCCCCAGTGCCACGGTGGCCGTGTGGAAGTCCTCGTGGGTGGGCCAGCCGCTGGGGCGGGCGGCAAGCTGGATCTGTGTGCTGAGGTTCTCTGACAAGGGTTCTCCTGGCTCGAACATGGGTGGGATATCAGTGGCGTGACGATGGTGGTGAGCGTGACGTGCCCTCCCTGTTCCGGGAACCCCGGACGCCTATTTTCTGTAACGACCAGTTCAGAATAGACTGGGGGGAAGGACGACTTCAAGCGACGGGCAGCGAGGGCAGCGGATGGCGCGTACTCAGGGATTCGACCGGGACACGGTGGTGCGTGCCGCCCGCACGCTGTTCTGGCGTCAGGGCTACGAGGACGCCTCCGTCCCGGACCTCGAGCGGGCCACGGGGCTCTCCCGGTCCAGCTTGTACAACACCTTCGGCTCCAAGCGGGGTCTGTTCGACGCCGCGGTGGACAGCTACCTGGAGGAGGTGGTCCGGCCCCGACTCCGGCCGCTGACCCGGGAGCCGGTGGCCGCGGGAGCCGTGGTGGACTACCTGGCCGGACTGCGCGGCGCACTGGAACGCGGGGACACCATGCCGGCCGAGAACGGTTGCCTGCTCGTCAACTCCGCCGGGGCACCCATCGCGCGGGACGCCCCGGTGGCCCGCGTGATCGCCGACTACCGGGACGAACTGCACCGGGCGTTGTCCCGCGGCATCAGCGCGCTGCGCCCGGCGCTGTCACCGAATGAGCGGGACCGCCTCGGGGACGCCGTGACCGGGCTGGTCATGGCCGCCTTCACCCTCGCCCGGATCGACCCGGCCCAGGCTGCCGGGACGCTGACCGCCGCGCTGCACCTGATCGGGGAACCGGACTCCTGAGACGGGACAGGGGCCCTCCCCCCGGTGGAAACCGGCGAAGGGGCCCTGTGCGAGGCCGTGCAGAACGGCCTGCACCGCGGTCCGATGCCTCTCTGCCCCACGGCGGGCAGCGATGGGCATCTCGGCTGAGCTGTCCACTGGCAGCCCCTCCCCGACCGGCCGCGACGAGGGGGTCACCCGTTCCCCGGCCGAGGCTCGAGTGTGCCCGCGCGCACTCGGACCACCGTATGCGACCCATGTAAGTACTTCGGCAGGCAAGCGCGTAGCCGGGAAATGAGATCCGGGTAGTGACCACGCGTGTCCCGATCTGGGCCCGTTCCTAGAGTTTGAGTCGTTGACATCGCCCCGGGTTCACCTCACTCCCCGTCGTCCTGCAGACGGGCACCGAAAGGTTCCCCGAGGCCGGTGTTCAGTCGATATCACCGCCTCCCCCCGGGCGGTAATCAGTCACCGTCTACGAAGGAGCCCGCCGTTGGACGTCATCGCCGTCGCCCCATCAATGCCGCAGGCCGCCGAAACACCGGCAGGGCCCGCTCCAGGTGTCGTCTCTCGTCTCCTCCGTCGTCTATCAGTGCGAAGGGTGACCGCCTTCGCCGCGGTCGGCGCACTCGGTGCCGTGTTGAACCTGCTGATCATGGCAGGCCTGATCGGCATGGATGCGCACTACCTCGTCGCGTCCATCGTGGCCACCGAGCTCACCATCCTGAGCAACTTCCTGCTCCATGAGCGACTCGTCTTCCACGACCGGCTCGGAGGCCGCCCTTTCATGCACCGGCTGCTGGCGAGCTTCGGGTTCAACAACATCGAGACCCTCGTGCGAATCCCGGTGCTGATCCTCTTGGTCTCCCAGCTGCAGATTCACAGCGTCGTGGCCCAGGCCGCCACGCTGGCAGTCGCCTTCGTCCTCCGCTTCACGTTCACGTCCAGCGTCATCTACAGGCACCGCCCCGAGATCAGTCGGCCCTGGACGGCCGCCCAGACCGAGGAGCGGACCACATGACCACCGTCCTCGAGCCCATCGCCTCGAACCAGACCTCCGCTCTTCCAGAAGAGCTCCATGCCAGGCAAGTGGTGCAGAAGTTCGGCTGCGACCGCTGCACCGAGTACTCGTACGAAGGATCGCCGTGCAACTGACAGTGAAAGCATCCGCCGATCAGGTGACCACCCCGGCCTCAGCGACAGCAGAGGCGGCTGGCCTGGACCTTTCTGGGCTGCACCGACCGGGGCCGCGGATCATCTCCCTCATCCCGGCGCACAATGAGGAGGAAGGGATCGTCAAGACTGTCCTGAGCCAGTTCGCTCAGTCCATTCAGCCGGCTCTGGTCATCGTCATGGCTGACAATTGCACGGACAACACCGTCCAGCTGGCCCGTGAGGCCGGCGCCCAGGTGGTGGAGACCATCGGCAACACGGCAAAGAAGGCGGGGGCACTCAACCAAGGCCTCGCGCTGGTCATGCCGCTGCTCGAGGACGAGGACTTCATCCTCGCTCAGGACGCAGACGGTGAGCTCAGCACCGATTTCATCAAGAACGCCCTGTGGGCTTTCGACGTCAAAGAGAATCTGGGTGGCGTCTCCGGGTGCATCGTCGCCCGCACACCGACGAACTTCATCGAGCGGGCTCAGGCCATCGAGTACGCCCGCGGCACCCGACTCATGGGACGGCAGGGCGGCAAGGTCCACGTCCTTTCCGGAGCCGCAGCCGTGTTCCCGGTACATGCCTTCCGAGCCATTGCCTCCGCGCGCGGGAAGTCACTGCCTGGCGCGGCCGGCACGGTCTACATGGAGGACTCACTCACCGAGGACTATGAGCTGACCCTGGCCATCAGGCATCTGGGCATGGACTGCACCAGCACGAGCCGTTGCCCGGTGGTCACCGACATCATGCCGACGATCCAGATGCTCGAGATCCAGCGTCTGCGGTGGTACCGAGGCGCCATGGAATCACTCTGGCTGTACGGATGGAACAAGATCACCCGCCTCACCTGGGGAGGCGTGGCCTTCACCTTCTTCTCTTCGCTGCTCTTCCCGATGGCCCTTCTCGCACTGGTCTTGAGTTGGCTGCTGTGGGACGTCGCCCCGAACCCTCTCTACTGGTTCCTCCTACCCATCTTCATGGCGGAGAACATCGTGGTGGCGGTCCGGCTCAAGGACAAGCCCTCCTTGCGGACCGCCATCCTGTTCGTCCCCCTGTGGATTTACGACAACGCCATGTTCATCGTCTACTGGCGGGCCCTGTTCGATGCCGTGCGCCGCAACGCGCGCGTCTGGATCACCTGAGGGGAGGGAAGAGAAATGTACGGAGCAACAGAGAATGTCGCCGCTTCAGGCGTAGCAGCCACCGCACTTGCCGCGACTGGATTGGACGTGTTCTGGATCATCGTCTCCGGTGTCGCCTTCATCATGGCAGGCATCGTCTTGACACGACTGAGGCCCAAGGAGGAGTTCTGAGGATCATGGCGGCCTCGGACATCGAGGCCGCCATATCCCCGGAGAGAGTCACCATGCGCAAACGCACCACCACCGTATCCCTCGCCGCGCTGGCCACCCTGGTCTTGACCGGATGCAGCAGTACCACCACGGTCCATCCCACCCCGATCCCCCGAGCGGAAAGTACGGTCCAGGCCGTGGACGTCGATCACCTCCCCGAGCTCAACGCCCCGGCGACCTGCAGCGGGTACGTCGCGCTGACGTTCGACGACGGCCCCACTCAGGTCACGAAGGACCTGCTGGACATCCTCGGCCACTACGACGTGCCAGCGGCCTTCTTCAACCTCGGCTTGCAGGATAAGAAGATGCCGGAACTCGTCGAGCGGCAGATCCGGGAAGGCCATCAAGTAGGCAACCACACGATGACGCACCCCGAACTCCTGACCATCCCATTGGACGAGGCCCTGGACGACATCGACGCGGCGACCGTGGTCCACCGCGATCTGGTGGACCACAGCTACACGCTGTTCCGTCCGCCCTACGGCGGTACCAACCAAGAGATACGGAAGGGCGCCGAGGAGCGAAGCATGACGGAAGTCCTGTGGACTGTCGATTCCAAGGACTACGAGGCTGCCTCCGCCGAACAGGTGATCGAGCAGTCTCAGGGCATGACCGACGGCGGCATCCTCCTCATGCACGACGGCAAGCCGCCGACCGTGGAGGCGCTACCCCAGATCATCCGGTCTTACTACGACCAGGGGCTGTGCTTCGGCCAGGTCACCACGGTCGACGAAGAACTGCCCACCGACGTGGGCATCACCCACCGCGCACGGGCCACCCAACAGGAGGTCACACCATGAGCACCATGACACCGACCCGACCTGTGGTCACGCAACTCACCCTGCCAGTCCAGCGGCCCAGGAGCCGGTTCTGGCCCCAGCCGAAGTGGATCATCCTGGGGCTGGTCGTGGCGTACGTGGCGATACTGGCGATCCGTCTGCGCAACACGGCCTTCATCGACGAGGCGCTCTACATCAACGCGGGTCATGCCTACCTCGCCCTGTGGTTCGACGGGCAGCCATTGGGGGACGCCGGCGCGTTCTTCTCCGGGTTGCCCACGCTCTATCCGGTTCTGGCCGCCCTGCTGGACTCGCTGGGCGGGCTCTATCTGGTCAGGGTCTTCAGCCTGGTATGCATCCTGGGTGCGGCCTTCTTGATGTACGGCACGGCGCGGCACCTGTGGGGTCAGCGGGCCGGCCTCCTGACCGCGGCCACGTTCCTGCTGTCCGGCCCGGTGGTCTACATGGGCTGGCTCGGAACCTTTGACGCCCCCGTGGTCGCGCTGCTCGCCCTGGGGTTCTGGCTGGGACTCACCCGTCCGGGGATCACCTCAGCGGTCCTGATGGGGGCCGTACTCACCCTGGCCGTCCTGACCAAGTACACGGCCGGCATCTTCGTGCCCGTGGTGTTGGCTGCCGTCCTGGTCTTCGGTGTCCGAGGACTGATGAGGACGGCCCTTGCCACGGTGGCCATCCTGGCCGCCCTGGGGACGTCCTGGGCGATCTGGGGCGCGGAGATCGGCAGTGACCTTGCTTTCACCACGACAGACCGGGAGGCGTTGTCCCCCGCCGGAGTCGGCGACCTGATGGTCCTGCTGACCGATCACCTGGCCCTCCTCATCCTTCTCGCCGCCCTCGCCGTGGTCCTGATGTTCCGTGAAGCGGGATGGCGACTTCCCGTCCTGGGCCTCGGACTGGTGGCAGCCTCCCTGATGCTGCCCATCGGCCAGATGATCCTGGGGGAGGCCGTCTCCTTCGAGAAGCACCTGGCCTACTCCGTGCTGATGCTCGCACTACCGATCGGCTGGTGTCTGGCCCACGTCTCACGCTATCCGCTGATGGTCACTCCCGTGGTCCTCACGGTCATGATCATGGCGCTTTTCCCCCTCGTCCGCGCGGACTCCATGTACCGCTGGCCCAACGTGGCGGGCGTGGTCGAGGCGATCGGCTCCGACCCGCAGCCGGGCCTCTACATCAGCTCGGCCACGGACTCGCTCGACTATCACACCCGAGAGATCCCGGACATCTCCTGGGAGACCACCTTCGAACTGTATTACGGAGGCGAGCAGGCCATCCGGGAAGCTGTGGACGCTGAGCGCTACCAGTCGGTGATCCTGCGCTCCTCCAGCGTGGGGAATGCCGAACAGGACGCGCTGCAGGCGGTGTTCCTGGAGGCACTGCAGGAGAGCCCCTCCTATTCCCTGGCGTTCGAACCATTCCCAGCGTCTTCCGCCACCCCGGACGACCTCTGGCTCATCTACGCCCGCCATTGAACCACCACCACCGATGCATCAAGGAGTGCGGCCGAGTGAAGCAGAAGAAGAAGTCCAGAAGGCTACTCGCCATGGCGATCGTGATCGGCACTGTCAGCATGGGCGGGGTGAGTTCGGCGGTGGCGGCCCCTTGTGTGTGGGGTACACAGTGCGTTGCGGTCACCATGCCCGCGCCCGCTGGGGGATCGAAGCTCAGCGGCGACGTCGAACTCGAGGCCACCGCTCGTGTCACACAAGCCTCGAGGGGACCCATCGTCAAGGTGGAATGGTGGTTATACCACCCCGACTTCACCCGGCAGGTGCCGGAGAACGGAGAGGGAAAAATCCTTCTCGACGAGGCCACCGCCCCGTCCAGCGGCAGTACGAGCAATGGGACGTGGCGTGGCGAGTGGAAGGTCTCCCAGCGGATGACCACCCGTGACGGAGCCTATGAGCTCCCCGGCACCCGGACCTACACGCTTCCCGACTCCCCCGGATACAAGATCGAGGCCCATGTACTGGACGAGGAATGGGTCCGGACCTGGGGAGGCCCTCCCGGGCGTAGCGACGCGGCGGACGTCACCCTGGACTTCGGCGGGGCCACGCCGTCGCCGACCCCCACCCCGACGGCCACGCCGACGGCGACACCCACCGCCACGCCCACTGCGACGCCGACACCGGTCCCGGACGGCCACGTCCGCATCGGCACCGCCACCCGCAAGCTGGACGGCACCAACGTCTACCGCAGCACCGACCAGCTCATCAGGTACACCGGGACCAAGAGTCCCGCGAACCCCTACGGCATCGAGGTCGCGGTGGACCGGGACGGCAAGATCACCGCCATCTCACGCTACGAGGCGGGGATGGACATCCCGCCCGGGGGTTATGTGCTGTCCGGTCACGACGCCTCCGGGGCGTGGCTGACCACGCATGCCGAGGTGGGGGAGCAGGTCCAGCTGGGCGGGACCTCAACGTCTCCGTCGCCCACGCCCACTCCCACGCCGACTACGACGCCCACGACTCCGCCTGCCTCCGACGAGCTGCAGATCGGGTCGGCTCGCCGCGCCCTGGACGGGACGAACATCCCCCGAGCCGCCGACTTCCTAGTGCGCTACACCGGCACCAAGAGCCCGGCGAATATGTGGGGCACGGAGGTCGCCGTCGGCAGCAACGGCAGGATCACCTCGGTGAGCAAGCGCAAGGAGGGCATGGCCATCCCCAGCGGCGGCTACGTACTGTCCGGACACGGTGCCTCCGAGCGGTGGCTGGAGGCCAACGCTCCCGTCGGTGCACAGGTGACTCTGCCGGGCGGAACCACGCCCGTGCCGTCGCCCACCCCGACGACCACGCCGTCACCGACCGACCCGCCGGAGACCGGGCTGGCGGCCACTGGCCGGTGGTCGGTCCAGGACAATCCGCTGCCGTCCCGGGCCATCCACTCGACGCTGCTGAGCGATGGCCGGGTGCTGTTGCTGGCGGGGTCCGGCAATGACACCGGCGACTTCGACGCCGGCACCTTCAAGAGCGCGGTGTGGAACCCGGATGACGGGACCTACAAGGAGATCCCCGTCCCGTACGACATGTTCTGCGCCGGTCACGTCACTCTGCCGGACGGGCGGGTGCTGATCAGTGGTGGCACCGAGGGCTATGCCGGGCACCAAGGCGCCGTCGGCTACGTGGGGTCCAAGAAGTCCTACATCTTCGATCCCGCCGATGATAGCTACTCGGCGGTGAACGACACCATCGAGGGGCACTGGTACCCGACGTTGACCAAGCTGGAATCCGGCGACATCTGGTCGGTCGGCGGTTACGACAACCGTGATGGGAAGGCCAAGGTCTCGACCGCCGTCGAGATGTTCGACTCGGAGACCGAACGGTGGCTCCCAGCGTCTGCGACCACCCAGACCAACAGGTACTGGGGCACCTATCCACACTTCTTCCTCATGGCCAACGGCAACCTGTTCTTCACGGGGGGCTACACGTTCGGTTCTTCGCCGGCCTCGACGGGCTCGGTCATCCACGACTGGCGCAACGGCACCAGTGGAGACGTCCGTGGCCTGCGTGACCGGCAGCTGCGAGACCAGGCCAGTTCCGTGCTGCTGCCCCCGGCCCAGAACCAGACCTTCATGATCGCCGGCGGCGGATCGACCGACCGCGGGGGTGCGACGAACAGCGTGGACCTCATCAACCTCAACTCGGACACGCCCGCCTGGGTGCCCGGGCCGAGTCTGCCCGGGCCGGAGGGCCGCATGTACGTCAATCTCTCGACGCTGCCGGACCGAACGGTGCTCGCCTCCAACGGCAGCACCGGTCCGCGGGCGGGCAACGTCCTCAGAGCTGCCAACTACAACCCCGCGAGCAACGACTGGACGCCCGTGGCGGAGGATCCGATCGGCCGAAACTACCACTCGTCCTCCCTGGTCCTGATGGACGGCCGGGTAGCGGTCTTCGGATCGAATCCGGCCGATGGCTCCTTCGAGATGAAGGTGTCGGTCTACGAACCGGGGTACCTGTTCAAGGGCGACCGCCCGACCATCACCGAGGCGCCGGGAGAGGCCGGATACGGCGACACCTTTGACCTCGGCGTGACCGGGGACGTGGTGAGCGCCTCGCTCACGGCCGTGGGGTCTGCCACCCACCAGACCGACACCAACGCGCGCCTGGTGGACCTGCCGATCACCGGCACCGGTGATTCGCGGCGTGCCAGTGTCCCGTCCAACCCTGCGCTCCTTCCGCCCGGACCTTACATGCTCACGGTCCTGGATACGGAAGGCATCCCCTCGATTGCGAAAATGGTGAATGTGAGATGAGAACCCCACGCGCCGCACTCGCGATGGTCGGCATCCTGCTGGTCCTGACGGGATGCGCTGAGCCCTCGGCGACGGCGGGAACCACAGCCGACCAGGTTCCGGTGGAGGCGGCGGACCCGCGGCCGGACGCCGAGGTCCCCGAGGCCGAGGTGCCGATCGCAGCGGTCGCGCCAGAGGCCGAGGCAGTCAACGAGCCCGATCCTGAACAGGCCGCTGGAATCAACATGACTTCGGACAAGGGCAAGGGGCTGGATGCCGACGATGTCACCGACACGGCTTTGGCGGGGGGATGCGTTCCGGGATACGGCGCCGGCGGGGTCTGCTTGCCGCCAGTTCCACCGCGGCTCGCGGGCGAGCATGCCGGCCACGCAGGGATGAGCGGCATGGAGATGGCCGCGTTCTACAACTGCAACGACGTTCGGGACCTCATCCCCCGGGGCATCGAGACGGTCGGAGACCCACTCGGGCTCGACTCCAACGGCGACGGAATCGCCTGCGGAAAGGGCGACGACACCTGATATCCGGTAAACACCACACAGGAGGGCAGGGTCCGGCCCATGATCACCCGACGCTCCTTCCTGTACAGCGCGACGTGGGGGGTAGGAGTCCTCGGAACGGTGCGGCACCCTGAAGACCGTGAGGTTCAGCAGCCACGCCGCCACGGCGAGCTTCGCCGCGAGCCCGTCCCGGCGGACTACCCCTACGACCAGAGCATCCCGATGGACAGGAGCAAAATCATGGTTCCGCTTCCGCAGCGGGTCGTCGCCGGATACTGGACGCCCTGGGGCACGCCACTCCGGCTGACCGAGATTCCGGCGCAATACAACACGGTGTTCCTCTTCCACGCCACTCCCGTCGGAGGCGCTCCCGGGACGACCGGAGCTGTCCAGTGGAACGCTGTCGGCGATGGACGCGGAGCGGCCACCCACTTCACTGCGGACCTCGCCGAGTTTCGCCGGAGCCGGACGGCGATCCTCACGGTCGGGGGCGCCCGGCAGTACATCGACCTATCCACCCGAACCCGCGCCCAGACTTTCCTGGACAGCATCAAGCGCATCTACGGCGAACTCGGCGGCTTCGACGGTCTCGATTGGAACACCTACGAGGGTGAGCAGCAGCCCAACACCGACCAGATGATCTGGGTCTCTCAGCAGCTCAAGGCCACGTACGGCCACAGCTTCGCGATCACCAGTCCGCCCGCTCCGTGGCGTCCTGCCGATATCAGGCACTGCAAGGCGATGATCGACGCTGGCGTCTTGGACATGGTCAGCCCACAGTATTATGACGGTCCCGGACTGGCCGATGAGAACCACATCGTGGAATCCGTCAACGAGTGGGTGGCCCTCATGGGTGACTCTCGTTGCGTCGGCGTCGGCGTCGGCGTGGCACGTGCTGCCAACTACTCCACCCATGCCGCCGTCGAGCGAGTCTGGATGACATTGACGACCCGTCATCCCCAGCTTCGGGGCGTCTTCAACTGGAATATATCGACCGACGAAAGTATGGGCTGGCCGTTTGCCAGCCACGTGGGTCCCCTGGTGATGAGCTCGGCCCTACCGGCCAGGATGCCGCCCCTGACAGTGCCGCCCATGATCCCGATCTTCGCGCCCTTGCCGGGACGAGACATCACAGCCGAGATCACTCGCGTGAGACACAGCCCACCATCACAGCATCACAGCATCACCGATCAGTAAGGGGCCAACGCACCCGGCTGGATCAGGCGTTGCCGTCGAACAGGCTCGTGACGGAGCCGTCCTCGAAGACTTCGCGGATGGCGCGGGCCAGGAGCGGGGCAATGGACAGCACCGTCAGGGCATCGAATTGCTTCTCCGGCGGGATGGGCAGGGTGTTGGTGACCACCACCTCGCGGGCGCCGGACTCCGCCAGGCGCTGGGCAGCCGGATCGGAGAACACGGCGTGGGTGGCGGCGATGATGACGTCCTTGGCACCGGCCTCCTTGAGCACGCGCACGGCGCCGGCGATGGTTCCTCCGGTGTCGATCATGTCATCGATCAGCACGCAGGTACGGCCCTCGACCTGTCCGACGACCTGCTTGGACACCGCCTGGTTCGGCACGGTGAGATCCCGGGACTTGTGCACGAAGGCCAGCGGGGCGCCACCCAGGCGTTCGGCCCACTGCTCGGCCACCCGCACGCGGCCGGTGTCCGGGGAGACCACGGTGAGCTCTTCGCCCTCGGTCTTGGTGCGGATGTAGTCGCTCAGCAGCGGCACGGCGAACAGGTGGTCCACCGGGCCGTCGAAGAAGCCCTGGATCTGGGCGGTGTGCAGGTCCACGCTCATGATGCGGTCAGCGCCAGCCGTCCGGTACATGTCCGCCACGAGGCGCGCGGAGATGGGCTCGCGGCCTCGGCCCTTCTTGTCCTGACGGGCGTAGGGGTAGAACGGGGAGACCACGGTGATGCGCTTGGCGGAGGCACGCTTGAACGAGTCCAGCATGAGCATCTGCTCCATGAGGTGGTTGTTCAGCGGAGCCGGGTGGGACTGCAGCACGAAGATGTCCTTGCCGCGCACGGACTCGGCCGAGCGGACGTAGATCTCTCCGTTCGCGAAGTCGTAGGCGCTCATCGGCAGCAGCTCGGTGCCGAGCTCATCGGCCACCTGGGCCGCCAGCTCGGGGTGGGCCCGGCCGGCGGCCAGAACCAGCTTCTTCTCGCTGTGCTGCGTGATCTCGTTCATGCGTTGTCGCTTTCTGTTCCGGGCTGGTGGGTCAAACGGACCTGGGCGGCGGCCTCGGCCGCCGGGGAACCGGGGCGGCGGTCCTCGACCCAGCCCTCGGTGTTGCGTTGCGGGGCCACGGTCAGGGCCAGCGCGCCGGCCGGGACGTCCTTGCGGACCACGGCGCCGGCGCCGGTGTAGGCGCCGTCTCCGACCGTCACCGGTGCGATGAACACAGTGTTGGACGAGGTGCGCACGTGGTTGCCGATCACGGTGCGGTGCTTGTTCACGCCGTCATAGTTGGCGGTGATGTTGCCGCAGCCGATGTTCGTGTGATCACCGATCTCCGCGTCCCCGGCGTAGCCGAGGTGGGAGAGCTTGGAACCACGGCCCACGGTCACGTTCTTGGTCTCGTAGAACGCACCGATCTTGCCCAGCTCACCCAGCACCGTGCCGGGGCGGATGTAGGTGAAGGGCCCGACGCCGGCCCGGTCGCCGATGACGGCGCCCGTCGCCTGGGTACGGGTGACGGTGGCGCCGCTGCCGACCCGGGTGTCCACGAGGGTGGTGTCCGGGCCGATGACGGAATCCTCGCCGATGTGCGTGGAGCCCTGCAGGTGGGTGTTGGGCAGGACGGTGGTGTCCGGCTCCAGTGTCACGGTGGAGTCGATCCACGTGGTGGCCGGGTCCTGGATGGTGGTTCCGGCGCGCATGTGGCGTTGAAGGGTGCGGCGATTCATCTCCGCACCGAGGGCCTGCAGCTGCACGCGGTCATTGGCGCCCTCCACCTGCCACTGGTCCGTGGTGGAGACCGCGGCGACGCGCCCCCCGGCAGCGCGGGCGATCTGCAGGACATCGGTCAGGTACATCTCGCCCTGGGCGTTGTCCGTGGTGACCTGGGCCAGTGCGGTGCTCAGCACGGCGCCGTCGAAGGCGTAGATGCCGGAGTTGACCTCGTTGACCTGCCGCTGGGCGTCCGTGGCGTCCTTGTGCTCCACGATCCCGGCCACGGAACCGTCCGTGTCCCGCAGGATACGGCCGTAGCCGGTGGGGTCCTCGAGCAGGGCGGTGAGCACGGTGACCGCATTGGAGTCGGCCTCATGGGTCTGCACGAGCTCGGCCAGCAGCTCGGTGGTCAGCAGGGGGACGTCCCCGTAGGTGACGACGACGGTGCCGGACAGGCTGCCGGCGGCCGATGCCGCGGTGAGTGCCTCGAGCCCGCACTGCACCGCACGTCCGGTGCCGGGCACCTCGTCCTGGTCCGCGATGACCGGGGTGGTGCCGAGCCTCTCCGACAGAGAAAGGATGTGATCCGCCACCAGGTCCCGCTGGTGGCGGACCACGGCCACCAACTCCTGCGGATTCAGGCCGGCAGCGGCCGCGAGCGCATGACCGATCATGGAGGCCCCACCGATCGGGTGCAGGATCTTGGGGGTCTTGGACTTCATCCGGGTCCCCGCGCCGGCGGCCAGGACGATGACTGCGGCCGGTCCTGCCTGAGCTGCGGGTGTCACGGGGGATTCGGTCAAGGATCTGCGCTCCTGCTTCGATCGTCCGGTAGTGGCGCACCGAAAGGTGGTTAACCGCCGCGGGCCAGTCTAGACCGTCGGGCGGGAGGGGGCCGAACCGGAAACCCCGCACGAAGTCGAATGTGGGTAACGCGGACGGGTTCCCCTCAGGTGGCCGTGGTCGCCCGGCGGTGGAGGTCCTGAACTGCGCCAAGGCCGGGCCACCGATCGATCCTGTTCCTCATCTGGTGGCACAAAAACCTCCTCGCCGTCAGCGCGTCCGAGGAAGCAGTCCGCGCACTCGGTCTGGCGGACGTGCGCTGGACGCGTTCGAAGAAGTCCAATTGGCGTTCGGCGGCGCCGGTCAGGCTGAAGCGCTCACGGGCCACCCGAAGGGACAACTCCGCCCGCCTGCGGCGCTCACCTGGATCCTTCAGCAGGGCCGTGAGCAGCGAGTACAGGCGGGCGAACGCTCCCGCCGGAGCTGGCCCGTGCCCGTCCCACCCCTGCTGGAGGAAGAATGGCAGGGTGTCCGCGGTCAGTGGCTCGAAGACCTCCCGGTCCCCTGCACAATGACAGGCGTGCCGAAGGCCATGGCCCGGACGACGGAACTGCCCATGCTCAGTGTTACATCTGAAACCTCATAGGCCGGTCTCGGAGCGATCATCTCTCCGGTCACCACGATTGCGGTACTGGTGGCTTCCGCGTTGACTTGCTGCGCACGCTTTCGGACCGTGTCGAGTGCTTCGCCCCCACCGACGACGACAAGCTGGACCCGGTGCTTACGGCTGAGTCGGCCAACGGTCTTGATGGCCGTCATGGCCCTCTCCAGTCTTGCGCCGTGAGCCATCCCGGAGACCACCACGACGGTGAAAGCGTCGGGGTCCAGGTTCCAAGGTCGGCAGAATGCACGGAGGGGAAGGCTCGCGTGCGGGGAGTTCATCCGGGCATCGACAGGCGGCTCCATCAGACCGACGTACCGACGTCCCAATGGTAGTTCGGCCACCCTCGTCTGATCCGTTCCCACCAATAACGGTACGTAGATCGGGATGAAGGGCGCGACGGGCAACGACAACACCGTCGAGACGGGGACGGCCCCGGTCCCACGGCGGGCGAGCGTCGCTTCAAGGGTCGGGGCCACCCATAACCGTGGACAATTTCTGTGCCGCGTCGAGTCAACTCTCGCCGTAGCGACGAGACGATAGACGGCGTCGGTCGCGTGCGAACCCGCGGCGACTCGATGAATTCCAGGTCCAGTTCTCGAATGCGCTCAGATAGGGTGCCGCTCTGGCCATAGACAGCCACCGCGTGCCCGGGCCGCTGCATCTCAACAGTTAGCTCGATGGCGGTCACCTGGCTCCCGCCGATGCTGAGTTCAAGCGGATACGTCAAAACCCTCATCGCACTGCCTGCTCCCGGTTAAAGGTTTCGATGGCTGGAAGCTTCTTCACGGTCGACGACTCGGCGTCACTGCCGCACGGTGAGCAACGAGCGGACCAGCACGTCGACGACACGCTCCTGCTGCTCCTCCGTAATGTGCGGGAAGATCGGCAAGGACAGCAACCTATCCGCCGCAGCCTCGGCAATGGGGAAAGCGCCATGCCTCAGGCCCAGTTGATGGACTGCACCGGCCGGGTGCATGGGATCGGGGTAGTGCGCTACCGCCCCGATCCCGGCCTCTTGAAGCTCGGCCAGCACGCGGTCACGGTCCTCCACTTGGACCGTATACAACTGCCATACGTGATAGTTGCCCTGGGCCTCAGACGGCAACCATACGGCCCCTAGCGCCGCCAGGGGCCGCAACAACTCGGTGTAACGGTCCGCAGCGGCCCGTCGCAGTCCGTTCCACCGCTCCAGGCGGGACAGTTTGGCCCGTAGGACCACGGCCTGCACGGAATCCAGGCGGGAGTCCATGCCGACTGTACGGTGCCGGTCCTGCTGTGGGCCAACGTGCTCGCTGCGCACCCGGGCCGCCAAGCCGGCGTCGTCGGTCAGCACGGCACCGGCGTTCCCGGCCGCCCCGAGGTTACGCCCCGGAGAGAACCCGGTCCCGGAAGCCAGCCCCAGACTGCCGGCCATTCGCCCGTGCCGGAAGGCCCCTTGGGCCTGGGACGCGTCCTCGACGATGACCGCGCCGACCCTCTCCGCCTCCGGACGGAGCTGCTCCACGAAGGCGGTCTGCCCGTGGAGGTGCACCGGCACGATGGCCTGGGTCCGGCCATTGACGGCTGCGGCGACAGCTTCCGGATCGATCAGCAGGTACCGCGGATCGACGTCCACGAGGACGGGAGCGGCACCAATGCGGCTGACCGCCTCGGTCGTGGACGGGACGGTGTTCGCCGGGAGGATGACCTCACCCCCAGCCGTCACACCCGCGGCCCGTAGTGCCAGCTCAAGCGCGTCCGTGCCGTTGCCGACGCCCACGCAGTCCGAGACCTCGATGAAAGCAGCGAACTCGCGCTCGAAGGATTTCACGTCTGGACCGTCCATGAATGCGGTAGTGTCGAAGACCCGGCGCAGGCCCGCCTGGACCTCCTCGTCGATCTCACGCTGCTGCGCACCGAGGTCCACGGCGGGAATTGATGTGGCCTCGACAGGCACGTCGGTGATCCTGCTGAGTGTCATGCCACAGTTCCTCCTTTGATGCGCTGCCGTGGCGAGCCGGCCACAGCGGCCATGGTCATCCACTCCCATTGAGGGAGGCGTGATCGCGCATGTTCCGCGGGGACTCGGCGGCGGCCCGCAAGCTGTCCGTCACCCTCCGGTGCTCGGCCTCGGTCATGGTGTGGAAGATCGGCAGGATCAGGGTGTTGTCCGTCAGCCGGTCGGTCATGGGCAGGGGACGCACCAGGCCCGAGTGACCCGCGTAGGCCCCCTGCCGGTGGGCCGCCATGATCCCCCGCCGGGAGGAGATCCCGTCCGCGGCCAGCCACTCGAGCAGTTCCTCGCGGCCCAACGGGAAGTCCGGCAGGACCTCCACCCAGAAGGACTGGAAGTTGGAGGTACCGTGCTCCGGATCCACGGCATAGCGCAGGCCCGGCAGACTCGCCAGCACGGCCTGGTAGTCGTCCGCGAGCGCCCGGCGTCGGCGGACCATCTCCGGCAGCTTGCCCAGCTGGACCAGTCCCATGGCCGCCTGCATGTCGGTCATCCGGTAGTTGTAGCCCACCTCGGGATATCCCTCCTGGACCGGCAGCACGGAAGTATGCCGTTCGGCGGCCGAGACGTCCATGGAGTGCTCCCGTAGCCTGCGTGCCCGGGCCGCCCACTCGGGGTTGTCCGTGGTGAGCATGCCTCCTTCGCCCGTGGTGAGCATCTTGCGGGGGTGGAAGGACCACGCCGTTATGTCCGCTCCCGTGCCCACGGGCCGGCCGCGGTAGGTGGATCCGGCGCCGCCGGCGGCGTCCTCGATCAGGGCCAGGGAGTGCCGATCGCACAGCTCACGGATCGGCTCCAGGTCCAGTGGCATGCCGCCCTGGTCCACAGCGATCACGGCCGTGGTCCGGGGCGTCAGGACGGCGTCCAGGGTCTCGGCCGTCACGTTGCCGGTCACGAGGTCCACGTCCGCGAACACCGGGCGGGCCCCCAGATAGGTCACCGCGTTGGCCGTGGCGATGAAGGATAGGGACGGGACGATCACGTCGTCACCCATCTGGACCCCGGCCACCAGGAGCGCCAGGTGCAGGGCAGTCGTGCAGGAGGAGGTGGCCACGCCGTGGGACACACCTTGGGTGGCGCTGAAGGCCCGTTCGAACTCCACGGTCCGGGGCCCCTGGGCCACCCAGCCGGTGGCGATGACCTGGGCGACGGCCTCGGCCTCTTCCGGGCCCAGCCAGGGCTTCATCACGCTGATTCTGCTCATCGTCTGCTTTCTCGTTCTAGGCTCGGCCGGATCAGGTGACGACCGCAGCGGTGGTGATGAGTTGGCGGCCAGCGGCCACTTCCTCGCGGAGGGGGCCCCACCACTCGACGAGCTGGCGCAGGCCCTCGTCGAATCCGATGCTGACGCGGAAGCCGAGGTCGCGATCCGCGGCGGAGATGTCCGCCAGCCGGCGGACATCCGAGTTCACGGCCCGCTCCGGCCCGAGCTCGATGGGCAGATCCGAGCCCAGTTCCACCCGGCCCGAGTCCAGTGCCGCGGCGATGTTGGACCGGCGTCCGCGCTGCAGGTTGTCCAGCACGGTCACGCATTGTGCGCCGGAGGCCGACAGTTGGTCTACGACCGCAGAAGTGACCATCCCGGTCCCTCCCGTGACAAGAAAGCGTCCGCCCCTCAGGGCGGACGTGCCGGTGATCTGGGCGATGCTCATCGCGTGGCCCAAGGGGATGGATCCGGGACGAGGCCCGCAGACACCGAGTTTCCGACAGACACCTTGGCGCCGCCAGCGGCGAGAGAGTCGCTGGCGGCCTTCAGGACAGACAGCACCCGCAGCGCAGAGTTGCCGTCCGTGGGAGCCGGCTGGCGGCTCCGGATGGCCTCGGAAAACGAGGACACCATCAGCCCCAGTGGCTCAAACTCGGAGAGAGCCGGGGACCAGGTGTCTCCGAGGCGGTAGGCGACGGCGGCGCCCTTGCGGGAGGCGGGATCGCCGAGGATGTCTTCCTGGCGTCCCAGGTCCATACTGCGGTCGAAGATGCTGAGGCGCTGCTGCGGGTTCAGATCGTCCCAGATCAGGGTCTTCTTGGATCCGCCGATCACCATCTGCCGGATCTTGGTCGGGGAGAGCCAGTTGACGTGGACGTGAGCCAGGGCGCCGTTGGCCAAGGGCAGGGCCAGATAGCCAACGCAGGATTTACCGGATCGCAATGGGTCGGCGCCCAGGGCGGAAACGGCCAGCGGCTGCAGACCGTCTGGAAGGATAAAGTCCAGGACGGACAGGTCGTGCGGGGCAAGGTCCCAGAATACGTCCACATCCGGTTGGATGAGCCCGAGGTCTATCCGGACCGAATCCACATAATGGATCTCGCCCAGCGTTCCCGACGCTATGAGCTCGCGGATCTTCAGAACGGCCGGGGTGTAGCAGTAGGTGTGGTCGGCCATCAGGATAGTGCCGGCCTCCCGGGCGGCGGTCACTATCTCCCGGCCGCGTTCGGTGGTGTCGGCCAGCGGCTTCTCCACCACTACGTGCTTTCCGGCCTCGATCGCCTGCAGGGCGATCGCATGGTGGGTGTGGGTCGGGGTCGCGATGGCGACTGCGTCCACATCGTGCCGGGCCAGCAGCTCGTCCACGGAGGTGACCACTGCCGGGTTGCCGGTCTTGCGGGAGAGCTCCTCCGCGCGCCCGGCGTCCATGTCGCAGATGGCCACGAGGTCCCAGTCCGAGCTCATGGCGAAGTTGCGGGCCAGGTTGGGGCCCCAGTACCCGGCACCGATGACTGCGACGCGCAGGGCGGGATGGACGGTGGAATCGACGGTGACACTCATCAGTGCGCTCCTTCGGGCTCGATTATGACTTTGGAGGTTCGCCACAAGGTCTGCAGATCTCTGGTGACGGTCCATTTCTCGACGTGGTAGAGATCGAGGCGGGAGCATTCGTTCCACCCCAGGTCAGGGCGTCCGTCGATCTGCCAAAGACCGGTGAACCCGGGTTTGATGTGGAGTCCATGCCCCCGATGATCGGCGCAACGTGCAACCTCGTCCGGCAGCGGGGGCCGGTGCCCATGAGGGGGATCTCCTCCTCATGGCATTCCAGAACAGAGGGGGCTCGTCCGGCGAGTATCACCGCAAAACACTCTCGATGCGGGTGCGCCGCGATTCGTCCTTGAGCTTGACGAGCGGGCCAGCATCCTCGTTCGCGGTGGGTTCCGTGGAACTCACCGATAATGCTGGCCCCGCCACTGCTGAAGCCACAGCAGCCACGCCCACGTCCGTCACGAGGACGTTGCGACGTGACCGGCTCCTCCAGGAGGTAACGGTGCCGAAATGTGATCAGTCGATCATCGGACTGCGACATGGTCACAGTGCGGGCCCGTGCGGGCGCGCGTCGTTGAGGTAGAACTGCATGTCAATCTCCCACCCGTGCTGGCGGAGGACCTGCCCATGAGAGTGCTGGCCCCGGAGGTGGGCTGTCGGGGATGACAGCCCGTTCGGACACCCCTGAGCGTAGATTTTCGTGACAGGTTCCACACCCGTAGTCGGGTACTCGATTACCCCACGTGGTCCGAGTACTGGAGATCCCCTGATCCCTTATGCGCACCCGGAACGACGAAGTCCTGTCGGGTATCCGTGTTGTTTGGGAGCCATACCGTCCGAGATACTCGTGTCAATCACAGAGACGGATCATCGCGGGGAAGGCTCGAGCCACCTGCTCCGTGTGGATCAGGTGGCTCGAAAGGGGCGGCCCTTCCTCCGGAGAGGGTGGGAGGTCTTGTCGTCGCTCAGTACTGCAGGTTTTTCAGTTCCGAGCGGTCAGCGATCCCTAGCTTCGTGAACACCCGGTACAGGTGGCCCTCCACGGTGCGCTGCGAGACGAAGAGTCGCTCCGCGACCTCGCCATTGCTCAGCCCCTGAGCGGCGAGCGCCACAATCTCCCGCTCGCGCGCCGTCAACTCGCCGAGGGCCTGGGCCCCGGAGATGTAGGGCGGGAACGAGACGCCTGCCCGTAGCTGCAGTTGCTTGAGGTGGCGCAGGGCCTCACCGCGGCGGCGCAGATCACCCGCGTGGTGGTGGAGCAGCACCACCTGGGTCCAGGCGAACGCTGCTGGCAGGATGTCTCCCACCGACGCCGACTGCTCGGCCGCCTCCGCCAGGAGCCGGGGATCCCGCGCCAGCGCAGGATCCAGCGTACGGGCGAAGGCCGCGGCCCGAGGTCCGGCCGTGGACTTCGCCATTTCGTGGAGTTCCCGCAGCAGCTCATCCCCCACGTCCGCCGGTTCCCGCAACATGACCAGGCACAGCAGGATCTCTCGTCGGACCACCGGACGGTACTGCAGCCGCGGATCGTCCAGGATCCGGCGCCACAGCGGGCGGCCCACCCCCTTGAGATCCGGGTGGCGGTCCTCGACGATGCTGAACATGGCCAGGGACATCAACCACCAGGGCTCCGGGCCGGAGAGGTCTCGTGCCGCACGTTCCTCGGCGGTGGGGCTTGGCATGCCGATTGTCGCGACGGCCCATCGAGGAGCCAGCATGGCCTCCGCCAGCGGCAGCATTTGGAGCGGATCGTGCTGACGCAATTCCACCACGGCGTCCGCGATCCACGGGTAGGCGTCCGATGGCGTCCCCGCAACGTTCTCCACCATGTGCCACAAGGCCAGGAGGGTGCCGGAGCGCTGGTGCCACCGCCGCGGTTCCAGGTGCAGCTGTTCCTCCAGGAGCTCCCGCGCCCGTTCCGTGGACCCGGCGGTGACGTGGCTGAACACGAGGACGGCCACGGCCTGAAGACCGAACCGCGCCGAGAAGGCAGGATACGTCAATGCCGTCAGGTGGGCGCGTTCGGCGGCGCGAATGGCCGCGTTCGGTTCCCCCGCCATGGTCAGCACTTCAGCCTGCATAAGCAGCAGGGTGGCTCGGGTGAACTCACGGGTGTCCGGATCATCGACCACCTCCTGTAGGTGGTCGACTATCTGGGGGCGGCGCAGGTCGGTGGAACGGTCCGCGACCATCTTGATCAGTCGGGTCAAGGCCGGGGGGCGGTCCACTACCTCCGATTGGTGTTCCTGAAGCTGAGCCAACAGCGGCGGCAGGGCGGACCAGAGGTTGGGGGCCTCGCCCGTATTGACCAAGCTCATGGCCAGGAGAGATACGGCCTCCATCCTCAGGTTCTGGTCCGTGCTCCGCACGGCGAGGTCCGTCAGGTCCCTGCGTCCGGCCCAGGTCCGTCCGCCCAACAACATCAGCTCGGCCTGCAACAGCGCCGCTCGCGGTTCCCGGGACACGGCTACGTGGGACGCCAGGGCGCGGGCCGTGGGCCAGTCCTTGACCTGTAACGCCCCATAACTGGCGTCCAGAAGCCGTTGGGCCGGTACGCTCTGACCGCATTCCAGGGCCCACAACACGCTGCGGGCCGTCCAGTGCTGGTCCGAGTCACCACCCGCGGCGACCCAGCGTTTGTACAGCTCGAAGCTCCTCCCCGGGGCGATGTTCGCCCGGAGGACCTCGGCATGAATGGCCGCAGCCAGGCCGACCGTCTCGGCGGAGCCCTCCTCCCGAAGGAATCCGGCCTCCAGCAGGTCATGGACGTGCTCCCCGGCGATGGACCGTAGCAGGGACCGAGGCACCCCGCCGGTCAGGGCGGCCAGCTCCAGCGTCTCTCGTTCGCCCGGCTGCAGTGCCTCGTGCATCGCGTCTACCGTGTCGATCAGGCGCCCGTCCGGTTCCGGTGCGGCTCGCAGCAGGATCCACGGCGCGGACAGCCCGGGCATTGACGCCCCGCCCGGAGCCCGAACGAGCATTCCCTGGTCCCGGGCGGAGGCCAGGTAGGCGTTGGTCAGCCGCGGGTTCCCGCCGGTCATGCCGTGGATGGTCCGGGCTGTCCCCGCGGTCAGCGGTCCTCCCAGTACGTGTTCACATTGCCGACGCACCCGGTCCACGTCGGCCGGCTCCAGATGGATGGTCCGCAACACCCCGGTGTCCGCCAGAGCGGCCAGTCCGGAGGCGCGATCGAGCGGACCGGTCCCCATGGCCAGCAGGGTCGCGGCCCGGTTCTGGACGAGCTGGGCCAGCACGAACGCGCTGGCGGCGTCCAGGTGCTGGACATCGACCACCACGATCACCGGTGAGGGGTGCCCCTGTTGCAGGGCACGCAGCACCTCCACCGGGGTATCCAGACGGGGCAGTCCGATGAGCAAGGGGGACAGCGCGCCGTACGGCACCTCCCGCAGGCTTGGGCTGCATTGGACGGTCTGCACGTCTTCGAGCCGGCCGGAGACTCTTAGGGCGTGCTGGACCAACGAGGACTTGCCCATACCCGGACCGCCGAGGATCGCCGCCCCGGCCGTCCGGTTCCCCCGTAGTACGTCCACGAGCGCTTCGAGGTGGAGGCCCCGGACGGTCCGGGCCGGGGGCGCCTGACTCCCAGCCTCCGAAGTGGTCATACCCGATGCCGCTGCGCGGTGTGGGCTGCGGCCAGCCGTGAGAGCTCGGCGCGACCCTTGAGCTGCAGCTTCGCGTAGATCTGGTAGAGGTGGCCCTCTACCGTCCGAATGGAGATCCCGCTGATCCGGGCGATCATGGCGTTGGTCTTGCCGGCCACCACCAGGCGGGAGATCTCCTTCTCCCGTCGCGTCAGCTCGACCATCCACGACGGCTCCCCCTCGGGTTCCTCCGCCGCCGGATTGCTCCGGCGGCTGGCTCCGGCGGCGTCCGTGAGCCGCCGGAGCTGCGCGGCGCTCAGATCCCGCACCATCGGGGAGGAGGCCGGTTCGACGTACCCCGCGTACCCCGCCAGGGCCAGCATCTCCAAGGCCTGGAACAATAGCTCCGGATCGTCCTCCAGCACCGAACGAGCCAGCATCAACTGCGGCGCCGAGGCGACGGTCTGGGTGCAGGCGGCCGTCTCGGCGAGCCGGGGGGCCAGCCACGTCTCACCGAAGTGGAAGGCGCCGGACACCGCGGCGAACTCGACCGAGTAGAGTCCCCCGGCGGCCGCACGGTCGGCGAGGGCCACGAGCCGCGCGGTCCGCGCTTGGGGGGAGTGGATCTGACCCGTAGACCGTGCCAGCAGCAGTTCCGCCATCCACCCCAGGCGTCCGAGCGCCTGGCTCTCCCGGCTGCGGCGGAACTCCTGGGCGTGGGACTCCAGCACGCGGGCGGAGGCGACCCCCTCGGGACCCTGTGTCCCGCGCGGCCCGTCCGGTACATCGGAGCAGAATGCCTGGACGGCCAGCGCCGTCTCCAGGTCCTGCGGTCGGCCAAGCCGCTCCAGTTGCGCGACCGCCGTGGCCGCCCGTTGGGCGGCGCGGTCCTGCACCCCGCCCATGACCTCCAGGACGGCCAGGACCAGGTCGGCGTACTGGACCGCGTAGGGATTGCCGTGCCGCCCGGCGAGGACCGTCTCGGCGAGCTCACGGCAGCGGTCCAGCTGGCCACATGCAGCCAGTACGGTCAGCATGGATTCGGCGAGCACGGCTCGTTCGAAGGGGCCGATCACGTCGTTGATGATGCCCAGGTTCTTAAAGCCGGCGAGCTCCCGATCCAGCTCCATCACCACCCTGAGGGCGCCGGCCTGGTCATCCGCGAGGGCCAGGGCCTCGGCCCGGATGACCCGTGCTCGGCACCGGATGGACTCACCCGTGAAGACGGCGCCGCCCTCATCCAGCGACGCCGGCTGCCGGTCCTCGGGGAGGGTGTCCAGCAACTCCATCACCCGGCGCACGTCTCCGCGCACCGCGGCCAGGGCCGCGGCCTGGACCAAGAGCGCCGCCGTCCCGCGTTCCGGGGAGTTCTCCAGAACTCGCTCTGCCCCTTCCAGGTCCCCCACCATGAGCCGTGCCCGGGCCTCGGCCCACGCCAGATGCTGCCGACCGATTACCGAGGCCGCCTGGAGCCGCTGTGCGGGACCACTGTCTTGGTCGAAGAACAGGGCCACGGCCTCGGTCGGGTTCCCGATAGCCACGAAGTCCTGGGCCGCCCGGAGTACGCTGAGGTATCCCGGATCCAGCATCTCGAGGGTCGCGGCGAGCTCACGACGACGGTCCGGCTCGATCGCCGCCATGGTCTCGGCGGCCTGCACGGCCGTCATCTGGGCCACCCGGCCGCTGTGCTCGTTCAGGATCTCCAGGGCACCGGACTCTTCCAGCTCATCGAGCTCGGCGGCGTACCCGGTGTGGATGAGGTCCCCCACGCGCATGGGCCCGCAGATGGCCAGCATCTCCAGGAGCGCCCGCTGGCGCACGGGGAGTCCGCGCAGCATGGCGGACGGGTCCTCGCCCGTGGACGAGCGCGGCAGCGGTCCCGAGTCGAGCACCCAGTCCGCGCCGCTGCGCCGCAGCTTGCCGGAGGTCATGCAGTCCCGCGTCAGCTGCCGCAGGCGCTGCACGGATCCGGCGCTGTGCTGCCACAGGACCGTCACGGCGAAGCGGGACACGGGCCCGCCGGCCACCTCCTCCACGAGGCTCTGGCCGGCCGCCGGGGTGAGGGGCCGAACGGTGATCCCGGTCAGGGTCCCGAGCCTGCGGAGCGCGGCCAGGTCGATCGGGACATCACTGGACCGCTCGCAGTGAACCACCAAGGTGATGTGGTGCATCTGTGCGAGCTGGGCCAGGACGGTGATGGTGCCGGAATCGATCTGGTCCGGCTGGGACACGATCACGATGGCCGGGTCCGCACCTTGGGGGTGGAGGAAGTCGGACAGCACCCGCATCATGCCGTGCGGGTGGGCCGGCGGGGCCTCGTGGAGCCCTGAGAGCAGGATGGCCAGGGCCCCGTAGGGGGTGGCCGCCGCGAAGGCGCTGCCGTGCAGCCGGAACACGGCCCGGTCCGCCGAGACGGTAGTCAGCGCGGCTTCGATGGTCTCGCGGCGGTCGCCGAGCTCGCCGGTCAGGATGGCCCCGCCGGCGCCATCCCCCGCGAAGATCGACTCGAGGGCGAGGTTGGCCTCGGCCGGCGAGTCCATCCACCGCCCATCGGCGCCGGATTCCAGCCAGGACAGGTCCAGTGCCGGTATCACCGGAACGGACAGCGCCTCAGGGCGCGTGGGGTGTGGGAGGCCGGAGATGACCTCATGGACGGTGTTCGGCTCACTCGAGGTGAGGGGAATGGAATGTGGCGGTGCGGTGAGAGACGGAGACGATTGCATACCCTTGGCCCTTGACGTAAATCGTGGCCTGCCGAGGCGGGGAAGTTCCTGACAGGACACTGAGTGCGGTCAGATCACAGGGAGGGGATTCCCTAATCACCAAATGGTAGAGATTGCTGGTTCCCAAAGGAAGGGTTGGCTGCAGATCGTCAGGAATATTAAGAATCGTCAGGGATATCAAGAGGAGTTCCGCCCATAGGATTCGAACCTATACTGCACAGCTCCAAAGGCTGGCGTGCTGCCGTTACACCAGGGCGGATCGGCCGGCGACCTGACATCGCACGGGCCGGCAACCCATTGTTCCACAGTGACCGGCAGCCCCGCGGCATTCACTCCGCCTCCTCCGCCCCGGCCCCCATTCCACCGCGTGGAAGCGCGCCCACCCCACGGCCTGAATCCGGCCAGAGTGTCCCCCCACAAGGCGCGACGCGTGCCGCCAGAACGGAGGAGTGCCATGACGGCAGGGATCCTTGACCCCACCATCAGCAGGTCCAGCACGATCACCACCAGCGACACCAGGGGCACCACCATCGGCACGGGGACCGCGCCCACCGGCTCCCCCCGGGTGCCCGAACTCGCCGGCCTCCGCGTGGGCTTACTCGAGAACACCAAGCGCCACGCGGCCGAGGTGCTGGATGCGGTGGGCGCGGCGCTGGTGGAACAGCAAGCCGAACAGCCTGCCGGGCGGCGGCCGATCGAGCTGGTCCGCCTGACCAAGCAGAACTTCGCCATGCCCCTGGAGGGGGAACTCGTGGAGCGAGTGGTCCGGGACTGCGACGTGGTGGTGATCGGCGTGGGCGACTGTGGCTCCTGCAGCGCGGCGGCCGTGGCGGACGGCATCGCCCTGGAGGCCCGCGGCCTGCCCGTGGCCGTGGTGTGCACCGAGGCCTTCGACGTCACCTCCCGGGCGATGGCCCGGCTCAAGGGGCAGTCCGGTTTCCCCTACCTGCTGATGCCCCATCCGATCGCCAACCTCACGCCGGACGGCATCGCCGAGCGCGGCCGGGACCTCGCGGCCAGGATCGGTGCCCACCTGACCGGCGCGGCCGCATGAGCATCGACCTGACAGTCCCCGGGACTCCCGGGGGCCCCGGGGGCCCCGGGGGCCCCGGGGCGGACGGCACCTCCGTCCCGGAGTCCCTGCTGGATGCGGCGGCGTCCCGCGCCACGGCCGAGTACCTGTACGAGCGCGGCTGGTCCGACGGCCTGCCCGTGCTCCCGGCCACGGCGGAGGTGGTGGAGGACTTCCTGCGCCACACGGACCGCGACCCGGACTCGGTCCTGGCCGAGCTGCCCCAGGTGGACCGCCAGGCCACCGTCCGGGACGTGGCCCTGCACGCCGCCATGGCCGGCTGCCGGCCGGAGTACCTGCCCGTGGTGCTCACCGCGTGGGAGGCCCTCTCCCTGGAGCGCGCCGCCCGCGGCGGCGGCTGGCAGTCCACCAGCGGACCCTCCCCCCTCGTCATCGTCAACGGCCCGGTCCGGCACCGGCTGGACATCAACTCCGCGGGCGGGGTCTTCGGCCCGGGTTTCCGTGCCAACATGACCATTCCCCGCGCCCTCGGCCTGACGGTCCGCAACGGCTTCGGGATCATCCCGCAGGAGCTCGAACAGGCCACGCAGGGCGTCCCGGGGCGCTGGACCCAGTGCATCGGCGAGGACGAGGAGTCCTCCCCCTGGGAGCCCCACAGCGCCGAGGCCGGCGTCCCGGCCGGCCAGGACGCCGCCAGCGTGGTGCTGGTCCGCACCAGTGAGTTCCTGGACAACCGCTCCTTCCACAGCGCCGAGGAGCTCCTGGCGGACTTCGCCGACACCCTGCAGCGCATGGGCCCCTGGATCTTCCGCAGCGGGGCGGCGGTCCTCGTGATGAACCCCGCCCACGCCCACGCCCTGGCCGAGGCGGGGATGTCCCGGCAGGACGTGCGGGGCTGGCTCGCCGAGCACGCCGGGCACACGGAGGCCGAGCTCTCCCAGGCCGGGAAGGGGCTGCGGGACCGCCCGTTCGGGCCGTTCGCGCCGGAGCACTTCCACCCGGCGCTCACCGATGCCGCCCCGGCCACCCTGCCGATCGTGGTGGCCGGCTCCCCGAACGCCGCCATCTCCATGGTGGTGCGCACCTTCAGCACGTGGTCCGGCCGGGCGCTGCCCGTCCACTGACGGCACGCCGGACGTGATGCTGGGTGGCGGCGCAGGCCGGGCGGCGGGCCCGGTTCGCTTTCGTGGGGCGGAACCCCGGCCTCGGGCACGACGCCGGCCGGTAGCCTTGGCGCACCCGCCGGCGGTTCCGAGGTCCGGTGGCCACCGGAGGAAAGACCCGCGATGAACGAGACATCATCCGTCGACATCCAGAATGTGCGCAGCAGGCTGCAGGACACCGGCCCCGGATCCGCCAAGCGCACCGCGGCGGCCCGGGTCCTGTCCCTGCTGGACGCCTTCGCCCAGCGCGGGGAGCCGTTGACGCTGACGGAGATCGCCCGGCGGGCGGACCTCAGCCTGACCACCACGCACCGGCTGGCCCATGAGGTCCTGGACTGGGGCGGCCTGGAGATGGACGAGGAGGGGCGGTACCGCCTCAGCCGCAAGATCCTGAAGCTGGCGAGCGCCTCCACGGAAGACCTGCGCATCCGCGAGCTGGCCCTGCCGCACCTCGTGGACCTGCAGCGCCGCACCGGGCTGACCGTCAACCTCTCCGTGCGGGAGGGGGACGAGGTGATGTACCTGGAGGCGCTGAGGGCGCACCCGAACTACACGGGGCAGAACCGGATGGGCGGGCGGCTGCCGCTGCACGTGACCGCCACGGGGCAGCTGCTCCTGGCCTTCGCGGACCCCTCCTTCCAGGAGGACTACCTGTCCCGTCCCCTCAAGCGCTACACCGAGTTCACCCCGTCCCGCCCCGAGGAGATCCGGGAGCGGATGGCCGCAGCACGCCGGGACGGATTCCTGCGGATCGACGGCGCCCTCGCCCCCGGCGCCGGCTCCATGGCGGCCCCCGTGCCGGACGCACTGGGTGCCGTGGACGTGGCCGTGGGGGCCATCTACGCCCGCGTCCACCCGGAGCCGCATGGCTTGAAGGACCTGCTGCTGGCCACCGCCCGCCGGATCGCCCGGGCCCGGGTGGAACGCCCCGTCCTGGACCCCCGGACCATCGCCTTCAACCGCAGCCACGCCGGCCTGGTCTAGGGCCGGCCCGGCACCGGCCGGTCCCCTCGAATCGCTCTTTCCACGGCATGGAAGGGCGCCCGTGTTCCACGTCACACCCCCCGCAGACTGAGGGCGACCCCACGCTGCCGAGGAGGTGCCGGTGAAGGCTCGCCTGATGCACTACGGAAGACTCCTGTTGTCTTCCCTGATCTTGTTCATCGCCGTGATCACGGTGTTGTTCTTCCTACTGGAACTGGCCCCCGGTGATCCGGTCCAGACCCTGGTGGGGGACGTCCCCCTCTCGGAGGCCTTCCGGACCCAGATCATGGCCGCCTACGGCCTGGACAAGCCGGTCTGGGAGCGGTACGTGCTCTATCTGGGCAATGTGTTCACCGGGAATCTGGGATTCTCGTTCGGCACCAACAACGAACCGGTCCTGGACCTGATCCTGAGCCGGGCCGGCAACACCCTGGCCCTGGCGGTCCCCGCGTTCGTGCTCTCCACCCTGGGCGGCCTCGTCCTCGGCTCGATCGCCGCTCGCAGCCGCAAGCGGTGGCTGGACGGCGGGATCTCCGGCGGCGCCGTGGCGCTGTTCTCCGTCCCCAACTTCTGGTTCGGCATGCTGCTGATCCTGGTGTTCTCCATCTGGCTCGGCTGGTTCCCCACCCAAGGCAAGAGTCCCTACGGCCAGCCCGGGATCGGGCTGGAGTACCTCGTCCTGCCGGTGATCACCATGGCCACCAGCGAGCTGGCCTACAAGACCCGCATCATGCGCTCGTCCATGATCGAATCCCTCGGTCAGGACTTCGTGGACACGGCCCGGTCCAAGGGCCTGTCCTCCTCCCACGTGCTGTGGCGGCACGCCCTGCCCAACGCCCTGCTGCCGATGGTCACGGTCTCCGGCTACAGCCTCGGCTACATCCTGGCCGGCTCGGTCCTGGTGGAGCGTGTCTTCGGCTGGCCCGGGATGGGACTGCTGTTCATCGACGCCATCAACCGGCAGAACAACATGGTGATCCTGGGCGTGGTGATCGTCCTGACGGTCGTCATCATCGTGGTCAACATCATCACGGACGTGGTGTACGGCCTGGTGGACCCGCGGCTGCGGGCCCAGTTCTCCCCGCAACGGAACCGCCAGACCCAGGAGGCCACGGCATGACCCAGCAAGAGACCCCCCTGGTCCCCGCCGCGGGACCGGCCGAGCAGGATCCCCGGTCACCGCACTCGGGGGCCCTCCCACCGAGCCAGCCGGCGGACACCGGGAAGCCGGACGGCCGGCGTCGGGCCTCCAACCGAGGCACCCGTGGTTCCCTCGGGGCCGGCGGCGCCGAACGCTCCGCCTGGCGCGTGTTCCTGCGCAAGCCGAGCACCCGGGTCTTCCTGCCCCTGGTGGGGGTGTTCGTCCTGATGGCCGTCCTCGGCCCGATCTTCGTGGGCGATCCCTCCGCCACCGGCAACGCGGAGCTGCTGGCTCCCAGCGCCGCGCACCCCCTCGGCACGGACCACCTCGGCAGGGACTACCTGGCCCGGCTGGTCAACGGCAGCCAGATCTCCCTGCTGGTGGGCTTCAGTGTGGCCGTGCTCTGCATGAGCATCGGGCTGGTGGTGGGCGGATTGGCCGGCTACCACGGCGGCTGGATGGACACCCTGATGGTCAAGCTGGCCGAGTTCTTCCAGGTGCTGCCCGGGATCGTGCTGGCCCTCGTGGCGGCCGCGCTGCTCGGGGCAAACGTCTTCATCATCGTGGTCATCCTCTCCGTCACCATGTGGCCGGCGGTGGCCAGGATCGTCCGGGCGGAGGCCATGCGGATCTCCCAGCTGGGCTACGTGGAGTCGGCCCGGGCCGCGGGATTCTCCAGCCTGCGCATCATCGTCTCGGACGTGCTGCCCAATGCCATGCCGCCCGTGCTGGTGGCCACCTCCATGACCGTGGGCCGGGCCATCCTCATCGAGTCCGGGTTGGCCTACCTGGGCATCGGCGACCCGTCCAACCCGTCCTGGGGCGCCCTGCTGAACTCGGCCCAGGCCTACATGCGGGACGGCTGGTGGCTGGCCGTGGCCCCGGGCCTGTGCATCTTCCTGGTGGTGCTGGCCGTGAACATGCTCGGCGACGCCCTCAACGACGCCTACAACCCCACCGTCGGGAGGGTCAAATGAGTTCCACCGGACATGAGAACGTGCCACTGATCGAACTCGCCGGACTGAACGTGGTGCTGCCCACCGGGGAGCACAGCGAGGTGGAGGCCGTGCGCTCGGTGAACCTGGTGGTCCATGACGGAGAACGCGTGGGCCTGGTGGGTGAGTCCGGATCCGGAAAGTCCGTCACGGGCCGCTCGATCGCCGGGCTGCTGCCCACCTCCCCCCGCGTCCGGGTCAGCGGGTCCATCCGAGTCCGCGGGCAGGAGATGCTCGGTTCCCCCGCCCAGGCCTGGGACGAGGTGCGGCGGCGGACGGTCGGGATGATCTTCCAGGACCCCCTGACCTTCCTGAACCCCACCATGCGGATCGGCCCGCAGGTGGCCGAGTCCATCCCGGCCCGGAGCGGGGCCGGTCGGCGCGGCGCCGGGCAGCGGGCCGCCCGGGAGGAGGCCGTGCACCGATTCCTGCATCAGGCCGGACTGCCCGATCCGGCCCAGGTGGCCGCCTCCTTCCCGCATGAGCTCTCCGGCGGGATGCGGCAGCGCGTGCTCATCGCCATCGCGATCGCCAAGGAGCCCTCCCTGGTGCTGGCCGACGAACCCACCACGGCCCTGGACGCCACCGTGCAGCAACACGTGCTGCGCACCCTGGACGAGACGGTGGCGCAGTTGGGGACCTCCCTGCTGCTGATCTCCCACGACCTCGCCGTGGTGGCCGGCATGACGGACCGGGTCTACGTCATGTACGCCGGGCGGATCGTGGAGGAGGGCCCCACGGCCCGCGTCCTGGCCGAGCCGCAGCACGAGTACACCCGCGCCCTGCTCCGCAGCGTCCGCAGCCTCACCGAGGCTGACACGGAGCTGTACTCCATCCCGCTGGAAACCCGTCAACGCTTCGCCCAGGAGGCATCCCGTGCAACTTGAGGCCCTCGACGTCTCCAAGACCTTCCGCTCCCGCCGCACCTCCGCGCCGGTCCACGCGGTGCGCAACGCGACCCTGACGGCACGGCCGGGGCAGTTCGTGGCGATCGTGGGTGAGTCCGGGTCCGGCAAGTCCACCCTGGCCCGCCTCCTGCTGGACCTGCTGGAACCCACGGACGGGTCCGTACGTCTGGACGGCCGGGAGGTCGGTTCCATGGACCGCGCCGAGAAGCAGAGCTACCGACGCAGCGTCCAGGCCGTGCTGCAGGACCCGGCGGGCTCCCTGAACCCCCGCAAACGCGTCTCCCGGGCCATCGGCGAGGTCATCCGGCTGCACGGGATGGCCCGGACCCCGGCCGAGATCCGCCGGCGCGTGGCCGAGGTCCTGGAGCTGGTGGGGATGGCCCCGGCCGGAGACTATCTTGACCGTTTCCCGCACGAGCTCTCCGGCGGCCAGCGTCAACGCGTGCTGATCGCCCGCGCCATCGCCCTGGACCCCCGCATCATCGTGGCCGACGAGGCCGTCTCCGCCCTGGATGCCTCCGTGAAGGCGGGGGTACTCGCCGTCATGGCGGACCTCAAGGACCGACTTGGCGTGGGCTACGTCTTCATCACGCACGATCTGCCCGTGGTGGCCAAGGTGGCGGACCACGTGTACGTCATGCGGCACGGGCAGATCGTCGAGGACGGCCCCAAGGACCAGATCTTCTCCGCCCCCTCCCACCCCTACACCCGGGAGCTGCTCGCCGCCGCCCCGGCCCTGCCCTGACTCCCGAAGAAAGGCACCACCATGCGAACATCACCGAGACGATCCACTGGCCTGCTGGCCGTGCTCGCGGCCGGGGCCCTCGCCCTGAGCGCGTGCAGCGGCGGCGCGGCCGAGAACACCGGCGGCGGCGGAGGTGGAGACAGGGTCTATGTCCAGGCGATCGCCGATGACCCGATGGGCCTGAACGCCCAGCTCATCAGCGGCGCCACCCCCTCCATGTTCAGTGCCCAGATCCTGGACCCGCTGATCTTCCTCTCCCAGGACTTCGAGATGTCCCCGGGACTGGCGGAGAACTGGGAGCTGAGCGAGGACGGGCTCGAACTCACCCTGGAGCTCCGCGAGGGCGTCACGTGGCATGACGGTGAGCCGTTCACCGCGGAGGACGTCGCCTTCAACTTCGAGGAGATCGTCCCCCTGCAGTCCTTCGGGGCGCAGATCGGCGAGCGGCTGGACTCGGCAGAGGTGGTGGACGAGCACACCGTGGTGCTGCACCTCAGCGAGCCCTTCGGACCGCTGCTGGAGACGGTGGCCGCCCAGTTCATGGTCCCGAAGCACGTCTACGAGGGCACGGACTACGTGACCAACCAGGCCAACATGGAGCCCATCGGGACCGGCCCCATGGTGTTCGACTCCTACAGTTCCGGAGAACAGGTGACCCTGACCGCCAACCCGGACTACTGGGGTGGCGATGTCCAGGTGGACCGGGCCGTCTACCCGATCATGACGGACCCCAACGCCCGCGCCGAGGCCCTGTTCGCCGGCGAGGTGGACCAGGCCTCCGTGGACGTGTCCCAGCAGGACCGGGTCAGCGATGACCCGAACACCCTGCTGATGGAGGACAGCAATTTCCCCCAGCTCGTCACCGTGATGTTCAACGCGCAGAGCGAGCCCCTGGAGGACCCGGCGGTCCGGGCCGCGGTCTTCTCCGCCCTGGACCGGCAGGCCATCGTGGACACCGCCCTCAGCGGGATCGGCTCCCCGGCCAACGGATTCTTCCCCGAGACCCTGGACTGGGCCGTGAGCCCCAACGTGGACTTCTCCCAGGACTTCCCGCGGGATGTGGAGGCCATCAACGAGACCCTGGACGAGGCCGGCCTGGAACGCGGGGCGGACGGGATGCGCTTCACCCTGAACGTGCGGTACATCAACGAGCTCTCGGACGTGGCGGCCACCGTGGAGATGGCCCAGTCCATGTTGGAGGAGGTCGGCATCGGCCTCGAGATGCAGGGCACCTCGGGCGCGGTGTTCACGGAGAAGGTCTACACGGAGAGCGACTTCGACCTGGCGTTCCTGCGCTCCACCGTGGGGGCGGATCCCTCCATCGGGATCGTGCGCTGGTACGAGTGCAATGACCAGAAGGCGGCCGCGGCCAACCCCTCAGGCCTCTGTGATCCCCAGATCGATGAGGCGGCCGCCGAGGCCCTGGCCGTCTCCGATCAGGCCGAGCGCGGGGTGGCCCTCACGGCGCTGCAGGACCGTGCCAACGAGCTGATGTACTACGCCCCACTGGCCTGGTTCAACGGGGCCTTCCCCACCATCAACACCACGCGTTGGCAGGGCCAGGAGGAGCCCACCCAGATGACCAACCGGATGCCGTGGACCACCATGACCCTGCAGGAGTAGGCGCCCCACCATCACCGGCCGCTCCGCAGCGGCCTCAGCCCTCGGCGACCTCCCCGGCCTCGAGCCAGGCCATCTCCGCCTGGTCCTTGCGGTCGTGGAGGTCGCCGAGCCGTTCCGTGGCCGTGGCCAGCGCCTCGAAGTCACCGGCCTCGGAGAGCACCGCCATCCGCTCATGCAGTTCGGCCTCCTCCTCGGTCAGCCGGGCCAGCTGCTTCTCGAGCTTGGCGGCCTCCTTGCGGGCGGCCCGCTTCTCCGCCTCACTCGGACTGGTGCTGCCCCCCACGGCATCCTGCCCGACGCCGGCCCCGGCACCGGAGCGGCCGGCCGCGGTGCCAGCCCTCGCACCGGCCCCGGCACCTCCGGTGCCCGTCCCGCCGAAGCCGGAATCACCGCCGTCCTGGCCGGCACGAAGGCGCAGGTACTGCTCCACTCCCCCGGGCAGGTCCCGGACCCGGCCGTCGCCGAGCAGGGCGAGCTGGTGGTCGGTGACGCGCTCCAGCAGGTAGCGATCGTGGGAGACCACCACGAGGGTGCCGGGCCAGCCGTCCAGCATGTCCTCCACGGCAGCCAAGGTGTCCGTGTCCAGGTCATTGGTGGGTTCGTCCAACATGAGCACATTGGGCGAGCCGACCATCAGCCGCAGCAGCTGCAGGCGGCGGCGTTCTCCACCGGAGAGGTCTGCCACGGGCGTCCACTGCCGCGAGGTGCCGAAGCCGAGCTGCTCCAGCAGCTGCCCCGGGGAGACGTCCTTGCCGCCCATCTGGAAGGAGTTGCCCTCCCGCGCCATCACCTCGGCCACGCGCAGGTGGGAGACCTCGTCCAGCTCGGTCACGTCCTGGGTCAGGATGGCCGTCTGCACGGTCTTGCCGCGCCGAACCCGCCCGGCGTCCGGGGCGATCTGGCCGTCGAGCAACCGCATCAGGGTGGACTTGCCGGCGCCGTTCACGCCCACGATCCCCACGCGCTCGCCCGGGGCCAGCCGCAGGGTGACGTCATCGAACAGCGTGCGGGCCCCGCCGCCGTCCGGCACCGGGACGGAGTAGGTGACGGACTCCAGGTCCAGCACGTCCTTGCCGAGCCGCGCGGTGGCCATCTTGGCCAGGGAGACCGAGTCCCGGGGCTCGGGGACATCGGCGATCACCGCGTTGGCGGCCTCGATGCGGAACTTGGGCTTGGAGGTTCGGGCCGGGGCGCCGCGGCGCAGCCACGCGAGCTCCTTCTTCACGAGCTGCTGGCGCTTGTCCTCGATCACGGCGGCGGCACGGTCACGCTCCACGCGGGCCAGCATCCAGGCCGCATAGCCGCCGTCGAAGGGCTCCACCGTGGCGTCGTGGACCTCCCACGTGCGCGTGCAGACCTCGTCGAGGAACCAACGGTCGTGGGTGACCACGAGCAGTCCGCCGTCCGTGGCACGCCAGCGGGTCTTGAGGTGTTCGGCCAGCCAGGCCACACCCTCCACGTCCAGGTGGTTGGTGGGCTCGTCCAGGAAGATCAGGTCGTCACTGCCGGCCAGCAGCCGGGCCAGGGCGGTGCGGCGGCGCTGGCCGCCGGAGAGGGTGCCCACCGTGCGGGACCAGTCCAGCCCGCCGAGCAGTCCGCCCATCACGTCCCGGATCTTGGGATCGGAGGCCCACTCGTGGTCCTCCGCGTCCCCGACCACCGCCCGCTGGACCGTGTCCTCCGCGTCCAGGTCGTCACGCTGGTCCAGCACACCCAGGGTGGTGCCGCCGCGGCGGGTGACCCGGCCGTCGTCGGGCGTCTGCTGTCCCGCCAGGATGCGCATCAGGGTGGACTTGCCGTCACCGTTGCGGCCCACCAGGCCGATCCGGTCCCCCTCGTCCACGCCGAGGGAGACGGCGTCCAGGACGGTACGCGTGCCGAAGGAGATGCCGATGTTCTCGGCGCCGAGCAGGTGAGCCATTCACCTCACTCTAGTGGCCCGCGGGACGTTCGGGACGAACAGCGCGCAGGCGTTCGAGAACGCGGCGGCGAACTCGTCGAGCACGCGCCCGCGATTGCCGCGCGCGACGCCTGCCGTGGTCATGGCTACAGCACCCTGGCCCCGTGGACCGGCCCGTGGACGGCCACGGCGGCCACCCCCGTGCGGTCCTCGATCCGAGCGGCCAACTGGAAGGACTCCTCCGCGGTGCGGGCCAGGAACATCACCGTGGGCCCGGACCCGGAGACCTGGCCGGACAACGCGCCCTCCTCGAGGCCGAGTCCCAGCATCTCGGAGAGCTCGGGCACCAGGGTGGCGGCCGGCACCTGCAGGTCGTTGGCCAGCAGCAGGGCCAGGTCCTCCGCGTTCCCGGTGGTCAGGGCCTGCACCAGCTCCCGGTCCACCTCTGGATCCCCCTCGGGCACCGGCAGCGTCCCCTCGTCCCGCAACCGGTCCAGCAGGGCGTAGACCTCCGGGGTGGACAGCCCGGTGGTGGCGGGGATCAGGACCAGGTAGACGGGATGACGGGCCAGCAGGGGCGTGAGCTCATCTCCCACCCCGAGCCCGACGGCGGCCCCGCCCATCACGGCGAACGGCACGTCCGCGCCCAACGGCGCGGCGATCTCCGCCAGGGCCTGGCGGGACAGGCCCGCCTCCCACAGGGAGGCACAGGCCAGCAGCGCAGCAGCGGCGTCCGCGGAGCCACCCCCCATGCCCCCTGCCACGGGGACCTGCTTGGTGATCTCCAGGTGCACACCGTGGTTCTGCGGCTCCAGCCCGAGATGCTCCCGCAGGCGCAGCGCAGCCCGAGCGGCCAGGTTGGACGAGTCCGCCGGGATCACGGCGGGGTCCACGAAGGCGCTGGAGCCTTCGGAGAGGGAAACGGTGATCTCGCCGTCCTGGCGGGGCGTGGCGGTGACCTCCTCCAGCAGGGAGACCGCCAGATAGACACTGGCCACGGGGTGGTAGCCATCCGCACGGGGCGTGCCGACGCGCAGTGAGAGGTTGACCTTGCCGGGGGCCTGCGCCGTGACGTGGCTGAAGAGCCGGGCGGTGGTGGGCATGGGTTGGCTCACGGAGCAGTTCCTTCGGAGGGAGCAGGCCGGTGTGCGGCGATGCGGGCGAAGTCCTCGATCCCGAGCACCTCGCCACGGGCGCGGGGGTCCACACCGGCGGCCCGGAGGGCGGTCTCGGCCGCAGCCGGCGAGCCGGCCCATCCGGTCAGGGCGGCCCGCAGGGTCTTGCGGCGCTGGGCGAAGGCGGCGTCCACGGCCGCGAAGACCTCCTGGCGGCTCGCGGTGGTCTCCGGCGGCTCACGCCGGGTGAAGGCCACCAGCCCGGACTGGATCTTGGGGGCCGGCCAGAACACGTTCTTGCCGATGGTGCCGGCCTTGCGGACCTCTGCGTACCAGGCGCCCTTGGCCGAGGGCACACCGTAGGTCTTGGACCCCGGAGGCGCCGCCAGCCGGTCGGCGACCTCCTCCTGGACCATGACGAGCCCATGCTGCAGGGAGGGCAGCTCGGCCAGCAGGTTCAGCAGCACGGGCACGGCCACGTTGTAGGGCAGGTTGGCCACCAGCGCCGTGGGCGGGCCGGGGGCACTCTCGGGTCTCAGGGCGTCGAGTTCGGCGGCGGACACCTGCAGGGCGTCCGCCAGCACCACCGAGAGCCGGTCCCCGGAGCCCGGGCGGAACTCCTCGGCAGTGCGGGCCAGCCGTCCGGCGGGGACGGCGTCGATCTCCACGGCGGTCACGGCCGCGGCCGCATCCAACAGGCCGAGGGTCAGAGAGCCCAGCCCGGGACCGATCTCCAGGATGTGCTCGGTGGGCCCGGTGCCGGAGGCCGCGGTGATCCGCCGGATCGTGTTGGGATCGATCACGAAGTTCTGGCCCAGCGTCTTGGTGGGCCGCAGGTCCAGCTCCGAGGCCAGTCGCCGGATGTCGGCGGCGGAGAGCAGGGGGTTCTCGGATGCGGTCACGCGCTCCATCCTACGGTGAGACGGGACCCCAGGGGCCCGCCGAGGCGGGCCCCTGGGGATAAGCACGGCGGCGCCGTCGACTCGTGCCTAGCGCAGGCCGAGCTGGGAGGAGCAGGCAGGCCAGTGGCCCCAGCCACCGTTGGCGCGCAGCACCTCGGCGGTGGCGATCTGCTCCGCCGGGGTGGCCTGATGCGGCAGCGGCGCGTACTGGGTCCCCCCGGCGCCGGCCCAGGAGGAGGCCGAGAACTGCAGACCGCCGTAGTACCCGTTGCCGGTGTTGATGGACCAGTTCCCGCCGGATTCGCACTCGGCGAGTGCCTGCCAGGCGCCCGAGGTCGGGGCGGTGGCCTGCGAGGCGGAGGAGGACTCTGCGGACTCTGCGGACTCAGAGGACTCGGCGGTCGCGGCGGTCGCGGCAGGTTCAGCGGCGCTGCGGCTCGGCGAGGGCTCCGGGGCGGGCTCGGGCTTCTGGGTGCCCACCGCGATGCGGCGCTCCACCGGCTCGCGCACGGTCTCGGTGGCGGTGGCCTCGCGGCCGGTCTCCTCGCCATCCACGGTGGTGACGGTCCAGGTGGTCGACTGCTCCCCGGCGCGGCCCTCGGCCAGGACGCGGGTCCTGCCCTCCGCCAGTTCCTCGTCCTCCACCTCTACGGTCTCGAACGGCAGGGCCTTGGTGGTGGTCTCCGTGGCGGTGTCCACACGCTGGACGGTCACGTCCACGTCCTCGGTGACCGCGGTATCGCGGGCCGGGGTGATCTTGTCGTCGTCGTCGAACTTCACCCCACCGTCACGCAGGGCCTGTTCCACGGTCTCGGCCTGGGTGGCGAAGGACCGGGTGTGGGGGCCGGAGGTCACGGTCACGACCTTCGGCAGGTCCACGGTCACCTGGGAGGCCCGCTCCAGTTGGAGGACGGAGCTGCCCAGATCGGAACCCGGGCCGGCGGTCTCGCCGGCGGTGACCTCACTCGCGGCCTCCGCGGAGGCGGTGGCCTCGGCGCCGCGCTGGGTGACCACGAAGGCCACCAGCCCGCCCATCACGAGGGCCAGCGCTGCAACCTGGGCGATCACCTTGGCCAGACGGCCGTTCATCACTCGTGCCATGGAATTCCAGACGTCGTCATCTCCGGGCACGGGGCTTCAGGGCCGATGGCACAGGCACTGGTTGGCCCGATCCGGCCATTTAGGCGTCAACGATAACGGCCGGATAACGGATATCTCAAACTGATCACAGTGCGGCGTGTCCACCCCGACGCGCCGGTCCAGCCTCAGGGCACCCGCGGTGGCGGGAACGCACTGGTCAGCGGCGCTCAGAAGTCGCCGTAGACCCTGCGCGTGTTGTTCGCCACAGCGGTGGCGAGAGCATCCGCCACCACGCCGCGGGTCTCGGCCATGCCGCGCAGGGTCAGCGGCACCAGATAGGGAGCGTTCGGCCGTCCACGCCAGGGATGCGGGGTGAGGAAGGGGGCATCGGTCTCCACCAGGAGCAGCTCCTCGCGGGCCTCGGCGAGCGCCCCTCGCAGGGCGTCGTTGGCCTTGAACGTCACGGGGCCGGCAAAGGACATGTACCAGCCGTGCTCGTTGCAGATCCGGGCCAGCTCGACGTCCCCGGAGAAGCAGTGGAAGACCACCCGGTCCGGCCGGTGGGGAGTGTCCAGCAGGATGCGCACCACGTCCTCGTGGGCGTCCCGGTCATGGATCTGCACGGCCTTGCCGAGCCGGTGGGCCAGCTCCAGGTGCCAGCGGAAGGCCTCCTGCTGGTCCCCCACCCCCTCGGGCCCGGTCCGGTAGTAGTCCAGACCGGTCTCCCCCACGGACCGCACCCTGGGATGGGCCGCCAGGGTCTCGATCTCGGCCAGCGCGGCCTGGAGGTGTCCGCGCTCGGCCAGCCGGGCGGCGTCGTTGGGGTGGATGGCCACCGCCCCCAGCAGCCGCGCCTCGGCCTCGATGGCCTCGATGGTGAACCGGGCGGACTCCACGTCACAGCCCACCTGGATGGCACCGGCCACCCCGACGGCCTCTGCGGCGTCCATGGCCTGGTGCACGTCCACCGCCACCAGCCCGTCCCGGAAGTCCAGGTGCGTGTGGTTGTCCACCACGGGCACGCGCAGCGGCTCCGGGGCCGGCGGGTACTCCAGGCGGCGCCTCCTCTTGGACTTCTCCTCCGTCGGCTCACGACGTCGGCCCTCCCCCGAGCCGCCCGGCCCGCCCTCACCGGTGGTCGGGACCGGTCGATAGGCCTCGGGGACGGCGGCGGCGGTCTCGAGGTCACGTTCGGTATCGGTGGACTTCGTGGATGGTTCAGAGGCCATGCTCCCCATGCTGGCACACCGGCTCGGACGAACCCGGATGGGGCTCGGGGGCCCGGGGGCCCGGACACACTGCCCTCCGGTTCACTATCATGGTCAGTCGGTGCCCGTCCCTCCGCTGGGCACCCGTCATCTGCGAAAGGCCCGTCCAGAGAATGACCGACCAGCAAGCCACCGTGCTCTTCGTGTGCACCGGCAACATCTGCCGCTCCGCCTACGGGCACCACCTGCTGGCCCGTGAACTGGAGCGGACCGCCCCCGGCCGCTACCGGATCGTCTCAGCGGGCACGCAGGTCAACCCCCGCCTCACGGTGCCTTCCCAGATCCGCGGGCTCCAGGGCGCCGCCGGGCTGCAGACGCTGGAAGCCCACTCGCCCACGCCGCTCAACGCGCGCACGGTGCAGCGGGCAGACCTCATCCTCGCGGCCACCGAGGACCACATCTCCCGAGTCCTGCGGGACACCCCGGGCGCGCTGAACCGGACCTTCACCATGACGGAGTTCGGGGCTGCCGCCGAGGCCCTGCGGAACGGGACCCTGCCGGGGTGGGACGGGCCGTCGTCGGGCTCCGGTCCATCCGCGGGCCCAGCTGAGGACCTGCCGGAGCGGGTCCGCTCCCTGGCGCGCCACCTGGCCCGGCATCGGCCGGTGGTGCGCGGCTCGCTGGACTCCATCGACCTTCCGGACCCCTATGGCCGCGAGGATGCCGCCTACCCGGCCATGGCCGAGGTACTGGAGCCGGCGGTCGGGCACATGGCCCAGGTGCTGGCGGGACTCGCCCGCTGACGCCGAGTGCGCCGACTCAGCGCGCCGGCGCGGGGTGGAACCGCTGCTGGGCCTGTTCCAGCGTTCCCTCGGCGAGGGCCTGGACGGCATCGGCCGCCCGGTCCAGGTGCAGGGGCAACAGCTCACGCTCTGCGGCGGAGAAGGGCTTGAGCACGTAGTCGGCGGCGGGCTGGCGTCCCGGGGGGCGGCCCACGCCCACGCGCACACGCAGGTAGTCCTTGGTGCCGAGCACCTGGGAGATGGACTTCAGCCCGTTGTGACCACCCTCAGAACCGCCGATCTTGAGCTTCAGGGCGTCGAAGGGGATGTCGAGCTCATCGTGGATGACGATCAGGTGCGCCGGGTCCACGGAGAAGAACCGTGCCAGGGCACCCACGGGGCGCCCTGACACGTTCATGTAGCTGGCCGGCTTGGCCAGCAGCAGCTTGGGCCCGCCGGGGCGCACGTGTGCGGTCCCGACGGCGGCACCCGCCTTGTGCGCGGACAGGCGGGTGCCGAAGCGGTCGGCCAGTTCGTCGATGACCATCTGGCCGATGTTGTGGCGGGTACGGGCGTAGTCGGGCCCGGGGTTGCCGAGCCCGACCACGAGCCACGTATCCTGCGATGCCACGGGGAGGATCAGTCCTCGGTCTTCTCGGCCTCGTCGTCGCCACCCTTGGCGCCCACGGTGGCCGGCTCCTCGGTCTCCTCCTCGGTCTCGCCGAGGTCCTGCTCCACGGTCTCCGAGATGGTGGCGATGACGTAGTCATCCTCCAGCTCGATGGTGGTGCCGGCGGGCACCGTGACGTCCTTGGCGTAGACGTGGTCGCCGGCCTCGCGGCCCTCGATGTCGATGGTGACGTTCTCCGGCAGGTGGGTGGCCTCGGCCAACACCGGCACGGAGGCCTCCTCCAGGTTGAAGGTGGTGCCCGGGGCGGCCTCGCCGTCCACGTGGACCCACACGTCCACGACGACCTTCTCGCCCTTGCGGACCACGATGAAGTCGATGTGGGACACGGTCTGGCTGATGAAGTTGCGCTGGATGTCCTTCGGCAGCACGAGGTGCTCCTCGCCGTCACGGACGAGGGTCAGCAGGGCGTTCGGGTTGCGGACGGCCAGCGTGGTCTCCTGCGTCGGCAGCAGCAGGTGCACCGGATCGGTGCCGTGGCCGTAGACGACGGCGGGGATCTTGCCGTCACGGCGGGCCTGGCGGGACGCGCCCTTGCCGAAGTCCTCGCGGCGCTCGACCTGGATCTTGATCTGGTCACTCATGAGATGTTCCTCCTGTACTACTCTTCCGCGGCCACGGTGGTGGCGGCGGGCCTTCCAGGGATGAAACGCATTGAAATCGCCGTGTCACGGATCCTGCACGGACTGCGCGGATCCTGGACGGCGGCCTCGTCGATCACGGAGCGGAACGCTCCCTCGCCTGGGCAACGCCGACCATCTTACCAGTAGGCTGGTCATCCGAGGGGTTCGCACCAGCGCAGGAGGATCCGTGGACGCGTCTGTCACCCAGCCCGCCCAGCAGGACCAGGACACCGCGTGGGCACCCGGCGGCGAACGGCTCACGGCCACGGCCCGGACCATGCTGGCGGCCATGGACTCGGTGGTGGACGGCAAGCACCAGGCGGTCCGCACCGCCCTGCTGGTCCTGTTGGCCGGCGGCCATCTGCTGATGGAGGACGTTCCCGGCGTGGGCAAGACGCTGTTGGCCCGGGCCCTCGCGCGGACCGTGGGCGGTACGGTCAAACGCATCCAGTTCACCCCGGACCTGCTGCCCGGTGACGTCACCGGGGTCTCCGTGTTCAACCAGGACCGGCACACCTTCGAGTTCCGCCCGGGCGCCGTGTTCGCGAATGTGGTCATCGGGGACGAGATCAACCGGGCCTCGGCCAAGACCCAGTCCGCACTGCTCGAGTGCATGGAGGAACACCAGGTCTCGGTGGACGGGACCACCCACCGGCTGGACGAGCCGTTCATGGTGGTGGCCACTCAGAACCCGGTGGAGTCCGAGGGCACCTACCCACTGCCGGAGGCCCAGCGGGACCGGTTCATGGCCCGCATCACCATGGGCTATCCGGATGCCGAGGCGGAGTTGCAGATGCTCCGCACACACCATGGCCCCCTGCCATCCTCCGCCCCCGTGAACCGGCTGCAGCAGGTCGCGTCCACTGAGGAGGTGCTGTTGATGATCGAGGCCGTGGGCCGCGTCCACGTCTCGGAGCCCGTGGCCCGCTATGTGGTGGACCTGGGCCGCGCCAGCCGCGAGCATCCGGAGGTCCTGCTCGGCGCGAGCCCCCGCTCCCTGCTGCAGCTGCTGCGGGCCGCCAAGGCCGAGGCGGCGATCAGTGGACGGGCCTTCGTCACCCCGCAGGACGTGACGGCCGTGGTGCCCGTGGTCTTCCCGCACCGGCTGATGCTGCGCCGCCGGTCCACGGACGAGGCCGCACAGGCTGATGCCGTCACGGAGCGGATCCTGCACTCGGTCCCCGTCCCCTCCGGGCCGTGACCGCCCATGCCCGCCGGTGACGGACGGGGCCGAGGCCTCACCGGCCCCCGTCCCACGGCCCGCGGACTGGCCCTGCTGGTGGCCGCCGCGGTGCTGGTGCTGGCCGGGCTGACGCTGGGCCGGCGCGAGGCCATCGCCCTCGGACTGTTCCTGGCCGTGGTGGTGGGGGCATCCGCCCTGGTCCTCGCCGGTCGGACGCTGCTGGCCCGCCGCCTCCGAGTCCGGCGCACCGTCATCCCCGGCACGGTGCAGTGGGGCGAGACCGCCCTCGTCACCTTCGATTCCCCGGACACCACGGATCTCGTGGACTCCGTGCCGGGCCGTGGCCCCGTGACGGTGGCCGCTGGGGGCCTCAGCCCGGATGCCGAGCCGGATCCCGAGCCGGGGCCCCGGCCGGGCGCCGCCGCTGATCGCGGGTACCGGTGGAAGGGGACCACTCGTGGGGCCTACCTCCTCGGACCGGCTCTGGCCCGGCTGCACGGCCCCTTCGGCCTGTGGTCCGCGCGCGCCCGGGTGGCCGGGACCTCCCGGCTCCAGGTGCTGCCCGAGCCGCTGGAGGACGAGGAGTTGGACCGGGTGCTGCGGGCCGGGGTGGGCGAGCATGATGCCGCCGACCTGCTGGGCAGCCAGGCGGCCCCGGATGATCTGCTGGTGCGGGAACACCGGGACGGCGATGCCCTGACCCGCGTGCACTGGGGCGCCACCGCGCGGACGGGGCGTCTCATGGTGCGCCAGGAGGAATGGGCCCACGATCCCTGGGCCGTGGTGGTCCTGGACTGCCGGGGCGAGTCCTTCTCCGCCGATCGGCACCAGGTGGACGGAGGCGGTGGTCTCTCCTGGCAGACCTCCCCGGGGTTCGAGCGGGCCGTACAGACCGCCGCGGCGCTGATCCTGAGGCTGCAGGACGCCGGCCACCAGGTGCTGCTGATGGACCAGGACGGCCACACGCTGGACCCCCAGCTGACCTCGGCCGTGCTGGGCGCCTCCCCGCGGGAGGCCACCTGGCCGTCGGCACTGCCGGCCGAGGCGGCGGCCGTGGTGGTGCTGCTGGGAGAGGCCGTGGGCCGTGACCTGCCGGTGCTGGCCACAGTGCCACACCACCTGCAGCGGGTCGCCGTGCTGTTCGGGCCCGCCGGCCCCCAGGATGCCGCACACCGGCTGACGGCCGGCGGCTGGCTCGTCGCGGGGCCGGGCCGGTGAGCCCGGCACGCGAGCCCGTCCGGGCACCGGCCGCCGTTCCCGGCAACGCCCCCACCACGGTGCCTGGTCCACCGCGTGACGCCGGATCCCACCTCTCCCTGCTCTCACTGCTCTCACTGCTCAGGGCGGTGTGGCTGCCATCCGTACTCGTGGCCCTGCTGGTCCTGTCCGCCGCCGCCTCCCTGGATGCCGCGTTCCGGGCCCCCGTGACCGGCTGGATGGTCCCCGCAGCCTGGCCGGCCCTCGCCGGCCTGGCCGTGGCTGCGGTGGCGCGCAGCCTGGGCGCCCGGATGCTGCGCCCCCTCGCCGCGGGGCTGCTGGCCGCCGGGTGGGTCTGGTGCCGGCAGTGGTGGCCGGAGACCATGATGGCTGGGCTGGCGCCGCAGCCCGCCACCGCGGAGGCGATCCTCGAATCCTCCGAGGAGTTGAGGGTCACCGTCTGGACGGAGATCATCCCGGTGGCATCCACGGACGCACTCCTCGCCGGCCTCGGAGCGGTGCTGGCCCTGACCGCCCTGGTCACGGACGCCATCGCCACGGGGCTGCGCTCCCCCGCGCTCGCCGGGCTGCCGGCCCTGGCCCTGATCGGCGGGGCGGCCGCCATCACCACGGGCCTCACGCCGCAGCCCGCCCTCGCGTTGGCGGCCGCCGCCTGGCTGGCCCTGCTCGCGGCCGTACCGGTCTCCGGCACCGGCACCGGCACGGACACAGGCACCGGCGGTGCCAACCCCGGGCCACAGGGGCTGCCCCGCCGGCGAGCAGGCTGGACGGCGGGCTGGGGCGCGGTGGCCACGGCCGTCATCGGGCTCGGGGTGCTGACCACGGCACAGACGGGACTGCCCCTGCTGACCACGGGGGTGGCACCGGAGGGCCAGCGGCTGGCCCTGGGGCAGGGCAGCGGGCCGGTGAATCCCGCTGCGGACCTGAGTCAGCAGCTACGCAGCGGGAGCGGCTACACGGGCATCACCTACCGGACCACGGACGGCCAGGGCCACTACCTGCGCACCGCCGTGGTGGATGACGTGATGGCCGCCCCCTGGGACGCGTCCCCGCCGCGGTACGCGGGGGACCCCACCACGACCGGGTTTCACCCCGCCGCCGCGCAGTTGGCAGAGGACCCTGAATCGCCGACCGATGGCCGCAAGCCGGACGGACAGCTCGTGTCCCTCACGCTGGAGGGGTGGGCCGGGCACTGGGCCCCGGTGCCGGACCAGGCCGCCACCGTGGAGCCCACCGTCGGGGACTGGGGCTGGCAGGTGGATCCGACCACATCGAGCGCCTACCGCGAGGCCACCACCCCCGTGGACCTGACCTTCGACACGATGGTGCTGCCTCTGGGGCTCACTCTCGAGCAGCTGTCCGCACGGGCCGGATCCGTGGCGCCGCAGGACGTCTACAACCGCTGGGGTGCCACCGATGAGCTGGAGGGCTCCGCCGTGCAGGAGCTCGCGGAGGAACTCACGGACGGCGTGGACAATCCGGTGGAACAGGCGGTCGCGTTCCAGGATCACCTGCTCTCGGACGAGTTCAGGTATTCGGAGACGGCCCCCGCCGAGCAGGGCTATGACGGTTCCGGGCTGGAGTTGACGGAGCAGTTCCTGGCCGCCGGCGCCGGCTACTGCATCCACTTCGCCTCCGCCATGGTGATGATGGCCCAGTCCGTGGACATCCCAGCGCGGGTGGTGGTGGGCTACGCGCCGGTGGCCGCCATCGGCGGGGAACACCGGGTGACCGCTGACCGCGCCCATGCCTGGCCGGAGCTGTACATCGACCAGGTCGGTTGGGTCCCCTTCGAACCCACCCAGACCGTGGGCCGCACCCCCAGCTACGGCCGGCAGGACCCCACCGCGGGACCCACCCCCGCAGAGGATCCCACTGCGGGTGCGGACGCCACCCCGCAACCCTCCGCCTCGGAAGACGTCCAGTCCCCCACCGACGACGCCGGCCCCGGCACCACGGGCGGTTCCGGGCCCTCGGGTGCCCCGGGCATCCCACCGGGGGCCGTGATCACGGTGGCCGTGGGGTTGGCGGCCCTGGCACTGGCGGCAGCGTTCCCGGCCTGGCTGCGGAGCCGGCGGCGTGCCCGGCGGCTGGGGACCCGGCGACCGGGTGCCCCGACAGCGCCGGGGGCCACCCCAGACGCCGTGCCGCAGTGGTGGGCCGAACTGGAGGACACCGCCGTGGACCTGGGGGTCGGCCGTGCGCCACACGAGTCGGAGCAGGTCTTCGCCGCCCGGATCGGAGCGATCCCCGCCGTGGCGGAGGCCGTGGAGTGGAGCCGCTACGCCCCTGCCGGGACGGAACCACCGCCGGGCCTGAGGGGCGGGAGCACGCTGGCCGACTCCGTCCGGGCGACCATCGCGGCACTGGAGGACGCCGCGGAGCCGGCCGTCCGGCGTCGTGCCCGGTGGTTCCCGCGGTCCCTGGTCCCGGAGCCCCTCCGCCGCTGACTGCCGCTCGGCAACGTCACGCAGAAGAGTCACACAGAAGAGTCACTGGAGAAGCACACCGATCCTGCCGGGCCACAGTGATGATGACTATGGCCCGGCAGGATCGGTGTGGCAGTGGCGCCGTCCGGCGGGGTACCGGGGTGCGGGACTACTTCTTGGCGGCGTAGGGGTCGGCGATGCCGATGTACTGCACCGTGGTGTACTCCTCGATGCCCTCGGCGCCGCCCTCGCGCCCCAGGCCGGACTGCTTGACGCCGCCGAACGGGGCGGAGGCGTTGGAGATGACGCCCGCGTTGTAGCCGACCAGGCCGAACTCGATCTGCTCCGAGACGCGGAACATCGTGTTGACGTCCTTCGTGTAGATGTAGGAGGCCAGGCCGTACTGGGAGGCGTTGGCCAGCTCGATGGCCTCCTCCTCGGTGGCGAAGGTGGTCACGGGGGCCACCGGGCCGAAGATCTCCTCGGACAGGATCGGGTTGTCATTGCCCACGGAGAGCAGGGTGGGGATGTAGAAGTAGCCGTCCCCGTCCTTCGGCTGGCCACCGGTCACCACCTGGCCGCCGGCGGCCACGGAGTCCGTCACCAGCTGGTGGATGTCATCCCGGGCACCGGAGTCGATGATCGGGCCCACGGTGGAGTCGGCCTCGGTGCCACGAGACGGGTTCAGGTTGCCCAGCGCTGCGGCGAACTTGGCCTTGAACTCCTCCGCCACGTCCTCATGCACCAGGAAGCGGTTGGCGGCGGTGCAGGCCTCGCCCATGTTGCGCATCTTGGCGGCCATGGCGCCCTCCACGGCGGCGTCCAGATCAGCGTCCTCGAAGACCAGGAACGGGGCGTTGCCGCCGAGTTCCATGGAGGTGCGCAGCACGTTGTTGGCCGCATCCTGCATCAGGCGCACGCCCACCGGCGTGGAGCCGGTGAAGGAGACCTTGCGCAGCCGGGAGTCCTTCATCAGCGGGCCGGAGATCGCGGAGGCGGAGGAACCCGCGACGACGTTCAACACGCCCGCGGGCAGGCCCGCCTCCTGCATGACCTGGGCGAAGAGCATGGAGGTCAGCGGGGTCAGCTTGGCGGGCTTGAGCACCATGGTGCAACCGGCCGCGATGGCTGGGGCGACCTTGCGGGTGGCCATGGCCAGCGGGAAGTTCCATGGGGTGATCAGCAGGGACGGACCCACCGGCTTGTGGGTCACGATCATCTTGTTCTTGCCCTCGGGCGAGGTGAAGTACCGCCCGTAGTGGCGCACCGTCTCCTCGGAGAACCAGCGCAGGAACTCAGAGCCGTAGGTGACCTCGCCCCGGGACTCAGCCAGCGGCTTGCCCATCTCCAGGGTCATCAGCAGGGCGAAGTCCTCGGCCCGCTCGGTCACCAGGTCGAAGCCGCGGCGCAGGATCTCGGCGCGCTCGCGCGGGGCGGTGAGCGCCCACTCGGCCTGCACGGCGGCGGCGGCGTCCAGCGCGGCCATCGCATCGTCCGAGTTGCCGTCCTGGATGGAGAGCAGGACCTTGCCGGTGGCCGGGTCGTGGACGTCCAGGGTCTTGCCGGAGGAGGCGTCCCGCCACTCCCCGTTGATCAGCAGCCCGGTCGGGACGGACTGCAGCAGTTCCTGCTCGCGCTCGGCGGTGACGGTGGTTCCGGTCATGGATGGCCTCTTTCCGGTCGGTCGGATCGATCGGTCCAGCGCCGGTGTGACCGCGCGGCTGGTTACCTTCGATCCCAGCCTACTGGCCGCGGAAGTCCCGTGGCGCGAGCAGGTCACTTTGCGACTGCGAGCAGGCCGCCACGGAGGCCGCCACGGAGAACTCCCGGAGTCTGGGCCGCCCGGTCAGCCCTCCGCGGGGATCCGGGCCGAAGCCTCGGACCGGCACAGGCAGAACGGATGTCCCACCGGGTCGAGGAACACCCTGAAGCTCTCGCCCGGCTGCTCCTCGGTCTTGGTGGCGCCCAGCTCAAGGACGGCCCGCTCCCCCGCATCGAGGTCCTGCACCATCACGTCCAGGTGCATCTGCTGCGGCCGGTCCTGCCCGGGCCAGTCCGGCGCCCGGTAGCCCTCGACCCGCTGGAAGGAGATGCAGTTGCCGCCGTCCGCCGGGCGCAGGTCGACCCACTGTTCGTCCTCCCCGGCCGGATCCTGGATCTCCCAGTCCAGGATGGCGCCGTAGAAGCCCGCGAGCGCCTGCGGATCGGGACAGTCGATGACGAAGCTCGGACAGCGTGCGATGGCCATGCGCGCCACGGTACTCCGCCCGGTTCCGCGGGCAGAGGCCTCGTCAGCGGCCGCGGGAGGCCAGCACCGCCTCGTAGAGTTCGCGCTTGGGCACGCCCCGGGCAGCGGCCACGGTGTTCACCGCCTCCTTGAGGCGGGTGCCGGAGGACACCAGGACCTCGACGTCGGCCACCTGGCCCGCGGTGTCCGTGTCCGGTGCGGCGGTGGCGCCCCCGGTGACGATGACGATCTCACCCCTGATCTCCTTCGACCCGGCCCAGGCCTCCAGCTCCTCGAGCGAGCCGCGGGCAACCTCCTCGTGGAGCTTGGTCAGTTCGCGGGCCACGCAGGCGGGCCGGTCAGCCCCGAAGGCCTCCCGCAGCGAGGCGAGGGAGGCCTCCAGCCGGCGGGGGGACTCGAAGAAGACCAGTGTGCGCCCGTCTCGGGCCAACTCGGTGAGCAGCTTCTGCCGCTCCCCCTCCTTGCGGGGCAGGAACCCCTCGAAGGCGAAGCGGTCGGTGGGCAGTCCGGACAATGCGAGCGCGGTGGTCACGGCGCTGGGCCCCGGCGCGCAGGTCACGCCCACGCCCTCCGCGGCCGCGGTGGAGACCAACCGGTACCCGGGATCCGAGACCAACGGCATGCCGGCATCGGTCACCACCGCCACCACGGCCCCGCCCCGGGCCGCAGCCAACAGTTCCTCGGTGGACTCCCGCTCGTTGTGCTCGTGGTGGCTCACCACCTGTCCGGTGATCTTCACCCCGAGGCCGTGCGCCAGGTGATGGGCGCGGCGGGTGTCCTCGGCGGCGACGATGTCCGCCGTGGCCAGGAGATCCTTCAGGCGCTGGGAGGCGTCGGAGAGATTGCCGATCGGGGTGGCCGCCAGCACGATCTGGCCGCCGGGGCCCTCATCTTCGGTCATGACCCCGAGTCAAGCACAGCCGGGCGGTACGGCCGTCATCCGAAAACACGCATCCCACGGCCCTCGCCACCACGAGTCTGCGCAGACTCGGGTGACTGTTCGGAGATCAGCCCCTCCTGGAGGGGTGCCGGACCTCCTCCGGCCCCACCGCTTCCGCGGCCGCACCGTCCTCGCCCGCATCCACGGCGCCGCCACCCAGGGCATGCTCCTGCCAGCGCTCGGCCCGCCAGCGTCCGGGCGCGCCGGAGACCACGATGACCCCGGTGTTCTCCACGGGCGTGCGCGCCGCGAACTCCGGGGTCACGTTCTCACTGCGGGCCGCAGTCCAGGCCCGCAGGACAGCGCCGTGGGAGAAGACCGCGGCGGCGGCCACGCCGGTGCCGAAGACCTCCCCCACCACCTCGTCGAACCGCCCGAGCACCTCATCACCGGTCATCGACGTACCGGGCAGCGGAACCGCCCCGCCGCCGTCAGCCCATCCGAGGATGGTCGAGAGGTAGGTGTGGATGGAGCCCTCGTCGTTCTTCATCTCGAGGCCGCCCGCCGGGACCTCCCGCAGGCCGTCCCGGATCTGCACTTCAAGGCCCAGCTCCCGGGCCAGTGGCTCCGCCGTCTGCTGCGTGCGCACCAGCGTGGAGGCGTAGATGGCCTCGATCTCCAGGCCGCTGAGCGCCTCCGGCACCGCCGCCGCCTGCTGGCGACCGAGGTCCGTCAGCGACGCCCCCGGCTCCTGAGTGTCCAGATGACGTCCGACGTTGGAGGTGGTCTGTCCATGACGAATGAGGTAAAGGCGCATGTCCCCAGTATCCCCACACCGTTGCCATCCCCCTCTCCACTCTCCATCACCCGCCCAGGCGGTCCGGGCGGAAGGACCGCTCCACGTACGATGGCAGGGTGCTTCAGTCCACCCATACAGCGCAGTCGGAGCAGTCGGCACCTCCAGCGCCCGCCACATCCACATCCCGGTGGCTGAGCACCCCCGCCGAGGCGTACACGGACACCGCCCTGCGGCTGCGGCTGCTCGGTGAGCGCTTCCACCCGGGGCATTGGGGCTGGCTCGTCCCCTTGGCCGTCACGGTGCTGGCCGGACTGCTGCGGTTCATCCACCTGGACCACCCGCACCAGTTGATCTTCGACGAGACGTATTACGTCAAGGACGCCTTCACCCTGTTGCGGTCCGGCGTGGAGATGAACTGGCCGGAGGACCACAACGAGCAGTTCGTGGCCGGCAACCCCCAGCCGCAGGACTCGGCCGAATACGTGGTGCACCCACCATTGGGCAAGTGGCTGATCGCCCTGGGGATGGCCGTGTTCGGCGCGGACAACGGCACCGGCTGGCGGTTCTCCGCGGCGGTGGCCGGCACCCTGTCCGTGCTGCTGACCACCGTGATCGCCCAACGGATGTTCCGCTCGGTGTTCCTGGGCGGGGTGGCCGGACTGCTGCTGGCCGTGGAGGGCCACCATCTGGTGATGTCCCGCACCGGCCTGCTGGACATCTTCCTCTCCCTCTTCGTCCTGGCCGCCTTCGGGGCACTGCTCCTGGACCGCGTGGATGGGCGGCGCCGTCTGGGCGAGCGGCTCGCGGCCGCGGCCGCACGCCATGGTGAGGTGCCGCCACCCCGCGTCATGAGGCATGGGCCGTGGCTGGGTTGGCGTCCCTGGCGCCTGGTGGCCGGGATCCTCCTCGGCGCGGCCTGCGGCGTGAAGCTCTCCGGACTGGCCTTCGTGGTGGTCTTCGGGCTGATGACCGTGCTGTGGGACATGAACGCCCGGCGCGTGGCCGGCATCCGGCACTGGTTGCGTGCGGGGATCACGCATGACGGGCTGTACGCCTTCGTGGCGGTCGTGGGAGTCGGGGCCCTGAGCTACCTGGCCACCTGGACCGGCTGGCTGATGACGGGCCACGGCTACAACCGCCAGTGGCACGCCACCCATCCACCCCAGTCCTGGTGGGAGCATCTGGTCCCGGGACCGCTGCGTTCCCTGGCCGACTACCACCGGCAGTCCACCCAGTTCCATGAGGGCCTGGCCTCCGGCCATGACTACGCCTCCAGCCCCTGGACCTGGCCCTTCATGGGCCGCCCCACGTCCTTCTACTACGAGGGGTATGAGGACGGCGCGGGCGGCTGCCCCGTGGACACCTGCTCGGCGGCCGTCACTGACCTGGCGAACCCGATCATCTGGTGGGCCGGGACCCTGGCCATCCTGGCCCTCGTGCTGATCTGGCTGGGCCGGCGGGATTGGCGCGCCGGAGCGATCCTGGGCGTCTACGCCGCCGGCCAGCTGGTGTGGTTCCTCTGGCCGGAGCGGACCATGTTCTTCTTCTACACGATCGCCTACGCCCCCTTCCTCATCCTGGGACTGACGCTGTGCCTGGGCGCGCTGATGCGCTTCGGCGGGCCCGCCAACCGGCGCCGCAACACCGTGCTGGTCCTCGCCTTCGTGGCGGTGGCCGTGGCCATGAGCGCGTTCTTCATGCCCGTGTGGACCGGGGAGATGATCCCCTACGAGCAGTGGCGGGCCCGGATGTGGATGAGCAGCTGGATCTGAGGCAGACGCCACCGGATAGGCTGAGCCCATGATGCAAGAAGCCCACACGGACCAGGTCGCCGACCTCCCCGCCGAGACCAACGTGACGGACCGGTTCCTCGCCGTGGCCGCCGAACACCCCCAGGCCCCCGCCTACGCGGTCCGCAACGGATCCGGCGGCTGGCTGGACGTGTCCTACGCGTCCTTCCTGGCGCAGGTGCGCACCGCGGCCAAGGGGCTGATCGCACTCGGCGTGGAGCCGAAGTCCATGGTGGGCATCATGGCCCCGACCTCCTACGAGTGGGCCGTGATCGATCAGGCCATCTGGTTCGCCGGTGCCGTCTCGGTCCCGGTCTATGAGACCTCCTCCCCCACCCAGGTGGAGCACATCCTCGCCGACTCCGGAGCCCGGCTCGTGTTCGCGGCCGCCGAGGACCACCGCACCGCCGTGAACCGTGCCGCCGGTCAGGGCGGTTTCGAGGTCTCCGTGGCCCCGCTGGACGCCACCGGCCTCGCCGAGCTGGAGCGAGCCGGCCGGGACGTCACGGACGAGGCGCTGGAGGATGCCCGGACCGCGAACTCCATGGCCGACGTCGCCTCCCTGGTGTACACCTCCGGCACCACGGGCAAGCCCAAGGGCGCCCGCATCACGCACGCGAACTTCGCCGTGGGTGCGGTCAACATCCTGCCGTTCGCGAAGGACATCGTGGGCGGCGGCGAGCAGCGCACCCTGATGTTCCTGCCGTTGGCCCACGTGCTGGCCCACGCGGTGCAGTACATCTGCCTGGTCGGCGGCATCCAGATCGCCCATGCCTCGGATCTGAAGACCCTTACCACGGACCTGGCCTCCTTCCACCCCACCTGGCTGCTCGCCGTCCCGCGGGTCTTCGAGAAGCTCGACGCCGGCGCTGCCGCCGCCGCGCGCTCCGGCGGCACCGAGAAGGTCTTCGCCGCGGCCCGGGCCACCGCCATCCAGTACTCCGAGGCCCTGGACGCCGCCGCCCGTGGCGAGGGGACCGGCCCCGGCGCACTGCTGAAGGCCCGGCACGCGCTGTTCGACCGGCTGGTGTACCCGAAGATCCGCACCATCCTCGGCGGAGCCGCCAAGTACACCGTCTCCGGCGCGAGCGCCCTGAACCCGGAACTGGCCCACTTCTTCCGCGGTGCCGGGCTGGGGATGCAGGAGGGCTACGGCCTGACCGAGACCACGGCCCCGGCCACCCTGAACATCCCCGGGATGACCAGGGTGGGATCCGTGGGAGTGCCCGTGCCGGGCACCACCGTGCGGATCGCCGAGGACCAGGAGATCCTGATCCGCGGCACCATCGTCTTCGACGGTTATCACGGGCAGCCGGAGGCGAGCGCGGCGGCGTTCGACCCCGAGGGATATTTCCGCACCGGGGACATCGGCCGGCTGGACGAGGACGGCTTCCTCCACGTCACCGGGCGGAAGAAGGAGATCATCGTCACCGCCGGCGGCAAGAACGTCTACCCGAGCCCGCTGGAGGAAACGGTCCGGTCTGCGGGCGTGGTCGCCCAGGTGGTGGTGGTCGGTGATGCCAAGCCCTTCGTGGGCGCACTGGTCACCCTGGACCCGGAGGGCCTGGCCCAGTGGTCCTCGGCCGCCGGCATCGGTGAGATGTCCCTGGCGATGGCGAGCACTGACCCACGGGTGCTCGCCGAGGTGCAGCGGGCCGTGGACCTGGCCAACGAGTCGGTCTCCCAGGCCGAGTCCATCCGCAAGTTCACCATCCTGGACACCGAGCTCACCGAGGAGTCCGGTCACGTGACGCCCTCGCAGAAGCTGCAGCGCAAGGCGGTCATCCAGGACTTCGCCGGGGCGATCGAGGAGCTGTACCGCAAGTAGCCCTCACGAGTTCAGGTGACGAGCACGCCCGCCGTCCCAGGTTACGAGCACGCTTGCCGGTGGCTTGGCCGGCGTGTCTCAACAGTTGGCGTGCTCGTAACCTCGGCGGCGCTGGGGCTCAGGCCCCCTGGGCGTCGTACCAGTCGTTGCGGCGGCGGATCAGGTCTGTCTGGGCCAGCCGTGACTCGTGGCGGCGCCGGCGGGTGGGCCAGGTACAGATCAGGGTGATGAGCAGCGTCAGCAGCACGAGCCCCGCGATCCCGATCCCGGCGTCCATCCAGAACTGGTTGGGGTAGAGACGTATCAGGGCGTCCGAAGCCTGGAACGTCCAGGTCCCGTCCGCGAAGAACAGGCTGTGGAAGCCGGCGAAGAACGCCTCCCAGCCGAGCACCGCGAGCACCGCCGCGGCGATCAGGACCACGAGCATCCACAGGGACCCGGCGAACAGGGCTCGGCGGATGCCGCCCTTGGCTGTACGGGCCAGGGCCACCATGAACACCACGCACAGCAGGGCCAGGAGCACTCCCACCGCCATCGTGATGAGCATGACGATCTTGACGTCCGTCATGTGCGAGACCTCGGACTCCGCGAACAGCTGGCCGCCCTGGTACTGCAGCTCGGACAGGTACCGGGCCGGGGCCGCGTTGAACAGGTAGTCCAGGCCAGCCGAGCCGTAGGTCAATCGGTCCTCGGTGGTGAAGCCCTGCCCGTCACCCGGGAACCCCGGCCGGTGGTACTCGATCCACAGGAAGACGGGCGAGGCCACGGCCCGCACGGCCGCGATCAACACCACAATGGGGAAGAACAGGGCCAGCAGCACCTGCAGTACCCTGTGCCCTGAGCGGGGGCCCTCCAGCGCCTCGTCACGGGCGGCGGCCCGCGCCTCCGCGTCGCGGAGGTCCCTGCGCCGGTCCTCGGACTCCGCGGTCGTCGCACCGCCCGCGTAGCCCCGGCCATCGTCCTGGCGGGCGCCCGCGGCCACGGCGGTCCCGGCTCCGATGCCTGCACCGGCCGTGCCGGCAGCGCCGACCCCACCGACCCCCGAGGCGGGAGCGGAGTCCCACAGGGTGTCCGGACCGCTCTCGGCGCTAACGGCGGGGTCCGGCCCCGGGCTGGCGGTCGCCGTCACCGGCTCGGAGGCAGCGCCGGGCCGCTCACCCCGTACGTCACCCCGCGCTTCACCCCGCGCGCGGGCGGCCGGGCGACTCTCGGCCGCCGATCGGTCGCCGGAGGCTGCAGCGTCGCCGACCGCCCAGGCGTCCAGCTCACTGCGGTCGATCGACTGCGTGGCCTGGTTGCCGTCCTCACCGGGAGAGGTGTGGTCGGCATCCCCCGGGCGCTCGATGGCCTCCGTGGCGGCGGTGCCAGGGTCTGCGCGGTGCCCGGCGTGATCGTGGGACTCGGTGCGGCTGCCGTCCAGGGCCTCGGAGGTCACGGACTCGTCCGCGGTGTTGTCCTCCGCATAGACGTCCGCCGGGGCACCGTCTCCGGCCGTCCCCTCCTGCACCGCATCGCCCTCGTCGTCGATGAACGCGCCGTAGTCCAGCCCGCTCTCGAACTCACTGGCCTCGGCGTGGCGAGCGGAGGCCCTGGTACCGTCCAGGTGCTCGTCCGCTCCGTCGTGTGGGTACTCGTCCTTGCCAGCCATCGTCCTGCCTTCTGCTCGCGCGTGGTCCGCCGTGTCTGTCTCTGAGACTAGTGCCGTGCCTGGCTCAGGTCCCTGCGGCCACGCCCGGGGCACCCGAGGCGAGGTCAGGCGGTTAACTGGCGGGCGCCGGCGTCGTGCGCCTCGAGGTCACCGGTGACGCCCCGCGCCACCGCGCGGCGGCCCAACACCAGCGTGTAGGTCCAGTAGCCGGCCAGCACCAGCAGGCCGAGGCCTAGCCGCAGCCAGTGCGGCAGGTTCGAGGGCGTCACGAAGCCCTCCACCACCCCGGACACGGCGAGCACGATCACCAGGCCGAAGGCCACCGTGAAGAGCGAGCGGCCCTCCGCGGCGAGCGAGTCCAGGCGGGTGCGCTGGCCGGGGGCCACCCAGGCCCAGAAGATCCGCAGCCCCGCGGCACCGGCGATGAAGATGGCGGTCAGCTCCATGAAGCCGTGCGGGAGGATGTAGAGGAAGAAGGTGTCCAGCTCTCCGTGGGCGGCCATGACCCCGCCGGAGATCCCCACGCCCTGGGCATTGGCGAACAGCACGTAGGGCACGAAGTACCCGGTGATCCCGAACGCCACCTCCTGGGCCGCGATCCACGCGTTGTTGGTCCACACCTGGCCGGCGAAGGACGCGGCCGGGTTCTCCGAGTAGTACCCGGTGAACTGCTCCTGTGCGTACTCGCGCATCTCCTCGTCGGTGCCGAGCGAGGCCAAGACCTCCGGCTCGCCGTTGACCCAGAAGCCGAACCAGACGCCCACCAGGCAGAACGCCGCCCCGAGGATCACGGTGAGCCAGCGGATCCGGTAGAACGCGGCGGGGAGCTGCTCCAGGAAGAAGCGGGAGAAGCCGGCGGAGGCGCTGGAGGGAGCCCCCGTGATCCGGTTCCGCGCCCGGGCCAGGACCATGGACAGTCCGGCGGCCTGGGGTCCGTCCGGATCGTGGGCCTGGACCATGGACAGATGGGTGGAGGTCCGCCCGTAGAGCTCCAACAGCTCGTCCGCCTGGGCTGCGTCCAGCCGGCGGGTGCGCGCCAGGGAGTCCAGCCGGTCCCAGGTGGGGCGGTGCACGGAGGTGTAGGCGTCCAGGTCCACGCGTTTCAGGCTACCGGTAGGCTTGGCGATCATGAGCACAACGGTGGTGACCGGCGAGGCAGTGGTGCTGCAGTTGCGGCCTGCGTCCTTCGTGATCCGGGTCGCCGGTGCCCTGATCGACGGCATCGCTCTGGTGCTGGTCTTCCTCGGGGTCCTCTGGGTGCTCGGTCAGACCATCCTCGAGCAGTTGGACCCGGCCGCCATGCAGGCCACGATCCTGACCCTGGTGGTCGGGATGCTGGTGGGCGGCCCGCTGGCCGTGGAGACCCTGAGCCGCGGCCGCTCGCTGGGCAAGCTGGTCTTCGGTCTGCGGGTGGTTCGGGACGACGGCGGAGCCATCCGTCTGCGTCACAGTCTCGTCCGCGTGTTGCTGGGGATCTTCGAGATCTGGATGACCTTCGGGTCCGTGGCGCTGATCGCCTCCATGCTGAACGAGCGCGGCAAGCGCCTGGCGGACATGGTCGCCGGCACCCAGGTGGTCGTCGAACGCCAGCAGCGGGTTCCGCCGCCACTGCCCGCCGTCCCGGAGCCCATGCGCACCTGGGCGGAGGTGGCGGACGTCGGCCGCCTGCCGGATGCGCTCGTGGCCTCCGTGACCCAGTACCTGCGCCACGCCCGCTCCGTGCCGCCGACGGTCCGAGCACAGACCGCCGGCCGGTTGGCGGCGCAGGTGGCCCCGTTCGTGACGCCGGGACCCCCGGCCGGGGTCACCCTCGAGGACTTCCTCCTGGGTGTGGTGGCCGAGCGGCGCAACCGGGACTACCGGATGCTCACGCGCCGGCGGGAGCGGTCCGAGGCCTCCGCCGAACGCCTGCACGCCCTGCCCTTCAGTTGAGAGCCTCTGTGCTCGCAACTTTCACCGTCGAATGGACATTTCCGCCCGGGATTCCAGGGGGAATTGTCCATCCGAGGGTGAAAGGCACAGGGGGCGGGAATCAGTAGCGGTAGTGGTCCGGCTTGTACGGGCCGGCCACGTCCACGCCGAGGTACTCGGCCTGTTCCTTGGACAGTTCCGTCAGGTGGGCGTTCAGGGCGGTCAGGTGAAGCCGAGCCACCTTCTCGTCCAGCACCTTGGGCAGCACGTAGACCTGCTTGCCGTACTCCTCCCCCGTGATGGACCCGTGCCGGGCGAAGAGTTCCATCTGGGCCATCACCTGGTTGGTGAAGGAGGCGCTCATCACGAAGGACGGGTGCCCGGTCGCGTTGCCCAGGTTCAACAGCCGGCCCTCGGAGAGCACGATGATCGAGCGCTCGTTCTCCCGCCCGGAGTCGAAGGTCCACTCGTGCACCTGCGGCTTGATCTCGGTCTTGACCACACCAGGGATCCGCGCCAGGCCGGCCATGTCCAGCTCGTTGTCGAAGTGGCCCACATTGCCGACGATGGCCTTGTCCTTCATCTTGACCATGTCATCGGCCATGATGATGTCCTTGCCGCCTGTGGTGGTGATGAAGATGTCGCCGGAATCGATCACCTCGTCCAGGCGGACCACCTGGAATCCGTCCATGGCGGCCTGCAACGCGTTGATGGGGTCCACCTCGGTGACCACCACGCGGGCCCCCTGGCCGCGGAAGGACTCGGCGGCGCCCTTGCCCACGTCCCCGTAGCCGCAGACCACGGCGGTCTTGCCCCCGATCAGCACATCCGTACCGCGCATGATGCCGTCCGGCAGGGAGTGGCGGATGCCGTACTTGTTGTCGAACTTCGACTTGGTGACGGAGTCGTTGACGTTGATGGCCGGGAACATCAGCTGCCCGGTCTCGGCGAGCTGATAGAGGCGCAGCACGCCGGTGGTGGTCTCCTCGGTGACGCCGCGCAGCTGATGGGCGATGCGCGTCCAGCGCTGCCTGTCCGAGGCGAGCGAGGCGCGCAGGGTCTCCAGGACCACCTGGTACTCCTCGGGGTCCTCCGCAGTGGGACTCGGCACGGCGCCGGCGGCCTCGAACTCCACGCCCTTGTGCACCAGCATGGTGGCGTCACCACCGTCGTCCAGGATCATGTTCGGCCCGAGGTTGGGATCCTGGTCTGCGCCGGGCCAGTTCAGGATCTGGGAGGCGGTCCACCAGTAGTCGCTGAGGGTCTCGTTCTTCCAGGCGAAGACGGGGACGCCGGCCGGCTCCTGCGGGGTGCCGGAGCCCACCACGATCGCGGCGGCGGCCTCGTCCTGGGTGGAGAAGATGTTGCAGGACGCCCAGCGGACCTCCGCGCCGAGGGCCACCAGGGTCTCGATCAGCACGGCGGTCTGCACGGTCATGTGCAGCGAACCGGCGATCCTGGCCCCGGCCAGCGGCTGAGCCTCCCCGAATTCCTCGCGCAACGCCATCAGCCCGGGCATCTCATGCTCGGCCAGGCGGATCTGGTGGCGTCCGGACTCCGCCAGGGAGAGGTCTCGCACGGCGAAGTCGAAGGTGGCGCCGGGGACGGTGACGCGGTTGGCGTACGCCGGATCAATGGCTGGGCTCGCGGAGGTGGCGGCAGGATTCTCGGTCATGCTCCCCAGCCTAGATCAGGCGCCGGGCACCCTGCGGGGCATTCGTCAGGCGGCGAAATCCTCAGCGGTCCCCGGCGTCCCGCAGTACGCGCAGAGTGGGCCGGCCGGGCCTGGCCGGGGACTCGCCGTTGATGGACCCCGCAGCCCCGCCGGTGCCCTCTGCCTCCGGCCGGGGGCCGGCGTCGGGCGCGGTCCCGCGGCGCCCACTGGCGGGACGGGTGGCCTGGGGCCCCGTGTCCGACGACGGCCGGTCGGCCGTGGCGCGCGGGGACGGCTCGCGTACGGCGTGGGCCAGTGCCAGCAAGTCATCGGGTTCAGGACGCGCGGCCGGCCCGGAACCCTCCGGCGGCGCGATGCGCAGCATCTCCCAGCCCTTGGGGGCGGTCATGCTGCGGGCGTGCTTGCCGCACAGGTCGTAGGTGTGTGGTTCGGCCCGCCGGGACATGGGGCCGAGCACCACCGTGGAGTCGGCATAGTTGTACGTCAGCGTTGCCACTGCCGCAGTCTGGCAGCTGGTCTTGGAGCACTGTCGCATCGATCCCACGGCAGACCACCCTACCGCGCAACCCCGCCCACCGGCGCGCACCAACCCTCCGGGGGATGCGTGTCCGGTACCCACCGGCACCGGCGAGGACTAGCATTCCAGTCATGAGTTCCTTCGATCCCCTGACGGTGCAGCAGGGCGTGACGCGGGGCGAGGGGCAGGGCGCAGCCGCTCCTGGGGGACCGCGGAGTCCGCAACGGCCCTCAGCACGGTCCCCGCGCCGGGACCGCCGCGGCCGAGGCCTGCGGGGGCCGCTGCTTCCAGCGGGACTGCCCGGGGCGCACACCCGTGACGAGGCCTTCTCCGGCTACCTGACCGCCGCGGTCACCCGGCTGGCCGAGGTGTGCGGACCCGCCGTGGAGCAGGCCCGGTTCCGGATGACGATGGTCCCCGAGGACTTGGAGCACCGGCTGGAACTGGTGCGCGTCTGGGGTGCAGGCCTCGTGGACGATCCCACCGGGTCCACCCGACGAGACGCACACGGCACGGCCGTCATCACCATCCACCGGCGCCCGATCGAGGCGCGCTGCCCGGTCCCCGCGATGCTTCCGGACCTCGTGTACGGGGCCGTGGTGGAACAGTGGGCCGAGCTCACCGGGCTGACCCCGGAGGCGGTGGACCCGGACTACCACTGGTAGCCCCGGTCCCACGAAGCCCTCGCGCAGCGCCCGGCCTGTGCGCCGGTCAGTACCCCACACGCACCGGGACGCCGGAGACCTGTTGCTGCTGCGGCACCACGGGGTACGCGGAGATCCCCTGCTCGCCCCGGACGTCCACCCCGGCGTGCACCTGGCCCTCGGCGGTCTCCAGCAGTACCGCCGAGACCTCGGGGGCATCGCCGTCCGCGAGGTCGTCGAAGGCCACGGCCCGGGTGGACTTCGGGCCGAGTTCCCGGACCAGCGATTCGCCCAGGCTGCCGTCACTGAGGACGGGCGTGATCTCCACGGCCCCGCCGGCGTCCGAGTAGAGCGCGAGGTTCGCGTCGGCGCCGGAGGGACGGGCCACCAGCCGCTCCAGACCGAGCGGACCCACGGCGGAGACGCTGGAGAGGTCTACCGGTCCGTCCGCCTGACCGGAGAGGCCCCGTGCTCCGGCCACGAGGGGCGCGTCCGCGGTCACGGTGACCGTGTAGATGTCATGGTCCAGGCCGTCCAACGGGAAGCGGACGGTGGAACCGGCCTCCACGTCCACCACGCCGCCCTCGGGAAGCTCCACGGGACCCTCAGGGCCGCTCACCGTGATCTCGGCGGTGGCGTCGGCGGTCGGGGCGGCCAGCAACACGGCGGGGCCGGCCTGCTCGTAGCCGTCCTGTCCGGTGACCGCCTCGGCGTTGCTGGCGGACGGGACCACGAGCCCCGGCAGCACGGCAGTCTGGGACGGTGCAGCGGTGGGTTGGATGATCTCCACGCCGCCGGGGGTGACGCCGAACAGGCGATGCTGCTGGACCGTGGCGCCCACGGCCCCACCCTGCGCCGTGACGTGGACCGCCAGGTGTTCCTCGTCCGGGGCCAGGCCTCCCAGCACCATCGAGCGGGACTCCCCCGGTGCCAACACGATCCCCGTGGTCCCCGGGGCCTCCACCGGTCCCGACCCCCCGAACAGCGAGAGATCCACGGTGCTGGCCGATGCCGAGGGGTTCGAGAGCACCAGCACGGCGGTGGACCCCACCGTGGTGGTGGCCCCGGCCAGCCAGTGCTCGTGTGCCGGGGCGCCGCAGGAGCTGGCATCCGTTCCTGCCAGATCGCCGTCCGAGGCGGAGTACAGGGACACTGCGTCCGCGGGGGCGGCCTGTCCGCCGATGGGTTCGACCGTCACCGCCGTAGGATCCCCGGCATCGCCACCCGGGGAGGAGAGGTCTTCCACGGTGGCCTCGCGTACGGGGACGCCGTCCTCGCCGGACGTGGCCGGGGTGCCCTGCTGGACCTCCTCGGGCTGCGGCGCGGTCAGCTCCTCCGGTTCGCCGGCCCCCGCATCGCCGGCTGGCAGGTTGACCAGGCTGCTGCCCGGGAACCGGCCGGCCAGGTCGGACAGCAGCACCGAGGTGAGACCTGAGTCGGCCGAGGTGGAGACGGGGCTGAACTGGGTGTCCGTGCCCTCCTCGGCCCCGGCGGGCAGCCGCGGCGGTCCCGCACACAGGGACTGCGCCGGGACGGCGTTCAGGGCGGCGGGTACAGCGGCGCCGTCCACGTCAGGGGTGGAGGACGGGATGAGACTCCCGGCGGTCACGGCGGCGGCCACCAGGACCACGACGCCGGCCCCGGCCAGTCCCGCGGCCACGGGAGCCTTGCGCACCACGCCCCGTTGGTGGGCCTCCAGCGCGGCCTGACGCCTCTGGTCCCGGGCCTCCGCAGCCCGCTGGCTCCTGCGCTGGCCGCGGCCTGTTGGCTGTGGGTCCCGATCCGGGGACAACTCCGGTTCCTGATCCGGGGACAGCTCCGGGTCCTGATCCTGGCTCATCGTTCCACCTTCCTGCTCGTGGGAGAGGGAATCGCCAGCAGCACGGCCAGCACCAACAGGATGCCGGGCAGCCACCAGGCCCAGGACGCGGCCGGGGAGGAATGCCAGACCCGCAGCTCGCCGCCATGGCCCGGCAGCTCGAAGGACTGGTTCCAGGCGGAGCCCTCCACGGACACGGCCTGCAGGGGCTCCCCGTCCAGGGTGGCCCTCCAACCGGCATCCACCCGCTCGGCCAGGACCAGTCTCCGGCCCTGCTCCGCCCCTTCAGTGCTTTCAGAGTCCCCAGCGTCCCCAGCGTCTCCGGTGTTACCGGCAGCTGGCACCTCCGTGTCCACGGTGGCGCCGGCCCGGGCCACCAGATGGGTGGTCTGGCCGCTTCCGTCAACGATCCGCACCCGGGAGGCCGCGAAGCCCATCCGGTCCTCGAGGTCGTGAGGGCCCACCACCGGGATCCCGCCGTCGTCCTCGGGGACCACGCGCCACAGCCAGCCCGAGTCGGTCAGGCCCACGGGAGCCAGGCCCGGCACGGCGTCGATGGAGGCAGCCGTCCCCAGCTCGCCGCCATCCGGATCACGCAACACCACGAACCCGGCGCCGAAGGACTCGAGGGCGGGCCGAGGGTCCGCGTTGGCACCGGAGGTCAGTTGGGCCGCCAGGCTGCGCAACTGTTCGTCCGCGCGGTCCGGGGCGGCCGCCGTCGGGCCCATCAGGGGGCCGGCGAGGGACCGCGCGGTCCACCCCGCGCTGAGCCGGTCCAAGGCGGGGCCGGAGCCGGTGGCCAGGCTGACCTGCAGCTCATCCGCCGCGCGTTCCAGAACGACCGTCCGGGTAGCCAGGGCGCTGGACCCCTGGTCCGCGGCGGTGGCCGGCAGCAGCCGCGTGGGACTGGACTGAAGCACCGAGCCGGTGCCCAGGGTGGACAGCACGGGTTCTGCCTCGCCGTCTGCCGTCCTGGACTGGAGGGCCGTGCCCACAGCCGGGTCCAGGGCGGAGCCGGGCAGTAGTCGCGGGATGCTCCACACCGTGGCGGTGAGGGCCAGGGAACAGATGGCCAGGCCCGTCAGGACCACCACGCCGGTGCGGCGCAGCGGGCCGATCCGTTGCCGGGTGGTCCCCGGGGCGCGGCGCAGGCCCAGCAGGCCGTTCAACCCGGCCACGGCGGCCAGCAGCATGCCGAGCAGCACCGTGGAGGTGAAGGGGCCGGTGAACACCGTCACCAGGGCGCCACCGGCCTCCAGCGAGGTGGCGATCTGCGGCGCCAGGGCCGCACCGGCCACCCCGAGCAGGGAGAGGCCGAGACCGACCCGTGCCATCATGCCGATCCGTCCGGTCATGAACGCCCCGACGAGGGCGGCCAGCAGCACAGGGACCCCGATCACGAGGGCGGCCACCAGGGCCCAGGGGAAGCCGGCGCCGCCCGGCACGGCGGAGTCCAGCCAGGGCAGGGCCAGCAGACCGGAATCTGAGGCGAAGGCCTCCGGGAAGCCGAGGAGCTGCTGCCAGAGCGGGGCCGGATCGTAGGCCTGCGGGACGCCGGGGTCCCCGAGCACGGCCCGCGGGTCCGTCCAGTGCGCCAGTACGGCGGGCAGGAAGAGGGCCAGGGCGGGCAGGGGTGTCCACCAGAGGGCCCGCCCGCGCCGGCGGACGAGACCCGCCAGGACCAGGACGGCCACCACCAGGAAGGGCAGCAGCGCCGGAGCGGCCGCACCGAGGCCGGCCAGCAGCAGGGCGGTCCAGCCGGAGGCCGTCCAGGAGACCACACCACGGTGACCGGGACGCACCCGGGCACCGAACAGGTCCTCGCTGGTGCCCTCCGGGTCGGGGCGCCGCAGCGCCGCGGAACCGGTGGCACGGATCACGGCCAACGCAAGCCACGGCAGGGCGAGGTGCACCAGCAACGCACCGGGTCGGCCGGTGCCGGCTGCGGTCAGCAGGGCCGGGGACAACCCCCACAGCAGGCCGGCGAGCAGGCGGATGCCGCGGCTGCGGGCCACCGCGCCCGCGGCCATCCAGGCACCGGTGGCGGCCAGCGGCATCGCCAGGATGGTCAGCCAGACCAGCACCAGGGATCCATGACCGGTGACGCCCAGCACGGTCAGGGCCAGGCCGAAGGGCCCGGGCTGGACCGGGGCACCGGCCCCGGCGGGGGCCCAGCTGCCGGTCGCGTGCTGCCAGAGATCGGCCAGGGAACCGGACACCGGCAGCAGCGAGCCGCCGGCGAGGGCGGGCGCGGCGAGCAGCTCGCGCAGGCCCAGCAGGGACAGCCCGCCCAGCAGGAGCAGCGCGATCATCAGACCGGTGCCCACCCAATTGCGCTCCGGGGTGGCCAGCGCCGCGAAGTCGTCATGCCCGCCGGTGGCCTCACTGGGGGCCAGGGTGGATCCGGTGCCGTCGCCGATGACCTCGTCCGGGGTCTCCAGATCCACCACGCTGCGCCGGTAGTGTCGCACCTCGGCCCGGGAGGCCCTGAGCGGGGTGATGATCGAGCGGGGGGCCGCCTGCGTCCGGCGTGCCCGGCGGCGGGCTCCGGCCAGGGGTCCCACCCGCACCAGGGTCCGCAGGGTACCCGCCAGGTGGGCACCACCCCGGCCGGGCTCCTTGGCCAGCAGGGAGGCAGCGAAGCCTCCGATCCCGGTGACCAGGCCCCAGATCCAGAGCAACGGCACGGCCCAGGGGCTGGCGTGTTTCAACCGCAGCCACAGGGAGGCCTCGCGCCCGGCCGCAGTCCCGGACTGGAGGCCCTCGCCCCGCCCGTCGTGTTCGATCAGGGCACCGGGCACCACCACCACGCGGTGTCCGGCCAGTCGATTGCGCCAGCACAGATCAACGACGCCGGCCGGCCGGGGTCCGGCGGGATCCACCCCTTCCAACCGGGTCCAGACGTCGGCCCGGATCAGCATCCCGGGTGCAGAGACGGCGAAGGCGTCTGTGCGGGCATCGTACTGACCCTGGTCCAGCTCGCCGGGCTCCACGAGGCTGAGGGGTTCAGCGGCGCCGGAGACGGTCAGCCCCACGTCCAGCAGATGCCGGGGGCGCCCCCATTCAACCTGTTTGCACCCCGCGATGGTCACGGAGGGTGAGGTCTCCACCACCGCCATCAGCCGCTGGAGGGCCTGGGGTGCGGGGCGCGAATCGTCATGGATCCACCACAGCCAGCCTGATCCACCGCCAGCGGGGAGCTGGATCCGGTGCAGCGGCACGGACTGGGTCTCGAAGGGCAGGCCGACATCATCGGCGAGGCCTGCCAGGCGGTCCAGGAGATCCGTGGGGACCTCACCGGGAATCGAGGAGCCGCGCTCGGAGCCCGACTCCTCGGCGGAGAGGACCGCGAGGAGGCGGTCCGGGAGACGTTCCTGCGCGAGCACGGCCTGGACCGCGTCCTCCGCCAGATCCGGCCGCCCGTTCACGAGGAGGACGGCTGTGACGCCCTCGGCCAGGCGGCCGGGAGCGTCGGGGGCGGGCAGGGCGTCCGGCGTGGAGATCAGACCGACCGCTTCCGGAGCCGGCGCCTCTCACGCTCGGACAGGCCGCCCCAGATGCCGAACCGCTCGTCATTGCCGAGTGCATACTCCAGGCATTCGCTACGCACGGTGCAGGAGGCGCAGACCTTCTTGGCGTCCCGAGTGGAACCACCCTTCTCCGGGAAGAAGGCCTCGGGGTCCGTCTGAGCGCACAGGGCGTCGACCTGCCAGGCCAGCTCGCCCTCCACGTCCAGCGGGTCGGCCAGCCCGGGCAGTCCCAACCACACGGAGGACTGGGCAGCCGATTCCTCGGCGCGTTCGCCGTCCTCACGGCGGGGGTCCCCGGTGCCGGGGTGGAGGGCCGTGACCGTGGCCTCGGTGATGCCGGTGACGGCGGAGTCCTCCGCCACGTCATGGCTGGTGAGGAAGGCAGTGGCCTGGTCCTCGAGGGAGGTTCCGGCCTCCAGCCGGCGAGCCGCGTCCGGATCGGCCGGATCCAGGAACCAGTCCGCGGGTACACTGCGGCCAGGCTGGGAGCCGTCCGTCAGTGGCTGTCCCGCCGCACCGTTCCGGTGTGCATCGACCTCGTGGACCTCGTCGAGGCGCTGGGCGTTCTCCATGTGATTCCTCCCCGTTCTCACGCTGGTCATCCCGTCACCGGTGGTTCCGGTGTCTGCGGATCGGGCAGGGCTCCTGACACGCCTTCCGACCACGTCCCCCGCGGCGCCGGGCGCGCCCGGACCAACAGACCGCCGGAAGCTCCGGTGGCAGCGGGGAACCTGTGGTGGGCGGTGGGAAGCGCCGTGGTCACCATGACCGTTCCAAAATGAATTACACCGGTGTAACTCGCGCTAAGTCAAGCCGGGACGGCAGAATAGGAGGAGGGGAACGGCTCCGTGCCTCACGACACGCCGCCGCGCCGACACGCCCAAACAGACGTGCCCTGCAGCCCCGTCACCGCGGGCAACCCCTGCGGCAGTCTCTGCGAAAGGACGCTCCATGGTCACCCTCGGCACGAATCTACCCGGTAGCGGCACCGGCAGGGGCACCGGCAGCAGGGATTGGTTCGCCGCTCTCGCGGCGTCACCGCGGCCCGCCGTGGTGGACTACGCCGGCGGCGGTGACCGGGTGGAGCTGTCCGGGCGGGTGCTGGCCAACTGGGGGGCCAAGACCGCCAACCTGGTGGACTCCGAGGGGCACGGCCCGGAGGCCACGGTGCTGGTGGACCTGCCCTTGGACTGGACGTCCCTGGCCGTGCTGCTGGGACTCGCGCGGGCCGGCGTCGGGCTGGTCTTCCCCGGTGAAGACGGCGGTGACGGTCAGACCGACCCGGCCGACTCTGCCGACTTAGACAGGGCATCCGCACAGGACGCCGACCTCATACTGACCAGCACGCCCGGCGACTGGGCCGAGCACCCCGCCGACCTGTGGGTGGTGGGCATGGGCCCTGACGCGGCCTCAGACGCCGAAGACGCAGCCCCCGCGCACGCTGTGGACTTCCTCACCGAGGTGCGGATGCAGGCGGACCAGTGCCACCTGCCCCTGCCGGGCGGCGCGGAGGGCCTCCCCGGTCTCGCCGAGGCCTGGAAGGACCTCAGGGCCCCGGATCTCGCGGACGCGGGCCGGGCTCAGTTGTCCCGCCGGGAGCGTGGACTGGTGGTGGCCGCCGCGGGCGCCCGGCTGGACCGCGCGGTGGCAAGCGCCGCCGCGGGCGTGTGGGACCAAGGACTGCCCGTGGTGCTGGTGCCGGAGCGCACCGCGCCGTTCAGCGTGGCGACCGCCCGGCAGGTGGAGGCCGAAGGGGTGGGTTCCCCGGCCTGAGGCCTCTCGCCTCGCTCCCCCGGCTGCGGCTCGGCTACTGCGGCTCGGCTACCGCGGCTCGGACGGAGTGCGCGCCGAGGGTGCGGAGGAGCCCGGCGCCACGGGGCCGGCCGTGGCCGGCGGCGCGCCGGACTTCCGGCGGTGCCGGTGCGGGGTGTCCTCGGTGCGGATGACGGGCAGTTCGCCGGTGAGGCGCTCGCGATCGTCCTTAAACCTCGGGTCCGCGTCCAACTCCTCGGTGAACACCCAGAAGCGGTAGGCGAAGAAGCGGAAGATGGTGCCGAGGATCAGTCCGACCACGCTGCCGGCAATGAAGATCCCGGTGGTGGAGGTGACGCCCAGCCAGTACTGCGCCACGAACACGCAGGCTGCGGCGATGCCCATGCCGATGACGTTCATCACGGCGAAGAGCACGAACTCGCGCATGAGGTTGTTCTGCCGGCGGTGCCGGAAGGTCCAGAACCGGTTGGCGATGTAGGAGAAGATGGTGGCCACCGTGCTGGCCACGATCTTGGACTTGACGTTGCTGCCCTCCATGGGCCCGTGCATGAGCCAGATGAAGATCCCAGAATCCACCACGAAGGCCGCGGCCCCGACCACGCCGAATTTGGCGACCTCTCGCCAGAGCATGGCGACCAGAGCCACGAACCGTTGCCACAGGTTGTTGATCATGGAGGTTGCTGGACTCCTTGTTGCGCAGTCGCGCAGAGAAAATCGTGAAGGGCAGAGGACGGAAATCGGAAATTGTCTTCGCACACTGTAGACCGGTTTTCTGCCCGTTTCCTGACAACTGGACGGCCCCGGGCGGTTCTGCCGCGACCGGGCGACTGCGCTGGTTACCCTTAGTCCGTGAGTTTTCCTGTGATCGGTGTAATCGGCGGCGGCCAATTGGCACGCATGATGGCCCCTGCGGCCACGGCCCTCGGGGTCCGGCTGGAGGTCCTGGCCGAGGGCCCGGACGTCTCGGCCACCACGGCGGCCCGGCACTCGGTGGGCGACTACCGGGACCTGCAGACCCTCCGCGACTTCGTGGCCGGGGTGGACGTGGTCACGTTCGACCACGAGCACGTCCCCGCGGAGCACCTGGAGGCGCTGCTGGCGGCGGGAGTCAATCTGCAGCCGGGCCCGGCGGCCCTGCGGTACGCGCAGGACAAGTTGCTGATGCGCGCAGCCTGTGACCGTCTCGGACTGCCCAACCCGGCCTGGGCAGCAGTGTCCACCGTGGCAGAGCTGATCGGGTTCGGCGACCGGCAGGGATGGCCGGTGGTCCTCAAGACCCCGAGGGGCGGCTATGACGGCAAGGGCGTGCGGGTGGTGCGCTCGGCCAGCGATGCCGAGTCCTGCGTCGACTGGTTCGAACTGGTCTCCCCCACCGGCTTCGAGGCCCTGCTCGCCGAGGAGATGGTGGACTTCTCCCGGGAGCTCTCCGCCCAGGTGGCCCGCACGCCCTCCGGCCGGACCGCCCCCTACCCGGTGGTCGAGTCCATCCAGACGGACGGGGTCTGCGATGTGGTGACGGCCCCCGCCCCGGGGCTGAATGCCGGCACGGCCCAGGCGGCGCAGGAGGCCGCAGTCACACTGGCCGAAGGCCTCGGCGTGACCGGGATGCTGGCGGTGGAGCTGTTCGAGACCCCGGGCATCGGCCCCGGGTTCATGGTCAACGAGCTCGCCATGCGCCCGCACAACTCGGGCCACTGGTCCATGGACGGGGCGGTCACGGGCCAGTTCGAGCAGCACCTGCGCGCGGTGCTGGACCTGCCCCTGGGTTCCACGGAGCCCCTCGGCGCCTTCACGGTGATGAAGAACTACCTCGGCGGGGCCAACCAGGACCTCTACTCGGCCTTCCCGGCCGCCATGGCCGCCCATCCCGAGGCCAAGATCCACGCCTACGGCAAGTCGGTCCGCCCTGGCCGCAAGATCGGCCACGTCAACGTCACGGCGGCCCGCCCGGAGGACCTCGGCGCGGCCCGCCGGGCCGCCGAGGGCGCCGCCGAGATCATCAGTGAGGGCCCCGAGGGCCACCAGGACCAGGGCCAGCAGGAGCAGTCATGACCCCCAGCGCATCCCCCCACCAGCCTGCAGGGCCCGACGCCGGCCCGGAGCGTCCCGCAACGGAGCGCGCCGGCGCGCGCGTCGCCGTGATCATGGGCTCCGACTCCGACTGGCCCGTCATGGAGGCGGCCGCCGCGGCACTGGAGGAATTCGGCGTCCCGTATGAGGCCGACGTCGTCTCCGCCCACCGCATGCCGCACGAGATGGTGGACTTCGGCACCCGGGCTCACGGACGCGGGATCCAGGTGATCATCGCCGGTGCCGGCGGCGCAGCGCACCTGCCGGGCATGGTCGCCTCCACCACTCCCCTGCCCGTCATCGGCGTCCCGGTGCCGTTGAAGACCCTGGACGGCATGGACTCGCTGCTCTCGATCGCACAGATGCCGGCCGGGGTGCCGGTGGCCACCGTCTCCATCGGCGGAGCCCGCAACGCCGGGCTGCTGGCCGTACGCATCCTCGCCGCGGGCACGGACCCGGAGGCGGCACGGCTGCGCGCAGAACTCGTTGACTTCGCGGCGGAGCTGCGGGATACGGCAAGCACCAAGGGCGAGCGGTTGCGCGAGTCCCTGGTGAACCGGCCCGGATACCGCCCGTGATGGCCGGCCGCCCCTCACTGCTCGACCCCCGCGCCGCTGGCGGCGTGGACCCCGTGCGCCGCCCGGAGACGTTGGGCTCGCCCCAGCGGACCAAGCGGGGCTGGATCCTGTTGCTGCTCACGCTGTTCGTCCCCGGCGGCGCTCAGGTGGTGGCCGGAAACCGCGGCCTGGGCCGCGCCGCGCTGCGCGTCACCATGACGGTCTGGGCCCTTCTGGTGGTGGCGCTCGTACTGCTGGTGGTCCGGCGGGAACTGCTGGTGCAGGCCCTGGCCACCTCGTGGGTCCAACTCGTCGGGATCGTGGTCCTGGCCGCGCTGGCCATTGGCTGGCTGGTGTTGTGGGTCGACACGTTCCGGCTGCTGCGGCTGCGGCTTGTGGCGCCCGGGATGAAGCCGCTGCTGGCGTTCTCCACGGTGCTCCTGCTCGTGGTGACCTCCGGGGCGCTGGGCTACGGCTCCTATGCGGTCAATGCCGGGCGCAACGCCCTGAACGAGATCTTCGAGCCCGGGCCGGCGATCGACCCGGTGGCCGGACGCTACAACTTCCTGCTGTTGGGTGGGGACGCCGGCGAGGGCCGGGTGGGGTTGCGCCCGGATTCGATCCACGTGGCCTCCGTGAACGCCAGCACCGGGAGCACCATCGTGTTCTCCATCCCCCGCAACTTCCAGAACACCCAGTTCTCGGAGGATTCACCCCTGTGGCAGGCCTACCCCGGGGGATTCGACTGCGGCGACGAGTGCATCATCAATCACCTCTATGTGGACGTGATGGAGAACCACCAGGACCTGTACCCCGAGGCGAAGGATCCCGGGGCGGAGGCCATGATGGACGCCGCCGGGGGCATCCTCGGGCTGGAGATCCAGTCCTATGCCTTGGTGGACATGGGCGGATTCTCCCAGCTGATCGACTCCATGGGCGGCGTCACCGTCACCTCGGGAGGCTGGACCAACTACCGCGGCACCCGGCCGGACGGGGTCTGGGGCAACGCCTGGTGGGGTCCCGGCACCTATGACTTCAACGGCGAGCAGGCCCTGGCATTCGCCCGCTCCCGCCACTTCTCCACGGACTACTCGCGCATCCGCCGCCAGCAGTGCATCCAGTCCGCCATGCTGGCCCAGTTCAACCCGCAGACCCTGGTCACCCGGTTCCAGGGCATCCTGGACGCCGGCGAGCAGATCGTGGAGACCGACCTGCCCGGTCAGCAGCTGGGGACGTTCGTCTCCCTGGCCACCAAGGGCCAGTCCCAGGGCATGGGCCGGCTGAGCATCGGTCCGCCGGACTTCGAGGGTGAGGACGGCCGGTTCACCACCTACCCGGACTTCGACGAGATCCACTCCCGCGTGGACGGAATGCTCGCCGAGGACGGCACGCCGCAGGCCGCCGGGGCCGATCCCGCCCCCCTGTTGTTCGTGAACGCCACCGCGGGCCTCCTGTCCGCGGCCTCCCCTGCCGCCTCCACGGGGCCCACCGAGGACAGTGACAACCCGGACGACTGGCCGGCCCCGCCCACCCAGCCGGACGGCAGTGAGATCACCGAGGAGTACCTCATGCACCTGGAGGACACCGGTCAGTCCGGCCTGTTGGAGGACGCCGCCTCCACCAACCACCTGTGCGTGGCGGGCAACGGCTGAGCCTCCGGTGGCCGGTTCAGCTGCCGATTGAACCGCCGGTTCAGCTGCTCGCCGCCGTGGGCAGACCGTGATGGTCCGCCAGCCGGTCCACGAGGTGTTCGGCGATCGCCAGTGATGAGGTGGCCCCCGGCGAGGGGGCATTGCGCACCAGGGTGGCCCGCCCGATGTCCTCGATGACGAAGTCGTCCACGAGCCGCCCGGTGCGGTCCATGGCCTGGGCCCTGATGCCGCGGGTGATGGGGGTGGACGCGGCGCCGGTCAGGGACGGCACGTACTCGGCCGCCTGGGCCAGGAAGCGCTGCCGGGACACCACGGCGGAGAACTCGCGCACGGCCGCCCGCCCGTTGCGGGCGGCGAACCTCCAGAACGCGCCGGAGGCGGCCACCTCGAGGCTGTCCCTCAGGCCGGGCCGACGGCCCGAGTAATTCTCCCGGCCCAGGGACAGGAAGGCGTTCGGGCCCACCAGCATCTCCCCGTCCACCCTCTTGGTCAGGTGCACGCCCAGGAACGGATAGGCCGGATCGGGCACCGGGTAGACGAGGCCGTTGAGGATACCGCGGTATTCCGGGGCCAGCTGCGAGTACTGGCCGAAGAACGGGACGATCCGGGGATACTCATCCCCACCCGCCATCCGGGCGAGGCGGTCCGACTGCAGCCCACCGCAGACGATGACCGCGTCGAAGGAAGCGCCATCAACCTCTCCCTCACGCCGCGTGGTGACGGTACACCGCTCGGTTCCGTTGGTGATGCCCGTGACCTCGGCGCCCAGCTGCACGGCGCCCCCTGCCGCCCGGACGTCTGCGAGGAGCGACCGGGTGAGCGCCGGATAGTCGATGATCGCCGTGCCGGGGGAATGCAGCGCCAGCCGACCGGTGGCCCCGGGCTCGATCTCCCGGATCCGCTCCGGTCCGATCAGTTCGGCCCCGGGGACACCGTTGGCCACCGCGCGCTCGTGGATGGCGCGCAGCCGTCCCTCCTCCTCCGGGCGCAGAGCCACCACCAGCTTCCCGCATTCCTCATAGGGCACGCCGTGCACCCGGGCGTAGTCCCGCAGCAGGTCCACCCCACGGCGGCAGAGCCGGGCCTTCAGTCCCCCGGGCTCGTAGTAGAGGCCGGCGTGCACCACTCCGGAGTTGTGCCCGGACTGGTGGGCGGCCACGTCCTCGGCCTTGTCGAAGACGGTGACGTGGTCATCCGGGAAGCGGCGGCCGAGCTCCCGGGCCGCGGCGGCCCCCAGGATGCCTGCCCCGATGACGGCGAAGGATCTCATGCCACCAACGTACTGGCGCCGCTGCCGGCCGCGCCGCGTGGGGTCCACCCCATCACCTCGTGCGGTCTGCCGGGAGGACCTCGGTAGGCTGGGGACATGTATCTCCTGCGTGCACCCCTCCGTGACTATGCGTGGGGTTCTGCCACCCTGCTCGCCGAGCTGCAGGGCCGGATCCCCACCGGCCGCCCGGAGGCGGAACTGTGGATGGGGGCGCATCCCGGGGCCCCGGCCGGCGCCGTCCCCGCCGGCACGCCGCAGGCCGGCGAGGTGCCGCTCCACGAGCTGCTCGCCGCCGATCCGGAACGCCTCCTGGGCGAGGCGTCGGGCTTCGGGCGCCTGCCATATCTCGTGAAGCTGTTGGCCGCCGGCCGCCCCTTGTCCATACAGGCCCATCCCACCCTGGACCAGGCCCGGGCCGGCTTTGCCGCCGAGGAGGCCGCCGGGGTCCCGGCGTCCGCCCCCCAGCGCAACTACAAGGATGACAACCACAAGCCGGAGATGGTGGTGGCGCTGACCCCGTTCGCGGCCCTGTGCGGGTTCCGCTCGGCCGCGGACGCCGGCACGTCGTTCGCCCGGCTCGCCGCGGTGCTGGCGGAGAACACGGCGCTGGCGGAGGGTCCCGGGAACAACGCCGGCCGGGCTGCTCCTGCGGACACCTCGGCCGCGGTGGTGGCCGGCTACGCCGAGCGGCTCCTGGGCGCCAGCGACGGCGGCGGCGATTCTGACGCCGAGTCGGCCGCGATCGAGTCCGTCTTCTGTGACCTGCTGGACCCCTCAGGGAACTGGACCTCGGGCACCTGGGTCGCGGCCGCCGTCGCCGCTCTGGCCCAGGCCCCGCGCGTGCTGGATGAGGACCTGAACCTGGCCACGGCCGTGGGGATCGCCGAGCACTACCCCGAGGACCCGGGTGTGCTGGTGTCGGTACTGCTGCACCGCGTGGACCTTGCACCGGGCCAGGCCATCCACCTGCCGGCCGGGAACGTACACGCCTACCTGTACGGCCTGGGCGTGGAGGTCATGGCGTCCTCGGACAACGTGCTGCGCGGCGGGTTGACGCCCAAGCACGTGGACATCCCGGAGCTGCGCGAGGTCGTGGCCTTCGAATCGGTACCCGTGCCCTACTGCATCCCGGTCTCGGACAGGGCGGGACACCTGGTGTTCCGGCCGCCGTTCGAGGAGTTCCAGGTGGAGCGACTGGACCTGCCCGCCGCCGAGGGAAGCACCCTGACCGCCCGCGGCCCCGTGATCGCGGTGTGCACGGCCGGGCGGGTGCGGGTGGCCTCCGGCGCGGACTCCGCCGAGCTGTCCCCCGGAGAGTCGGTGTTCCTGGCCGCAGACGACCCCGCCGCGACCGTGCACGGCCTCGGCAGCATCAACAACAGTGACCCCGCCACGCTGTTCGCGGTCACCCTCCCCTGAACCCACAACTGGCGGTCGAATCCGGCCCGTCATGTGCGGTTACCCGCCAGTAGAGGGGCCGGATTCGACCGCCAGTTCCGAGATTGCGGATCAGCGGACCGGGGTGGCCTCCGGGCCGATCCAGGGCTCCCACTTGCGGGCCTGGTGCTCGGCCTCGATCACGCGGACGGTGCCGGACTTCGAGCGCATCACCATGGACTGGGTGGTCACGCGGTCGTTGTAGTACCGCACCCCGCGCAGCAGGTCACCGTCCGTGATGCCGGTGGCGGCGAAGTAGCAGTTGTCGGTCATGACCAGGTCATCGGTGGTCAGGACCGCGTCCAGGTCATGGCCGGCGTCGATGGCCTTCTGACGTTCGGCGTCATCCACCGGGGCCAGCCGCCCCTGGATGACGCCGCCGATGGCCTTGATGGCGCACGCGGTGATGATGCCCTCGGGGGTGCCGCCGATCCCCAGCAACATGTCCACATCGGTGTCCCCGCGGGCTGCGGCGATCCCGCCGGCCACATCGCCGTCCATGATGAACTTCACGCGGGCGCCGGCGGCGCGGATCTCCTCGACGAGCTTGTCATGGCGTGGGCGCTCGAGGACACAGACGTTGAGCTGGCTGACCGGCTTGTTCAGAGCCTTGGACACGAGGTGGATGTTCTGCTTGATCGGCAGGCGCAGATCCACGAAGTCCGCCGCTTCGGGGCCGACCACCATCTTGTCCATGTAGTACACGGCCGAGGGGTCGAACATGGCACCACGCTCGGCCACGGCGAACACCGAGAGTGCGTTGGGGTAGCCCATGGCGGTCAGTCGGGTGCCGTCGATGGGATCCACGGCGACATCCACCTCCGGTCCGGTGCCGTCCCCCACGTGCTCGCCGTTGAACAGCATGGGCGCCTCATCCTTCTCACCCTCGCCGATGACCACCACACCATTCATCCGCACGGTGTCCATGAACGCGCGCATGGCGTCCACGGCAGCCCCGTCTGCGGTGTTCTTGTCCCCGTAGCCGACCCAGTGGCCGGCAGCGATCGCGGCCGCCTCGGTCACGCGGACCAGCTCCATGGCCAGGTTGCGGTCCGGCTTGGTGCCGGAGACTGCCAGGCTGGGGCTCAGGATGTTGCGTTCGGCGTGGTGGGGCCCCGCCGGCTGGGTCGGAACGTCATTGTTCGCGGGCTGGTCATTCGTCACCGAAATTCTCCGTCTGTGGGGGATCTTCTCCATGATCCATCCTAGTGTCCCGGCCAATGGCAGAATGGTCCGGTGACCTCCCCTCAGCCTGCGACGGATCCGGCCGGCTCCCCGGCTCCCAAACCTCGCCTGACGCAGAGCCAGGTCAAGCGGGCCAGCCAGTCATCCCGGGCCATGGTGCTGTCGGTGCTGGCCACCCTCGCCATCGCGCTGGTGGTGGTGCTGCTGAACCCGCCGAACGCCGTTCAGGAGCGCGAGTCCACCGTGGACGTGGCCACCACCGCAGAGCAGGCCTCCGCCACCGCGGGATTCACTGCCGTGGCGCCGGTTGCCCCGGAGGACTGGACCGCCAACTACGCCCGCTGGAACGGGGCCGGGACGGACCAGGTGGAGGTCTGGGAGGCCGGCTACCTGACCGCCGAAGAGGAATTCGTGGGGTTCAAGCAGACCGCTCAGTCCAACCCCACGTGGCTGTCCCAGCAGATGGAGAATGCGCCGGCCACGGGGACCCGGTCCGTGGACGGCACCCAGTGGGACCTCCACGAGCCCGCCGACGGCGACAGGCACCTGGTCACGGAGATCGGCGGAACCACCGTGCTGGTCAGCGGCTCGGGTGACCTGAAGGATCTGGACACCCTGGCCTCGGCCATTCAGCAGGCCATCCAGAACGCCGAGAAAGGCTGAGAACATGACCGACCGCACCGACCTGACCGCCGCCACACCATCGGCCGGCGCCCCCCTGACCCCCTACGCCTCCTGGGAGCTGCTCAGGGACGGCAACGCCCGCTTCGTGAACGGGACCTCGAACCACCCGAATCAGGATGCGGCACGCCGCGCCTCCCTGGCCCAAGGGCAGCATCCGACCGCCGTGATCTTCGGATGCTCGGATTCCCGACTCGCCGCCGAGATCATCTTCGACGTGGGCCTCGGTGACATGTTCGTGGTCCGCACCGCCGGACAGGTGATCGACGACGCCGTCCTGGGCTCCCTGGAGTACTCCGTGGACGTGTTGGACATCCCGCTGATCGTGGTCCTGGGCCATGACAACTGCGGCGCGGTCACCGCTGCCGTGGAATCGTACGTCTCCGGGGAGATGCCCCCGGGCTTCATCCGGTCACTCGTGGAGCGGATCATCCCCTCCGTGATCTCCGCCCGCCGTGCCGGGGTCAAGGACGTCAACGGCACCGTGGCGGAGAACGTGCGCCAGATCAGCTCCCGGCTGATGGAGTCCTCCATGTCCGTGGCGAAGGCCGTCAACGAGGGCCGCACCGCCATCATCGGCGTCACCTACTCCCTGGACAACGGCACCGCGAACCCGGTCCGGATCATCGGCGACCTGGACCCTGACGACGTCGGCTGAGACTCACCCCCGGATCAGATGCCGGGCCCGGGCCACGGTGACGGCCTCGGTGCGGTTGCCCACCCCGAGCTTGCCGAAGATGTGGTTCAGATGCGTCTTCACGGTGGCCTGGGAGATGAACAGGCCCGCCGCGATCTGCTGGTTGGTCCGTCCCCGGGCAAGCTCCTCCAGGATGTCGATCTCCCGGGGGCTGAGAGACGGTTCCTGCCCAGCTCCACCACCCAGCACGCGCCGGGCCAGTTGCGCGGGCAGGACGAGACTACCGGCAGCGGCCTGGGAGACGGCGTCCCGCAATTCCGCTGCGGAGGCGTCCTTCAACAGGAACCCCAGTGCCCCGGCGGAGACCGCGGCCTGAACGTCGGAGACCGCACCGTAGGTAGAGACGATGAGCACGGGCACACCCTGGTGGCTCCGTCCCAGACGTTCTGTCGCCTCGATCCCACTGGGCCCCTCGCCCAGTTCGATGTCCATGACCACCACGTCCGGTCCCCCGTCCGTGCTCTGGAGCCGGTCCACGGCCGCGAGCGCCTCGGCGGCGGTGGAGGCCTCATCCACAACCACCAGGCGGCCGGCTGACTCCAGCACGGCGCGCAGTCCGGCCCGGACCACCGGGTGGTCGTCCACCAGCAGGATCCTCAGGGTCGAATCGCTCAGGGTCGAATCCCTCATGGTCCTGTCTCCGCATCCTGTTCCTGTGAGAGCCGCCGTGGCCACCGGGGCAGGCTCAGTGCCACCACGGTACCGGTGTGCGAGCCGATGCCCTCGCGGTCAGCGCCCTGTCCTCCGGCGTCCTCCACGGTGAGCGTTCCAGCGGCGCGGGCAGCGCGGTCCCGCATGGTGGCGATGCCGAAACCCTCGGGGCTCTCGCCGCGACCGGCGCCGTCGTCGAACACGTCCAGGGTCACTTCGTCCCGGTGGACGGCCACGCTGACCACACAGCGGGTGGCCCCCGAGTGCTGCAGCACATTGGCGAGCGCGGACTGTGCCACCCGCAGCACCGCAGTGGACGACTCGGCTCCCAGGGCCGGACTGTCCTCCGGACCGTGGAACTCGACCGTGAGCGCGGCCCCTGCCGAGCGGGCGGTGTCCTGGGTGCTGCGGCAGATGGCGGCCAGCTCTGCCGTGAGTCCGGCCCCGGGGGTGCGCTGCTCCACGAGGGCCCGGGCCTGGGCCAGGTTCTGGACGGCGGAACGCTCGATCTGCCTCAGCTGACCGGCCAGGGGCTCGGCGAGCTGCTGTTCCTGCGCGGCCCGGGAGAGCAGCACCACCGACGCCAAACCCTGGGCCAGGGTGTCGTGCAGGTCCTGGGCCCAGCGTTCGCGCTCCCGCATGGCGCCGGCATGGCGCTCGGAGCGGGCCAGGTCGTCACGCGTGGCCTGCAGCTCGGCCGCGATGCGCCGTTGGGTGCGGGCCTCGGCGTAGAACAACGAGTACGCGGCGGACATGGCCACGGCCACCACGGCGCCGATGACCGGCCCCACCACGGCGCCGATCCCCAAGGTGCCCTCATGCCACCAGAATCCCAGGAGCACCACCGCTGTCAGCGCCACCACCAGGGTGATGGCCACCGGTACAGACCGCGGCCCGACCACGTGCAGGTGCAGGAAGAACAGCGGGAAGGCCAGCCAGGCGAAGTCCACATGCACGGCCATCAGGCCCAGCCAGGTCAGGGTCACGGCGGCCAACCAGAGGAATTGTCCCCGCACCACGATCCGTCCGGCGGCGCTCTGATCGCTGCGGCGCTTCTCCACGACGGTCCCGGCCAGGTAGATGGCGGCGAACAGGGCGGCCAGGCCGCCGATCTGCCAGATCTGTCCGTGATCGCCCGCTCGCGCGGCGGGGGCCAGGGACCGCAGCAGCCCGATCACCAGCAAGCCGGCCACGGTGACGTGCAGCAGGATGCGCATGGCCGCGAGCAGGGCAGGGATATGGGTGTCCTCGGCGGGGCTGGGCAGAGATCGCTCCTGCCGGCCGGCGGGCGGCCGGGGCGGAGGTGACATGCGTGCGGGACCCATGAGTGCAGGGTAGCGCGGCCTGCTGACGCCGGTGGCGCGTGGAATCAACCGAACGGTTGATCCATCAGTGGCCGGGTGGCCGATGTGCGCCGACCGTCCGGACGGAAGGCTGGAGAACAGCAGCACCGGAGCGCCGACGGCTCTCCGACACCCCTGAATCCGCAGCATCCCACCGGAGCGAGAACCGCTTCACCAAGGAGTCCCACCGTGTCCTCTCCCACGTTCCTGTCCCTGAGGGACGTCCGCTTCTCCGCCGGCCGCTTCACCCTGATGGGCGCGGTGGTCGGGTTGATCGCCCTGCTGCTGGTCTTCCTGACCGCGCTGACCAACGGCCTGGCGCACCAGAACATCTCCGCCGTCACGGCCTGGGACGAGGCCGCCGGCGATTCCTCCGAGGTCACCGTGGTCTTCGGCGCCGCCCACGCGGAGGGCACCGAGGACGTGGAGTCGGACTTCACGGCCTCCTCCGTCACGGCCGAACAGCTCGACGGCTGGCAGCGGGACCCCCAGGTCCAGTGGGCCGAACCCGTGGGCGTGGGCCAGGCCCGCGCCGACTCCGGTTCGGCCGTCTCCGCGGTGACCCTCATGGGACTGGAAGCCGGTAGCCGCCTGGTCCCGGATCAGGGCACCCTGCAGGACGGCGCCCTGATCAGCGAGACCGCCGCCGAGCAGCTGGGCGTGGGCGAGGGCAGCGAGGTCTCGATCAACGGCCAGGACGTGCCGATCGGAGGGACCATCGAGGACGAGTGGTACTCCCACACACCCGTGCTCTACCTGCCCCTGGAGACCTGGGCCACCGTGACGCACGCTCCGGAGGGCACCTCCACGGTGCTGGTCGCCGGCACCATGCCCGACGCCGGCCACGCACCGGCCGCGGCCAGGGAGACCACCACGGTGGCCTCGGACGTGGACGGCGCCCTGAGCGCGCTGCCCGCCTACTCCTCCGAGAACGGCTCGCTCGTGATGATGCAGGCCTTCCTCTACGGCATCTCCGCCCTGGTGATCGCCGCCTTCATGGCCGTGTTCACACTCCAGCGCACCCGGGACATCGCCGTGCTCAAGGCCCTGGGCGCCACCACGGGGTGGGTGGTGGCCGATGCCCTCACCCAGGCCGGGATCGTGCTGTTGGCCGGTGCCGCCGTGGGTGGCGCCCTGGGCCTGGCCGGGATCTCCCTGGCGGCCGGAGTGGTGCCCGTCCAGGTGGACGCAGCCGCCGTGGCCATCCCGGTGGCCGTCACCGTGGTGCTGGGGATGGTCGCCTCGGTGGCCGCCGTCTGGCGCACCTGCCGCGTGGACCCGCTCGTGGCGCTCGGCGGCAGCTGAGTCGCGAGCCTCGGCCCGCTCCTCCTGACCCGACGTCTCGTCCCGACTTCTCGACCTCCCACCGAAGGATTCCCCCATGCTGAACCTGTCCAACGTCACCCTGACCTACCCCGACGGCGAGAACGGCACCCTCAACGCCCTGGACTCCGTGGACCTGACGGTCCCGGCCGGCCAGATGCTCGCCCTCGTGGGACCCTCCGGCTCCGGGAAGTCCTCCCTGCTGGCCGTGGCCGGCGCCCTGGTCACACCGACCTCCGGCACCGTGACCATCGGCGGCACCGAGATCACCGGTGCCAGCCAGGCCGAGCGGGCCCGGCTGCGGCTGAACCACATCGGCCTGGTGTTCCAACAGCCCCAGCTGATGCCGTCGCTCACCGCCCTCGAACAGCTCCAGCTCGTCGGAGTGCTGCGCGGGTCCCGGCCCCGTGCCCTTCGGGACGCGGCCATGGAGTCCCTGGCCGCCGTCGGGATGGAGGCCGCGGCGAACCGGCGCCCCCACCAGCTCTCCGGCGGCCAGCGGCAGCGCGTGAACATCGCCCGTGCGCTGATGGGATCGCCCTCCGTGCTGCTGGTAGACGAGCCGACCTCCGCCCTGGACCAGCACCGTTCGGAGGAGGTCATGGAACTGATCTCCACCCTCACCCGCGAGCTGGACACGGCCACCGTGGTGGTCACCCACGATCTGGAGTTCGTGGACGTGGCGGATCGCTCGGTCACCCTGCGTGACGGACAGCTCGCAGAGCACGCCACGGTCTAAAGTGGGAATCATGACCGATTCTTCGCAGCAGCCCTCCGGCCAGCAGACTGAACAGCAGTTCCGCATCGAGCACGACACGATGGGTGAGGTGAAGGTGCCTGCCAGCGCTCTGTACCGCGCCCAGACCCAGCGTGCCGTTCAGAACTTCCCGATCTCCGGCAAGACCCTGGAGCCGGGCCACATCCACGCCCTGGCGCAGGTCAAGAAGGCCGCCGCGAAGGCCAACGCCGAGCTCGGGGTCATCGATGCCGGGCGACGGGACGCGATCGTGGCCGCCGCGGACGAGGTCATCTCCGGGAAGCACGATGCGCAGTACCCGATCGACGTGTTCCAGACCGGCTCCGGCACCTCCTCCAACATGAACACCAACGAGGTCCTCGCCAACCTGGCCACCCAGGCCCTCAAGGCGTCCGGATCGGCGGACGAGGTCCACCCGAACGACCACGTCAACGCGTCCCAGTCCTCCAATGACGTGTTCCCCACCTCGGTGCACATCGCCGTCACCGCGGGTCTGATCAACGAGCTGAAGCCGGCCCTGGAGCACCTCGCGGCCTCCCTGGAGCGCAAGGCCGAGGAGTTCTCCACCGTGGTCAAGTCCGGGCGCACCCACCTGATGGACGCCACCCCGGTGACCCTGGGCCAGGAGTTCGGCGGCTACGCCGCGCAGGTCCGCTACGGGATCGAGCGGATCGAGGCCTCCCTGCCGCGCGTGGCCGAGGTCCCGCTCGGCGGCACCGCCGTGGGCACCGGCATCAACACCCCGGCCGGCTTCTCCGCCCGCGTGATCGAGCTGCTCGCCGAGGAGACCGGCCTGCCCCTGACCGAGGCCCGCAACCACTTCGAGGCGCAGGCCAACCGTGACGGGCTGGTGGAGGCCTCCGGCCAGCTGCGCACCATTGCCTACTCCTTCATGAAGATCAACAATGACCTGCGCTGGATGGGCTCCGGCCCGAACACCGGCCTGGGCGAGATCTTCATCCCGGACCTGCAGCCGGGCTCCTCGATCATGCCGGGCAAGGTCAACCCCGTGATCTCCGAGGCCGTCATCCAGGTGGCCGCCCAGGTGATCGGCAATGACACCACGGTGTCCCTGTCCTCCACCAACGGCGCCTTCGAGCTGAACGTCGGCATCCCGGTGATGGCCGCCAATCTGCTGGAGTCCATCCGCCTGCTGGCCAACTCGGCCCGCGTCATGGCGGACAAGATGATCGACGGCATCGAGGCCAACGTGGAGCGCTGCACCTTCCTGGCCGGCGCCTCCCCCTCGATCGTCACCCCTCTGAACAAGGTCATCGGCTACGAGGCCGCCGCGAAGATCGCCAAGCACTCCGTGGCCCAGAAGATGACCGTCCGCGAGGCCGTGATCGATCTCGGCTACGTGGAGCGCGGAGAGGTCACCGAGGAGCAGCTGGACGCGGCCCTGGACACCATGTCCATGACGCACCCCGCCTGATTCCCGGTCTCGGAGGCCCGGCTCGGGGTCCCTACGCTTCGGCGGGGGCCACGAACCGGGCCTCCGGCGTCTCCGCCAGTCCCCACTGCAGGGCACGGGCGTGCAGCTCCGGCAGGTCGGGCAGGGCGTCGAGGCAGAACCAGCCCACGTCCGTGTTCTCGTCATCATTGACGCGGGCCTCCCCGCTCACGTAGTCCATCACCATCACCACGTCCAGGTACTGCGCCCGGTCCCCGTTCGGATACGTCACCGGGTGGGTGGTCCCGACGCCGGCCAGTCGCCTCGGCGCGCACGTCACGTTGGTCTCCTCCAGGGTCTCCCGCACGGCGGTGGACGCCGGCTCCTCCCCCGGTTCGATGATCCCGGCCGGCAGCGTCCAGCGGCCGTTGTCCACGCGGCGCACGAGCAGGACCTCGCGGCCCGACCCCACCCCGCCGTCGACTCCGCCGCCGTCTGCGGAGCGGCCCCTCAGGACGACGGCCTTGCATCCGGGCAACCACAGGTGATCGGTGCCGACCTTCTCGCGCAGGGACAGGACGAATTCGGGAGTGGGCATGCCACCCACGCTAACCGCTCAGAACAACAGGACCAGCGCGGTCCCGGCCAGCATGGCCGGCCCGAAGGGAAGGTGCGTGGAACCGGTGGCGCGGCGAGAGATGACCAGCGCCAGGGCCACCACTCCCCCGGCCATGAACCCGAGGAGGACGGCCGCCAACAGGTGGTCCCAGCCGAGCCACCCGGCGTAGAGCCCCAGGCCGCCGGCCAGCTTGACGTCCCCCATCCCCATGCCGGTGCGGCTGAGCAGGTGCAGGACCAGCAGGAGCGCCAGGTAGGCCACGCCGCCGCCGAGCATGGACCAGAACCGGGACCATCCGGCGTCGACCACCAGACATCCCAGCCCGAGCGTGAGGGCACCGCCGGCTGCCAGGCCGCCGGTCCACTGATTGGGTAGCCGGTGCTCGCGCAGGTCCGTCACCGTCAACGTCACGGCGCACACCGCGAAGACCAGTAGCCCGGCCATCACGGCGACCAGCAGCAACCAGTTCCCCTCGCGGACCGCTTGGGCCAGGACGGACGGCATGCTCCCAGCCTAGGACGGCTCGGCCGGCAGCAGGGTGTCGATCGCCAGGCTGTGGACATCGTGGCAGCCGGGCCCGCCCAGGCGTCCCGTGCCGTCCGTAGACTGGGGCCATGTCCGATCCCGTCAGGCGTCCCTCCTCCAACAGTCAGATGATCGGCCGGTTGCGCTCCTCCCCGGACTGGGTCCAGCGGGCCCTGCCCGTGCTCGGTCTGGTGCTGCTCATGTGGGTCCTGGAGATCATCGACCTGTTCGCTGGGGGCCGGCTCAATCAGTTCGGGATCCAGCCCCTGGATGCCTCGGGCCTGCCCGGCATCCTCTTCGCCCCGCTGCTGCACTCCGGGTTCGGTCACCTGATCTCCAACACGTTGCCCCTGCTGGTGATGGGAACCATGGTCGCCTGGCTGACCCGTCAATGGTGGGTGATCACCGCCGGGATCTGGCTGCTGGGCGGAGTCGGGACCTGGCTGCTCGGCGGGCTGGGCACCAACCACATCGGCGCCTCGGTGATCGTCTACGGGTACGCCGCTTTCCTGGTGGCCTATGGGATCCTCGCCCGTCGCTTCGCAGCGATTCTGGCCGCCGTGGCGGTGGTGCTGCTCTACGGGGGGATCGTGTGGGGCTTCCTGCCGATGAATCCCCGGATCTCCTGGCAGGGGCACCTCGCCGGTGCGGCGGCGGGTGTACTGGTGGCCTTCGCCGACACGCGGCACGCCAGACGGGACTGGCGCGAGCGCCGCGAGACGCTTGCCGGCGGCCGGGGGTAGGTCTTCCGACCGGGCCACCTGACTGGCCAAAGGTCCTGTCAAGACGAGACAAAAGTCGAATGGTGTGACTTTCCACCAAATGGTAGGCAACATTGCTGTCCCGGAGTATGCTGGGATCGCTTCCATCCGTGCGGCACCGACTCAACACCGTGAACCGTCAGTGGAAGCGAACAGGCTCCATGGCCTCCATCCCGTTTCTAGGGGCCATGGCTGCGGTGGATCATCCCCCGGTCCCCCTCATCCCCCCTCCGCGGGGGTCCGGACGGATTCACCCCCAGGGGCCGTCGCACTCACGTGCGGCGGCCCCTGGATTCTTCTCAGCTACTTCCCCCTCAGATGCTGGCATCCTCCAGCAGTTCCGTCACGAGCGCGGCGATCGGCGAGCGCTCCGAGCGGTTGAGCGTGACATGGCCGAACAGCGGGTGCCCCTTGAGCGTCTCCACCACGGCCGCGATCCCGTCATGCCGGCCCACCCTCAGGTTGTCCCGCTGCGCCACGTCATGGGTCAGGATGATCTTGGAGTTCTGGCCCATGCGGCTCATCACCGTCAGCAGCACGTTCTTCTCCAATGACTGGGCCTCGTCCACGATCACCCAGGAGTCATGCAGGGAGCGGCCACGGATGTGGGTCAGGGGCAGCACCTCGAGCATGCCGCGGTCCACCACCTCGTCCAGCACCTCCGTGGAGACCAGGGCACCGAGGGTGTCATACACCGCCTGGCCCCAGGGGTTCATCTTCTCGTTCTCCGAGCCCGGCAGGTACCCCAGCTCCTGGCCGCCCACGGCGTAGAGGGGGCGGAACACCACCACCTTGCGGTGCTCCTGGCGCTCCATCACGGCCTCCAGGCCGGCGCACAGGGCCAGGGCCGACTTGCCGGTGCCGGCGCGTCCGCCGAGGGAGACGATGCCCACCGAGGGGTCCAGCAGCAGGTCGATGGCCAGCCGCTGTTCGGCCGAGCGGCCGTGCAGTCCGAAGACATCCCGATCGCCGCGCACCACCTGGGTGTTGCCGTGCTTGTCCACGCGGCCGAGCGCCGAGCCACGCGGAGAGGTGATGACCAACCCGGTGTTGACGGGCAGGCCCCCGGTCTCGGCCAGAGCCACCGACTCGTTGTCATAGAGGGCGCTGATCTCCTCCTCGCCGGCCATCACCTCGGCAGTGCCGGACCAACCGGAGTCCTTGACCAGCTCGTTGCGGTACTCATCCGCCTGCAGTCCCATGGCGGACGCCTTCACGCGCATCGGCAGGTCCTTGGAGACCACCGTGACGTCCCGGCCCTCGTCGGCGAAGTTCTTGGCCACGGCGAGGATCCGGGAGTCGTTGTCCGTGTTGCGGATGCCGTAGGGCAGGACGTCCACGGAGATGTGATTGAGCTCCACGCGCAGGGTGCCGCCCTCGGTCCCCAGGGGGATGGTCCGGTCCAGGGAGCCGTGCTCCAGACGCAGCTCGTCCAGCAGTCGCAGTGCCTTGCGGGCGAAGTAGCCCAGGTCCGGATCATCCCGCTTCTTCTCCAACTCGGAGATGACCACGATCGGCAGGATGACCTCGTGCTCCGCGAAACGCAGCAGGGCTCGCGGATCGGACAACAGCACGGAGGTGTCCAGCAGGTAGGACTTCTCGCCGACGCTGATCCGCTCTGCGGGCCGGACCGCTGCGGGGGTGTCAGTGGCCAGGGTTCTCGTCAGGTTCTCCACAGGGACTCCAGACCGGGGCGCACGCCCCGATGATCGAGGGTGGGGTGGGACGGACCGGCCGGGGCCGGAACGGCCCACCATCCTGCTGTCTGGAGTGACGGCATACGGCTTGGCCTTTCCGATCAATCCGCGGGAGGCGGATCCGTGACCAGATGGCCGCGGCCGTTCCCGCCGGTGACTGATATTCCTACCGTAGGACCGCCCGGACGGATTCCAGCGGAAGATGTCGGATGTGACACGGTGAACTTCCAGTGAATCGCAGTGCCGGGGCCCGACGCCGGCCGGTCACCTCTCCGGGGTAGGCGACCGACCGGCGTCGGGACTCTGGCGTCAGGAACCGAAGCGCCGCTGGCGGGAGGAGAAGTCCCGCAGGGCACGGACGAAGTCCACGCGGCGGAAGTCCGGCCAGAGGGCCTCGCAGAAGTAGAACTCGGAGTAGGCGGACTGCCACATCAGGAACCCCGAGAGCCGCTGCTCCCCGGAGGTGCGGATGACCAGGTCCGGGTCAGGCTGGCCGCGGGTGTAGAGGCGGTCGGAGATCTGCTCGTCCGTCAGCTCGCGGGCCACCTCGGCGGCACCGCGCCCCTGATCGTCGGCCTCGATCAGCAGCTCCTTGACGGCGTCCACGATCTCCCGGCGCCCGCCATACCCCACGGCCACGTTCACGTGCAGTCCCACCGCGTCCGCAGTGCGGGCCTCGAGGTCCGCCAGGGTCCCGGCCAGGCCTGCCGGCAGCAGCTCGGAGGCCCCCACGGCCTGGACCCGCACGCGATGACCGTTGGACAGCCCGTCCCCCAGGCGCTTGAGGGTGGTCTCGATGATCCCCACCAGCTGGGCAAGCTCCTCCGGCGGACGGCCCATGTTGTCCGTGGAGAGCATGTACAGCGTGACGACCCGGATGCCGAACTCATCACACCAGCCGAGGAACTCGTGGATCTTCTCCGCCCCGGCCTGGTGCCCGTCAGCGGTGGTGGCGCCGGAGGCCTTGGCCCACCGGCGGTTGCCGTCCAGCACCACGCCGATGTGCCGCGGCAGCTTGTCCCGCTCCAGGCCGGCCGCCAGCCGGCGCTCATAGAAGCTGTAGAGGACGTTCGGTAGGTGCATGTGCGTCCCCTGTCCGGATCCCGGCGTGGCCGTGGCGTGGGGCCGGGATCATTGATGGCATCGTCGTCTCTACGGTAGCGAACTGACCGCGCGCTGAATGGTTACCCACGGGTAACACCGGGGATCCGGCCGTATCCTGTTCCCATGGCATCCACCCCCTCCGACGGCCCCACCCCCGGCGCCGATCCCCAAGCGCAGGCCGGCCCGACGGCCCCAGCCGGTCCGACGGCACCCAGCCGCCGCTGGCGCATGGACCGCGTGCTGGACCCGGACCACCCCGACTTCAAGCCGCGGCTGCGCGGGTGGAGCCACGCCGTGATGGCGCCACTGGCCCTGGCCGCGGGCATCGTGCTGATCGTCCTGGCCCCCACCACCACGCTGACCTGGGCCAGTGCGGTCTACGCCCTGACCGGACTGCTGCTCTTCGCCGTCTCGGCCACCTACCACCTCGTGCAGTGGTCGCCACGGGTGGCGATCGTGCTCAAGCGGCTGGACCACACCAACATCATGCTGGTCATCGCCGGCTCCTACACGCCTTTGGCCCTGTCGATGCTGACCCCGGAGAAGGCGACCGTCCTCCTGGCGGGTGTCTGGATCGGAGCCGTGGCCGGCGTCGCGTTCCGGGTGTTCTGGACCTCCGCCCCACGCTGGCTCTACACCCCCGTGTACGTGCTCCTGGGGTTGGCCGCACTGCTCTACCTGGGTGACTTCTTCGCCGTCAACGCCACCGCCGCCGTGATGGTCTGTGTGGGCGGGGCCTGTTACATCATCGGCGCCGTGTTCTATGCCCTGAAGCGGCCGAACCCCCACCGTGAGTGGTTCGGCTTCCACGAGGTCTTCCACGTCTTCACCATCGGCGGCTTCGTGTGCCACTACATCGCCATCATGGTGGCAGTGCTCCAGACGTAGCCCCGTCCCCCTCGCCTGGGGCGTTGTTGTCCCGGAGTTCACGTGATCGCCGGCCGGTGGTCAAACGGGGACGGCACCGTGGGGGCGTCCCGCCCCTGAACCGGAAGGCCCCCATGCGCACGACCACCAGTACCCTCGGTGCCGTAGCCCTCGCTGCCCTCGTGGCCGTCCCCCTGGCGGCCTCCGCCGCCACCGCGGCGGCTCCGGCCATCCCGTCCCAGGGGCCTGCTCCCTCCGCTGAGCTGGGCACTCCTCTGGCCCAGGCCCACGCGCACAACGACTACGAGCACGACCGCCCTCTCTTGGATGCCCTCGAGCACGGCTTCACCTCGGTGGAGGCCGACGTCTGGCTCGTGGACGGAGAGCTCCGCGTGGCGCACGACTCCTGGGAGCTGGAGGACGCCCCGACCCTTGAGGAGGCCTACCTGGAGCCCCTGTCCGCGCTGGTCTCGCCCAACGGCAAGCAGCTCTACCCCGGCCATCGCGGTGACTTCCAGCTGCTGATCGACATCAAGAGTGAGGGCCCGGAGACCTGGGCGGCCATCGAGGACGAGCTCGAGGAGCACCGCCGGTTCGTGACCCGAGTGCACGACGGAGCGGTCAAGGACCGCGCCGTGGAGGCCGTCATCAGCGGCAACCGCCCCATGCAGCAGATGCAGGAGGCCAAGACCCGCTACTCCTTCGTCGACGGCCGCTCCACAGACCTCGGTTCCGGGATCGGCGCGGAGTTCATGCCCCTGATCAGCGAGAACTGGAACAACCTCTTCACCTGGCAGGGTGTGGGCCCCATGCCCGAGCAGGAACGCGAACGCCTGCATGACTACGTGGAGCAGGCCCACGCGGACGGCCAGCGGGTGCGATTCTGGGCCACCAACGATGTCTCCGGCCCGGCGCGGGAGAACCTCTGGGCCGAACTGCAGGCCGCCGGGGTGGACCACATCAACACGGACGACCTGGCGGGACTCCAGGAGGTCCTGAGCCGCTGACGCTCCCGGGCCGGGGCGTGATGGGGCGTGATTGGATAGGACCATGCCGCCCCCAGGACCCCCAGGACCCCCAAGCCCCGGAGGACCCACCCTCTCGCCGTCCCTTGGCCGCCACCCCACCGGACGGATCGCCGCCGTGCGCGTGGGCGCGGTACGCACCGTGCGGTGGCGAGGCGCCGAGGTGCGCACGGGCGCCTTCAAGGAGCCCGTCGAGGGGCCGGTCGCGCTGGGGGCCACCGGGCTGGCCGGGGACGGACAGGGCGATACGGAGCACCACGGCGGGCCGGACAAGGCCGTGATGTGCTACGCCCGCGGCCACTACGCGGCGTGGCGGGCGGACGGGATCGACCTGCCGGAGGGTGCCCTGTTCGAGAACCTCACGGTGGAGGGGTTGACCGAGGCGGACACCTGTCTGGCGGACGTGTGGCAGGTGGGCGATGCCGTGCTGCAGGTGAGCCAATCAAGGCGCCCCTGCTGGAAGCTGTCCTCCCGCTGGGGCATCCCAGACCTGGCGCGCCGCGTGCAGGCCACGGGGCGCACAGGCTGGTACCTGCGGGTACTGACCCCGGCGCCCCTGGCCGCAGGACAGCGGATGCGCCTCGTGGAACGGATGGCGGGCGCCGTGGACCTGGCTGAGCTCTCCCGCGTCATGACCGTGGACAAGGACGATCTACCCGCCGCCGAGCGGATCCTCGCCTCCCCCGGGGTCCCCGAGTCATGGCGCAGCGCCCTGCAGCGCCGCCTCGAGATGCGGAACCCGGGCCGGGCCGTCAGTGGCGGTGCGGCCGGGGCACACGGCCTCCCTGCTGCGGGGCCGGGCGAGGACGCGGAACGCCTGGGTCCGTGACGGTCCTCACCGCCGGAATACTTCCACCGGAAGACGTTGTTCCCGCCATTGAACTCGCAGCCGCGAAGCATCGATTCGGCGAAGGACCCCATGACCTCCACGGCAGACAACAGCATCCGCAGCATCGGCATCCTCGGCGCGGGCCGGGTCGGGGCGGCACTGGCCCGCCGGTCCGTGGCGGCCGGGTATGACGTGCGAATCGCCACCGCCAGGCCCGCCGCGGAGATCTCCCTGCTGACCGAGATCCTCACGCCCGGCGCCACCGCTGCCAGCGCCGCGGAGCTCGCTGACACGGACCTGACCATCGTGGCGATCCCCCTGCGGAAGTACCGCGAACTGGACCCGTCGCTCTTCGCCGGCCGGGCCGTCGTCGACGTCATGAACTACTGGGCCCCCACGGACGGCACGCAGGCGGACTTCGAGTCCGACCACCGCACCAGCAGCGAGATCATCCAGGGCCATCTCACCGGGTCCCGACTGGTCAAGACCTTCAACCACATCGGCTACCACGAGCTCGAGACCGACCACCGCCCCTCCGGTGCCGTGGACCGCCGCGCGCTCGCCGTGGCCGGTGACCATGATCAGACGCGATGGGCGGTGGCCGGGGTGATCGACCGCCTCGGCTTCGACGCCGTCGACGCCGGCCCACTCGCCGCCGGACGCGCCCTCCAGCCGGGTACGGAGATCTTCAACGGCAGCCATTCCGCGCCCCGGCTCAGCCATCTGTTGGCCGAGGCCTGCGCCCAGGTGGCGGTGTGAGGGACGCGGCGTGACGGACGCGGCGTGAAGGACTCAGTCGCGCCCTGAATCCGGGGATCTGGGTTCCGGGGCCGGGCTGTCCAGGTATCCCGGATACTTCTGCTGCAGGCGGGCCTTCTGCAGGTCCAGGTCCGAGGCAGACCGCGCCTGCGGGTCCCGTTCCTCCCTGCTCTGGAGCTCCTCCTCGGGGAGGTAGCCCTGGTAGCGCTCCACCAGCATGTCCTCGGCGTCCGCCGAACGGTACTGCACGCGGCGGACCGAGCGGACCATCAGGCGGATCACCACGATGGCCATGGCCACCATCAGCGCCGTGAAGAGGAAGCCCTCGATCCCCGGGGTGACGTCGGCCTGATCCAGCCCCGGCCGCAGGGTCGAATCCCCCACGCCCGGCACCGGCTGCTCCGAGGCGCCGGAGCTGGAACTCGGGGCGGCGGAGGGGGACACGGCAAGCGGGGTCAAGGCGATCACGGTAACCCAGTCTACCGGGGAGCCCCGGTGGAACTGCCGTTCACCGCAACCCGGTGAACAGGTCCGTCTCCGGGAGCGTGGTCTCCACGCGCGAGTCGATCAGCACGTAGTCCTCCCACGGCCAGGTCTGCCGCTGCCGGGCGTTCGGGGTGGAGAAGAAGTGGCCCGCCGGGTCGATCTGGGTGCGGTGCGCCCGCAACGCATTGTCCCGGTGCTCAAAGTAGTCGGCCACGTGGATCTGCGTGGTGACCCGGTGGTTGGTGAGCCGGAAGCGGACCGGCGAGGTGGCGCCCTCGGCCTGCCCCGGGGTCCGCTGCCTCCCCTCACGCTCGTCCTGCTCAGCGCGCTCCTGTTCCTCCTGGAGCTTCCGGAACCACTCCAACCGCTCCACGTACGGGGACTCCTCGCCGGCGGACAGGTAGGACTCGTGCAGGGCCTGGTACTTGGCCGGATTGAAGGCACGGTCATAGTAGAGCTTGGAGACCGTCCAAGCCGCGCCAGTCCCGGGGTACCGTTCCGGGTCCCCGGCCGCGCGGTAGGCCTCCACCGTGATCTCGTGTGACTTGATGTGGTCGGGGTGCGGATATCCGCCGATCTCGTCATAGCTGATGAGCACGTGGGGGCGGAACTCACGGATCACCCGGACCAGAGGTGCGGCGGCCTGCTCCAGGGGCAGTGTCCCGAAGCTGCCGAACGGCAGGGGCGGCATCGGGTCACCCTCCGGCAGGCCCGAGTCCATGAAGCCCAGCCACCGGTGCTCGATCCCGAGCGCGGCCCCGGCCTCCTGCATCTCGGTGCGCCGGACCCCGGTGATGTCCCGGTCCAGACGCACCGTGTCCCCGTAGCCGGGGTTGAGCAGGTCTCCGCGTTCACCGCCAGTGCACGTGACCACCATGACCTCGGCACCGGCGGCCTCGTAGGCGGCCATCATGGCGGCGCCCTTCGAGGACTCGTCATCCGGATGGGCATGGACGGCCATCAGGCGCAACCCGACGGAGGCCGGGACGCCCCGGGCCTCGGGGGCCGTGTGGTGTTCCCCAGGATCCAGGGATCCGTAGGTTGACTGCCCCACGGACACTCCGAATTCCGGAGCTCCGGTGCCGTCCGGGGCGTCCTGGCCGCCCGGGTCGGACGGCTCGACGAGATCGTCAGGGGAAGAAGGGCTGTTCACGTGGCCTCGATTGCTATGCGGTCCGGTGGGCGCCGGCGGGATACCATGGGATGAAATGATCTCCACATCCCAGACGTCGGCTGCCCCTGTGCCGAGTGACAGCCTAGCGAACCGGTACGGGCGCCCCCAAAGCACGGGCCCATCGTTCCTGCGGCGCCGCGGAAAGTGGATCGCCGGCATCGCCCTCGTGCTGGCCATCCTCACCACGGGCTGGTTCGCGGCCTCCGCACACAGCCGGGCCCTGGACTGGAAGGACGTGGGATTCACCATCGACTCCCCCACCGAGGCCTCGGTGACCTTCCAATTGACGAAGGATCCTGAGGACACGGTGCAGTGCGCCATCCAGGTGCTCTCCCCGGAGTTCGCGGTGGTGGGCTGGCGCACCGTCACCATCGGCCCCGAGACCCCGGCGGCGGATGCCACCCCCTCGGACCGGACGGTCATGTATGACATCGATCTGCGCACGGACGCCCTCGGCACCAACGGCGGCGTCAACGACTGCTGGTTCGCGGAGGACCGGTAGAGCCAACCCACCGGACCTCCCACGGCTCCGGCAGCCCCGGCAAGACCCAGCAGGACCCGGCCGCCCCGGCAGGTCGAGCCGACCGGGCCGGCGTCGTGACGGGTTGTTACCTGCATCACCGTGGGAATGACGGATCTGAAGCGTTTCCGTTAGAATGGATGTTCAGTACGTTGTCACCCCGCCTGCCGGGAGCCGCCCGCATCATGCCGGGGGCTCCGCTGGCGGGGTTCTTGCATGGTCGCCCCACGGGCCGCACTCCGCGGCACAGCGTCATGCACGGCGGCACCACGGCCCAGAACGGGCCCGCACCACCGTTGACCAGTAGATCGAAGGAGATTTAGCGTCCATGAGCACCACCGACAACGCTCCCTGGCTGACCCAGGAGGCCTACGACCGCCTGAAGCAGGAACTGGATCACATCTCCGGACCGGGGCGCCAGGAGATCATCGACCGCATCGAGCAGGCCCGCGAGGAGGGTGACCTCAAGGAGAACGGCGGATACCACGCCGCCCGTGAGGAGCAGTCCAAGAACGAGGGCCGGATCATCGACCTCAAGCACCTGCTCGAGACCGCCCAGGTGGGCGCCGCCCCAGAGGACAACGGGATCGTGGAGCCCGGCATGGTCGTGGAGGCCAAGATCGCCGGCGACCTGGAGACCTTCCTGTTCGGCAACCGTGAGATCGCCGATGACAAGGACTCCATCACCGTGTACTCCGAGCGCTCCCCGCTCGGCGCGGCCATCCACGGCTCCGCGGTGGGCGACAAGCTCAGCTACGCCGCCCCGAACGGCAAGGACATCACGGTCGAGATCGTCTCCGCCAAGCCCTACAAGCCCTGATCGCGCGGAACGGCCGGCACAGCGCCGGCAACACCTGAACAACAGCGCACGACGGCGGCGCACCGGTCCTCCCGGTGCGCCGCCGTCGTGTTTGGGTGGGCTTGCTAGGTTGAGGGCATGCTCATCGTTGAAGAGATGTACCTGTTGCTCAGCCAGGACAACGCGACCACCGAACGTGCCCGCAAGTTCCGCAGTTACGGTCTCGCGGCCGCGGCCCTTGCCGACCTGAGAGAAGCCGGCTTCATCGCCATCGCCGCAGAGGGCAAGGACCCGAAGGTCACCCTGGTCAAGGCCGGGATGACCGGACAACCCCCGCTGGATGCCATCCTGCCGGCCCTCGACGGACTCTCGGGCAAGGGCCTCTCGAAGCTCGTCTCCAGTTCCAAGCTCAGCCCGGATGCGGCCACCGGCCAGGCGCTCGCGAACCAGGGCGTCTTCCACGAGCAGACGAGCCTCCTGGGCGCGTCCACCTTCACCACCGTCAATCCGGCGCCGGAGATCGCCCTGCGCGAGCGGCTCGGCCAGGTCCTGTCCGGACACCGCGAGGCCACCGAGGCCGAAAGGACCGAACTCGGCCTCCTCAAGGCCCTGAACGTGGCCCATGGCCTGCTGGGTCCCGCCCGCGGAGACATGGACCGGAGCGGGCTCTCCCGCCGCATCGAATCAGTGGCCCAGGGGATCCCGGTGGTGGAGGCCGTACAGCGGATCGTGGACCCGATCACCGCGTCCACCATGACCTTGGCCACCGCATCGGGGTCTGCCGGCGCGGTCTGACGAGCGACCTGATCGCGGTGTTCGAACACCATACGACAGTGCTCGAACGCTCGACGACCCCGCTCCTCCACACCTGACCGATCTCCCCCGGTTGCCCACAGCCTGAGCCTCGCTGCCCTAACGCGTCCGGCTCTCGTGTTCGAATACCAGTACGAACAGATCGACTGGTCGGCCACGGTGGAGTGACCCACGGTGGGCTGGATGGGGACGGGAGGGGCCATGGGAGAGAGTGACGTCGGCAGCACCAGCCTGGCCGAGCTGCCGCTGCCAGAGCTCCTGTCCCGATCACGTGCGCTGGCGGCAGAGCTGTCCTCACGATTGACGGATCCACGTCTGGTCGACCATCTCCCCCGGCTGCGGACCCTGGCTGAGGACCACGATCACCCGGAGGACTGGGGGCTGTATTGCCCGTCGGATGCCCTGGAACCGGTGCACTCTGGCCAGGGAGCCCTGGAGGATCCGGAGGATCTGGAGGATCCGGACGTCGGGGACCACGGAGACGGCCACGGCCGGAACGGCCCGCCGCCAGGGTCCCTGCCCGAGGTACAGGTCGGCGTGGAAGAACTGGCTCGCGTCATCGATGCCGCCCGCACCGCCTTGGCCGGCCACACGGACAGGGTCTTCGAGTCGCACGGGCTCCGGGAGGAACTGCTGGGCATCCCACCCGGCAAATGCGCCTTCAGGAACGGTACGGAGTATCTGCGCGAGCTGTTGCGCATCGGCCGCCGGGAGGCCAAGGCCAGGGTCTCGCGCGCCGCACACACCATGGAGACGCTGACCCTGGACCACACCACCGTGGTGGAGGCCAGCATGCCGGCCCTGGCCGAAGCCGTCCGGCACGCCGAACTCGGCGGCACCGCGGTGGACCTGATCACCACCACGGTGGCCGAGGCCCGGAGGGAGGCCGTCTTGGCCGAGGCACCTCCTAGGGCCGTGGACGAGCTTCTGGCGCGAGGAGAGGAACTGCTCGTCACCCAGGCCCGGGATCTGGATCCGGACACCCTGCGCAAGGTCTGTGAGCACTGGCGGCTGAGGTTCGAGGCCGCGGTGAATCCTGACGGCGCCGAACCCACCGAGGCCCAACTCAACGCCACGCAGGGCCTGTTCTACCGGGGCGAGGCCAAGGGACTGCACCAGTGGCACCTGTGGGCGGACGATGCTCAGCACGAGATGCTCAAGACGGTGGCGTCCGAGGGATCGAGTCCGCGGAGGAACTCCGGCGCCCCTGGGGTCAGCAGCGACGCTGGCGGTCCTGGTATCAGCGGGAACGCCGGCGGACCGGGGGTCAAGGGAGAAAACGGCCCCCGCGGAGCCATGGGAGGGAACAGCGTCGAGGGAACCGAGCCGGATGGCGGCAGCACGAAGGCGTGGAGTCTTCTCGACGACCACGCGGCCACCCTCGACGGCCGGAGCCGGGCACGGCGCGAGCTCGACAGCCTCGTCAGTGCCCTGACCGGCGCCCTCGCGCTGGTGGGAGTCGGCACCGGCACTGGATCTGGCACTGTGTCTGGGACTGGATCTGGCACGTACCGGACTCGCCCCCAGGTCATGACCGTCATCGACTACGAGACGCTGATCGAACGGTTCGGGCAGGATCCGCCGGAGACCGGCATGGACAGGAGGTCATCTGATGGGCCTGCACCACCACGGCTCCGCGCTGGCAGGATCTCCAGCTCGTCCTACGTGGGCGAGATCAACCCGCGGTCCATCCGCCGACTTGCCTGCGAGGCTGACCTGATTCCCGTCGTTCTCGGAGGCAGCGGCGAGGTCCTGGACGTCGGCCGGTCCCGGCGGCTGTTCACTCCCCGGCTCCGGCGTGCCATCACGGCACGAGATGGCGGGTGCACGGCGCCCGGGTGCTCCATCCCAGCCCCCTGGTGCGAGGCCCACCACATCCGTCCCTGGGAGGACAGCGGGCCCACCTCCGTGGACAACGGCACCCTACTGTGTTCGCACCACCACCACGCCGTCCATGCCGGAGCATGGAGCATCTCCGTCCGGCAGGGCATCCCGTGGTTCGTCCCGGCACGGTACCTGGACCCGGCCCGGAGGCCACGCCGCAATCTGTACTGGCGGCCCGGCCTGGCGGCATAGTGGCACTGGCCCGGCGGCAGGGAACCGCTAGTGCTGCACCACCGGCTGGTACCCGGAGGAACGCAGCCGCCCGAGAACCCGCTCGGAATGCTCGGGACCCTTGGTCTCCATGTCGATCGTGATGGAGACGTCCCCCATGCTCAGTGAACCGCCGATCCGGCTGTGGTCCACCCGAGTGACGTTGGCGTCCGTCTCCGAGATGATCCGGGAGATGTTGGACAATTCGCCGGGTCGGTCCCGCAGGGACATCTTCACGGTCAGGTAGCGCCCACCGGCGGCCAGGCCGGACTGGATGACCTTGAGCATCAGCAGGGGGTCCACATTGCCGCCGGAGAGCAGCGCCACGGTGTGCTTGGACTCGATGCCGAGCTCGGCGAGTTTGCCCTCCAGCAGGGCCGCCACGCCCACCACACCGGCGGGCTCCACCACCATCTTGGAACGCTCCAACAGGAAGACCAGGGCGTTGGCGATCGCGTCCTCGGAGACGGTCACCACCCCGTCCACGAGTTCCTTGATGATCTGGAACGGTATCTGCCCCGGCTTGCCCACGGCGATACCGTCCGCGATGGTCGAGACATGGGTCAACGGCACCACCGCGTCCGCGGCCAGAGACGGCGGGTAGGCCGCCGCGTGCTCCGCCTGCACGCCGATGATGTTGATGTGCCGGCCCTGACGGCGGGCCATCTCCTTCACGGCCACGGCCACCCCGGCCAGCAGTCCGCCACCGCCGATCCCCATCACCAGCGTGTCCACCTCTGGGTTCTGCTCGAGGATCTCCAGGCCGATGGTTCCCTGCCCGGCCACCACGTCCGCGTTGTCGAACGGGTGGATGAACACGGAGCCTGACTCCTCCGAGTAGCGCTGGGCCTCCGCGAGGGCCTCATCCACGTTGTTGCCGTAGAGCACCACCTCGGCACCGTGGTCCTTGGTGGCCTGCAGCTTGGGCAGGGCCACCCCCCGCGGCATGAAGATGGTGGCCTGGATCCCCAGCTTGGAGGCCGCCAGGGCCACGCCCTGGGCATGGTTGCCGGCAGAGGCGGCCACCACTCCCCGCGTGCGCTCCTCCGAACTCAGCTTCGCCATCCGGACGTAGGCGCCACGGACCTTGAAGGACCCGGCGCGCTGCAGGTTCTCACACTTGAGGTGCACCACCGATCCCGTGAGGCGGCCCAGTGCCCGGGAGTGGTCCAGGGGGGTGCGGACGATCACGCCGTCCAGCAACCGCCGGGCCTGCTCGATGTCCGTCAGGGTGACGGGAAGATCCGTGCGGTCCGCCGAGGCGCCAGCTGGATCAGCTGCGGGCTCCGTGACGGGATCGGCGCTGCTGGGGGGCGTGGTGGTCACTGGGTTCCTCCGTCCTGGTCCGGCCGTCGGCCGGAGTGGTCCATCCCCGTATTGTCCTCCCCTGTAGCGGACGTGTCGCGCAGATTGCCCGCTTCGTTTCTCTCGGCACCCCGGACGGAGTCGGCATCGGAGTCCGCGTCGGGGCCGGCGTCGGGATCTGCGCCGTGATCCTTGCGGGCCGGAGCCTGCCGGCGCTTGAGTTGGCGTCGCGCGCGCCGCCGCTCCCGGGCTGAGGTGCCCCGCTTCGAGGCCTCTTCCGCGCGCGATGCCCCGGCCCCGGACTGGCCGCCGGTCGCGCGGCGGACCACGCCGTCCAGGGTCTCATAGGCCCGGCCCCACGGGCCCTCCAGGCTGGCGGCCCGGCCCTTGAGCCGGGTGTCCCGGTAGTCCGATGCCCCGGCCGGAGCGGGTTCGCCCTCGAGCCACGGTTTGGCGTGGAAGTACTTGATGGTGGCGTTCAGGAAGGCCATGGCCGGCACGGCGAAGATCGCCCCCACCAGGCCCATCACGGCAGTACCGCCGGCGACGGCGAGGAACACGGCGAGCGGGTGGAGGCTGACGGCGCGGCCCATCACCAGTGGCTGCAACACGTTGCCCTCGATCTGCTGCACCAGCAGGACCACGCCCAGCATGATCAGGGCGTTCACCCACCCGTTGGCCACGAGTGCCAGCAGGACGGCCACAGCACCGGTCAGGAAGGCACCGACCAACGGGATGAAGGAGCCGAAGAACACCAGCACGCCAAGCGGAAGGGCCAGTGGCACCCCGAGGATCCAGGCGCCCAGGCCGATGCCGACGGCGTCCACGAACGCCACGAAGATCTGCACCCGGACGTAGCTGCCGAGGGAGTCCCAACCGACCTGGCCGGCGCCGTCGATGGCCTGACGGTGGCGGCGTGGCACGAAGTTCAGGCAGAAGTGCCAGATCCCCTTGCCGTCGAACAGGAAGAAGATCAGGGCGAAGACCACCAGGACGGTGCCGGCAGCGATGTTCCCGGCGGTGGACCCGAAGCCCAGGGCGCCCGAGACGATGGTCTGGCTGTTGTTGCGCACCGCCTCGGTGAGGTCAGAGGCGATGTCATTCCACTGGACGGTGGTCACGCCCATGGTCTCCAGCCAGCCGACGATCCCCTGGACTCCGACCACGATCTGGTCACGCATGTCAGTGAATCCCACGGCGAGTTGTTGGCCCACGAGGGTCAGGATCCCCAGCACGAGGATGATGAAGCCCAGGATCACCACCGTGACCGAGAGCCCCCGGGGCAGGCCTCCCTTGACGAAACTCCGGTGGATCGGCATGAGGAGGGTGGTCAGCAGGGCGGCGATGATCAGGGGGATGACCAGGATGGAGACATTGCTGAGCAGCCAGATGCTGGCTCCGGCCATGGCCAGCACCAACAGCACTCGCCATGACCAGGCGGCGGCCACGGTCAGGCCATAGGGCAGGTCCGCGGAGAGACGATCTGCCCGATGCGCCGCGCTCATCTCGGGCTCCGGGGCCGCAGACCCGGCCACGGGGCCCACCGGATCAGGGACGCCGGATGGCGAGGTACCCGGATCACCGGGCTGGGGCCTGATGTTCAACGCGCTGCCTCCTGATGCTCGGATGGACGTGCTGCCAACGCTCCGGTGATTCCCCAGGACGCGGCCAACGACTCCCCCGGGCCGATCCACTCCAGGCCGTCGCCGCTGTTCAGGGCGTTGGCGGGCGCCGTCATCGGTTCCACGGCAAGGGCTCGGTGACGGCCGGGGAACCGGTCGGTGACGAAGACGTGGACGTATCCGAAGGCCGGTTCGGCCCAGAGCTCCACGGTACGCCCGTCCGGGGCCGTGAGCGTGTGGTGGTGTCGCCCGTCCGGCCCCGGGGTGAGGTCGGTGAACGCCGCATCCATCAGCTCGGGGCCGACCCGGCGGCCGGCCCGGAAATCCTCCATCGTGCCCCGGACTGGCCGTGCCCCGGTGGGGATGAGCCGATCGTCCGCCACGATCCGGGTGGCGGCGGACAGGGTGAGCGTGAGCTCCTCGCTGGGCACCTCCCCCAGGCGCAGGAAGGGGTGGGCGCCGAAAGCAGCGGGAGCGGGCCGGGTACCGCGGTTGGTGAGCCGCTGACGGACCGTGAGGGAGCCGGCGTCCTCCAGGGTGTACGTCACCTGGTGACTGAGGCGGAAGGGGTAGCCGTGCTGCGGGTGGATCTCCCCGCGCAGCACCACCTCACGCCCGGTGTGGGCCGTGGCCACGAACGCGGTGTTGCGTAGTAGCCCATGGCTGGCGTGGCCGCGGGAGGGCTCGGTGATATCGAGCTGCTGGACGGCGCCCTCCAGCTCCCAGCGTCCGTCCCGCACCCGGTTGGGCCATGGCGAGAGCTGGATACCGCACGCGGCCGGCGGCAGCTCATCCGCCCCGAAGCTCTCCACGAGGGGGGTGCCGCCCACCTCGTAGCGGCGCAGGGCCCCGGCCAACGAGGTGACGGTGGCCTCCGCGCCACCATGGCGCAACACGAACTGCGTCCCGGTGGCGGCGGGACCCCCGAAGTCTGGTGCGGTCATGGACATGGCTCCTCGGGCAACTCGGTCAGCGGAAGTGATGGGCTGGGACTGGGACTGGGGTTGGGGTTGGGATTGGGATTGGGACTGCAGCCCAGCCAACGCACCCGGAAAGCACAATGGCCGGCCCCGACCGGGGTCGCCGGTACGGGGCCGGCCGTGGGCCGGTGGGTGTCAGTCGCTGCCGCGCAGGATGGCCAGGATCCGCAGGATCTCGACGTACAGCCACACGAGGGTGACTGTCAGGCCGAAGGCAGCGGACCAGGAGTACTTCTGCGGCGCGCCGGCCTTCACGCCCTGGGTGATGGAGGTGAAGTCCATGACCAGGGAGAACGCTGCCAGGAAGACCGCAAGCAGGCCGATGCCCAGGCCCAGCAGCGGGAACTCGCCGCGCAGGCCGAACATGGCGTCCGTGACGCCGAAGAGCATGAGGAAGAGGTTGACCAGCGAGAACGCTGCGTAGCCGATCATCGCGACCATGAAGATCTTCATCGACTTGGCGGTGACGCGCCACTTGCCGGAGGCGAACAGCGCCAAGGTCACGGCGAAGACGCACAGGGTGGCCAGTACGGCCTGGACGGCGATCCCCGGCCACATCTGCTCGAAGACGCCCGAGATGCCTCCCAGGAACAGCCCCTGGGCGGCGGCGTAGAGCAGGATCAGCACGGGCGAGGGCTCCCGCTTGAAGGCGTTGACCAGGCCCAGAACCAGCCCGACGATGGCACCCGGGAGCATCAGGGCCGGCACGTTCCAACCGACTGCGGCGCCCACCACCACGAGCAGCAACGTCATGACGGTCTTGCCGATCACGTCGTTGTAGCTCATCCGGCCGGTATCTCCGGGACCGGCTGCGGGTTCGCGGTAGGACTGCTCCAGCTGGGCCAGCTGCTCCGGAGTGTACTGCTGCTGTCCGGCTTGCTGCTGGCTGGCCTGAGGCTGGGTCCGCTTCCCCGGGGCACCTCCCTGGTACCAGCCGGGCGTCTGAGTCGCGGTGCTTCCGTCACCGGAGTGCATCTGCTGCTGGAAATTCTTGCTGTTGAAGACGGGGTTGGCCACGGGCCATCTCCTCATGTTGGTGGCGTGCAGTCCACTTCGCGTGGTTCCTGTCCGGGGGGGCCGGCCTGGACCTGCAGTGGGGGCTGGGACCAGTCTATCCGGAATGGCTGAGAATCAACCGGGAGCGGCCACCGGGGCTCACCGATCCGCGCTCGGCTGAATCCGCAGCTTCCGCGCGGCATCAGTGGGTACCCCCAGTGGGACTCGAACCCACAACACAGAGATTTTAAGTCTCCCGCCTCTGCCAATTGGGCTATGGGGGCGCGGCGAACCGGACCACAGACGACGCCGGCCCGGCACCCCTCAAGGGTACCGGGCCGGCGTCGTGGTTCCGGAATGGACCCGGATCAGTGCGTCACTTCTTCGCGGACTCCAGCACCTTCGGGTTGTCGAAGCGGCCGGGCTTCAGCTCGCCGCCGGCAGCCTCCAGGAAGGGGTTGTGCGGGTTCTCCAGGCCTTCGAGCGGGGTGGTGTCCCGGCCGAGGACGAGCTCGTTGAGCCAGCCGGTGAGAACGCGGAACTTGCGCTCGTACATGGGCATGGCCAGGCCGTGGTAGCCGCGGTGGGCCAGCCACGCCGGGATGCCGGTGAGCTTGAGGCCCATCGGGTTGCCCACGCCCTTGCCGAAGCCCAGTCCGGCCACGGCGCCCAGGGACTTGTGCACGTACTCCTCCACGGCACCCTCGCCGAAGCGGACGGCCAGCAGGTTCGAGGCCAGGCGGCGGGCCTGGCGCACGGCGTGCTGGGCGTTGGGAACGCAGTGCCCGCCGGGGCCGTCCCCGGTCAGGTCCGGCACGGCGGCCACATCGCCGGCGCCCCAGGCACCCTCGAGCACGCCGCCGGTGCCGTCGGAGATCTGGAGCGTCGGGGTGACCTCGATCCGGCCGCGCTGCTCCACGGGGAAGTCGGTCTGCTTGGCCACGGCGTTGGCGGCCACTCCGGCGGTCCACACCAGGGTGTCGGACTCGAAGGTGCCGGCATCCGACTTGTCCTGCATGTTGATGAGCTTGAGCACGCCGCCCTCGGCACCGGCCAGGGAGGTGTTCAGCAGCACCTCGATGCCGCGGGCCTTCAGGTGGTCCACCACCTCGAGGGCCACGTCCTCGCCGACCTCGGGCATGATCTTGCCCATGGCCTCGATCAGCACGATGCGGGCGTCCGACTGGGCCAGGCGCGGGTTCTTCTTGATGTAGGACCGGATCAGGTCCTCCATCTCGGAGATGGTCTCCACGCCGTTGAAGCCCCCGCCCACCACGGCAAAGGTCAGGGCGCGGGAGCGGGCCGCAGGGTCCGTCATGGTGGAGGCGATCTCCAGGCGGTCCAGGATCTGATTGCGCAGCTGGACGGCCTCCTGCACGGTCTTCATGCCGATGCCGGCCTCGCCCAGACCCGGGATGGGGAACACGCGGGTGGTGGCGCCGGCGGTCATCACCACGTCCTGGTACGGGATCTCGAACTCGGCGCCGTCCTGGGTCTGCACCGTGGCGGTCTTGCGGGCGTGCTCCACCTTGATGACCTTGCCCTGGACCACCTCGGTGCGCTTGAGGTGCGTGCGGTGGTCCACCACGATGTGGCGCGGCTCGATGTGCCCGCCGACGACCTCCGGCAGGAACGGCTGGTAGGTCATGTAGGGGTTCGGGTCCACGAGGGTGACGACCCCGCCACGCTCCTTGACCTTCTTCTCCAGGTTCTTGGCGACGTACAGGCCGGCGTAACCGCCGCCGACGATCAGGACACGGGGCTTGGGGGACAGCTGCGGAGTGGTTGCCATGCCCCCATCCTAAACCCAAACCGCCCACTTCGTGAAACTTTTCACATAGTCACAATCTCCCGGACTGGTCAGCGGTCGGTAGAGGACCTGCGTTGCCTCAGGAAGGCCGTCACCGCGGCCGCCCCCAACCCGGCGACCACCACTCCGGTGCCGATCACCAGCACCGGCTGGAGCCCCGGTGCCGGGTCCAGGGCCTCCCCCGCCTGCGGCAGGTCCGTGGGCAGCGGGTCCGAGGACGACGTCGGCCCACTCGTCTCCCCGCCGGGCGCGGCAGACGGCGTGGGGGCATCGGAGGACTCGGCACGGCGGTGTACGCGGACCCAGTCGGCCAGGGTGTCCATCGGATTGCGGTCCACTGTCCCCACTTCCCCCTGTACGGCCGCTGCTGCATCGATGATGCCGTGGCCGTAGACCGGGTCCTCTCCGGGCACGCCGGCATCCTCCGCCGTGACCAGGATCCGGTGGATGACCTGATGGGCGGGCATCTCCGGGTGGGCCGCGCGGATCAGCGCGGCCAGCCCGGCCACGAGCGGCGCGGCCCCTGACGTTCCGGCCCACTGCTGGCGGGCTCCGCCCGGCACCGCGCCGACGAGGGGCTCGGCAGGGGCGGCTACCCCGATCGAGATGCCCTCGGTGGACGAGTCCCAGCTCGCCGTTCCGTCCGCGTTGAGTCCTGCCACCGTCAGCACGCCCGGGATGGTGGCCGGCGCCCCGGCGGTCATGGTGCCGGAGGCGCGGTTGCCCGCCGCGGCCACCACCACCACATCGTTCTGCTCAGCGTGCAGGAACGCGCGGTCCCAGCTCTCCGGCCAGTCCGGGCGCGTGGAGCCCAGGGACATGTTGATGACGTCCGCGCCCTGGTCCACGGCCCACGTCACGGCCTGGGCGATCTGGTTCTCCGGCGAGGGACTGTCCTGGCCCTGGGCACCGAGGTCCACCGAGATGGACAGCAACTTCGCCTGCGGCGCCACCCCCACGATCCCGTCCGGGCCGGCCACGCCGGGCACCGTCTCTGCAACGGCCTCCCGGCCCGAGGGGCCAGAAGGATCAGAGGAGTCCGCGGCCCTCGGCTCGCCCGAGGGCAGGGTGGAGGGCACCGGGGTGGCCTTGGCGGACTGCCGCTGTTCCTCGGCCCGGCTCAGCGCGGCCTCGTTGTTGCCGTGGCCGGCCAGCACGGAGGCCACCAGCGTGCCGTGCTCGGCCATCTGGCCCACGGGCTCGGTGCCGGACTCGTCTCCGGCCCCGGAGACGTCCAGGCCGCCGGTCACCTGACCGGTCAGGTCGGGGTGGTCGGCGTCGATTCCCGTGTCGATGACGGCCACGGTGACACCCTCGCCCCGCGTGCTCTCCCAGGCCTGTCTGAAGCCGTAGTCCTCGAGCCAGTACTGCTGGTCCCGCCACTCGTCGGCCGCGGCGGCCGGTGGGGAGCCCAGTGGGAGGAGGCCCAGCAGCAGGACGAGGAGCAGCACCGGGGCGGCCGCAGCGGTGGCGGCCCGGCGCCGAATCATCCGGCCTGGGACAGGGCGATCCCGTCCAGGATGTCGTGTTCGGAGGCGGTGGCGGTGGTGACGGATCCCCCGCCGGCCTGCGCCACTCGGCGCACGATCATGGACCAGATCAGGGCCCCGGCCCCGATCACGTCCACCCGTCCCGGGTGCATGTAGGGCAGCTCGGCCCGTTCCGCACGGGTCGCCGCGAGCAGCCGGCCGGCGGTATCCGCGATGACGTCCACATCCAGCTCGGCACCGTGGATCACGTCCGGCCGGTAGGCCGTCAGGCCCAGCGCTGCGGCGGTCACGGTGGTCACGGAACCGGCCACTCCCACCACGCCGGCCGCCTCCCCCAGCGGCACCCTCGCCTCGACCTCGTCCAGGACGGCCTCGATCTGCTCGGCGGCTGAGGAGATCTCCGCCTCCGTGGGCGGGTCGGACCGCAGATGGCGTTCGGTGAACCGCACGCAGCCCATCGGCACGCTCAGGGAGTGGGTCACGGCGGGCCCCGAGGCAGGACCTCTCGGCCCCGTCCCCCCGCCCTGGGCACTGTCCGGGCGGAGAGGACCGGTCATGTCCGCCTGCACGGCACCGAGGACGAACTCGGTGGAGCCGCCGCCCAGGTCCACCACGAGCACTGGCCCCCCGGCCTCACGAGCGAAGCGCGGCGACAGTACGGAGGCCGCCCCGGCGAAGGACAGTGCGGCCTCCTCCTCTCCCGAGACGACCTCTGGCTCCACGCCCAGCCGGTCGCGGATGCCAGCAGTGAAGTCGGCGGCGTTGGCAGCGTCCCTGCTGGCCGAGGTGGCCACGAAGCGCACCGACTCGGCGCCGAGCTCACGGATCACCGCCGCATAGTCCTCGGTGGCGGCGAAGGTGCGCTCCATGGCGGTCTCGGACAGCCGGCCGGTGGCATCCACCCCCTCGCCGAGACGCACCACACGCATCTCCCGGTGCAGGTCGACGAGCTGTGGGGAGCCCTGCCCGCCGTCCGGGCCGGTCTCAAGGCGGGCCACGAGCAGGCGGATGGAGTTGGTTCCGCAGTCGATAGCGGCCACGGTCCGCGCCTCGGGAACCGCCTCCGTGCCCGGTTCCGGTTCAGCTGACGAATCGGCCTCCCCATCAGCTTCCGACTCCGTCACCGCAGCCTCGGCCACCTGGACGGGATTGCGTTCTCCCGCCAGCCGCTTCACGTGCCGGCTGAGGTCCTTGTGGGGCACGGGGGCCTCCTGGTCCCAGGCACCGGCACAGCGGCAGGTCTCCGCGTCCCACTCCCCGCGGACCAGGTCCAGGGCTTCATCGCCGAGGGGGTTCACTCCGGGGCCGGCTGCCAGCGAGTGCCCCACGAGCACGTGCAGGCACTTGACCCGCTCGGGCATGCCACCGGCGGAGATCCCGGTGATCTCGGGGACCCCGTCCGTGCCGGCCACCCGCCCCACCCGGTCCCGTTCGGCCAGGTAGGCCTCATGGGCGCCGCGATAGCGGGAGGCCAGGTCCTCGTCCCGGCCGAGCCGCTCGGTCATCTCCGCCATGGTCCCGGCGGCCTCCAATCGGGAGACGGCCGCGGTCAGCACGGGATGCGTGAGGTAGAACGTGGTGGGGAAGGGAATCCCGTTGGACAGTCGTGGGGCGGTGGTGGCCACCAGCGGGTTGCCGCACACGCACCGGGCCCCGATCTCGGCGACGTCACGGGCCGGGCGGTTCAGTTGCCGGCTGATGGTGTCCAGGTCCTGCTGCGTGGGGGTACGGTCCGGGTTCTGCGTCATGGTCTTGTCTGTGCCTCGCCTGGGTGCGGTGGTGCCGTTGGCCGGTGCTCCAGCCTAGTCGGTCCCCGCGCGCACCACGGAGTCCCAGAGGGCATCCGCCCAGGGCAGCTCCGGGTTGACCTCGCCCGGGCTGGCCGGTGCCGGCACCGGGTCCTCCACGTTCTCCTCGCCACCGATGACCATGTAGGTCTGTTCCCCGGGCATCACGAGGTTGAAGCGTTCGCGGGCCTGCTGCTGGATGTAGGCCGGATCATCCCAACGGGAGATCTCGTTCGTGAGGTCCTGTTCCAGCTGCCGCTCCGCGGCGATGTCCTCCTGGACGGTGCGCAGCTCGGCCTGCTGGTCCAGGAACACCCGCAGGGTCGGGGCCAGCAGCACCGCGGCCACGAAGAGCACCACGAGGAAGGCCACGGAGCGGCCGGTGAAGTTCCGGGCCGGGACGGGCTCCACCACGGCAGAGTGGTCAGTGGCCGCCGGACCGGGGCGAGTGGCCGGTGAGGCGGTGGCGCCTGGGGCCGCCGGTGAGGCGCGGCGCGGGCCACGGCGGCGCAGCCGGGGGGTGGAGCGGTGGAGCAGGGCACGGCGGGCCTCAGCGCGGCGCTGCTCGGGGGTCGGCTCCGGCTCGGCCGCCGGATCGTCTGCAGGCTCCACCTCAGGAGCTGCTTCGGCCGAATCCACCACAGCGGCTTCGGCCACAGCGGCTTCGGCCACAGCGGTGTCGGCCTCAGGGGCTGGGCCGGTGGCTGGGGCCCCGGCGGGGGCCGGCTCCTGCCGGGAGGGCGCCGCGTCGAGCGGAATGACCTTCGCGGAGTGCCCGCCCACGGGGTGGGCCGAGGCACCGGCGCCCTCGAACCGAGGTGAGGGGCCGGCGTCGTAGGCTGCGTGTCCTGCGCGAGAGGCGGACTGACGGGAGGAGCCTCCCGCGCCGACCTCCGCGAACTGGCGCTGTGAGGTCTTGGGGACCCGAGGGCGTCGAGTTGCCACCTGCACCTCCCGCGTGCTGATCAGAGACCGGAAATCTGACGTGTAGACCCGGCGGCCGGCCGGGTCCCTCTGACGATAACCGCTGATCTGCGAGCAGCCCGGGCAGCGCGCCGGGTCGTGATCACTTTGGGGGCAGGTCGAACCGATTCGACCTGCCCCCAAAGCGTGCTGAGGTGCGCAGACGTGCGCTGCGGCGAACTCTGAGGAGCGCCTGCGAGCTGTCAGCCGCGATCGGCGCGCGGGAAGGCCGAGGCGCCCGCGTAGATCGCGGCGTCACCCAGCTCCTCCTCGATACGCAGCAGCTGGTTGTACTTGGCCACCCGGTCCGAGCGGGCCGGGGCACCGGTCTTGATCTGGCCGGCGTTGGTGGCCACGGCCAGGTCCGCGATGAAGGTGTCCTCCGTCTCGCCGGAACGGTGCGAGATCATGCAGTGGAACTGGTGGCGCTGGGCCAGGGAGATCGCATCGAAGGTCTCGGTCAGGGAGCCGATCTGGTTGACCTTGACCAACAGGGCGTTGCCGGAGGCCTCGTCGATGCCACGCTGCAGCCGCTCGGGGTTCGTGACGAACAGGTCGTCACCCACCAACTGCACGCGGTCTCCGAGGGCCGCGGTGAGCCGGGCCCAACCGTCCCAGTCGTTCTCGTCCAGCGGGTCCTCGATGGAGACCAGCGGGTAGTTCGCCACGAGCTCCTCGTAGTACGTGATCATCTGCTCCGAGGTCTTCTGCTCTCCCTCGAAGGTGTAGGTGCCGTTCTCGCAGAACTCGGAGGAGGCCACATCCAGGGCCAGCGCGATCTCCTTGCCGGGGGTGTAGCCGGCGCGGGTGATGGCCTCGGTGATCAGGTCCAGGGCGGCGCGGTTGGTCTCCAGGGAGGGAGCGAAGCCACCCTCATCCCCCAGGCCGGTGCCCAGCTCGCGCTCCTGCAGGACCTTCTTGAGCGTGTGGTAGACCTCGGCACCCCAGCGCAGGGCCTCGGAGAAGCTCGGTGCGCCGATCGGGACGACCATGAACTCCTGGATGTCCACATTCGAGTCGGCGTGGGCGCCGCCGTTGAGGATGTTCATCATCGGCACCGGCAGCACGTGGGCGTTCGGCCCGCCCAGGTATTTGAACAGCGACAGGTCGGAGGAGGCGGAGGCTGCGCTGGCCACGGCGAGGGAGACGCCGAGGATGGCGTTGGCCCCGAGAGTGCCCTTGTTCTCCGTGCCGTCCAGGTCGATCATCAGGGCGTCGATCAGGCGCTGGTCCGTGGCGTCCTCGCCCTCGAGCTCATCGGCGATGGTCTCGATCACGGCGTTGACCGCACCGAGCACGCCCTTGCCGAGGTAGCGATCCTGATCGCCGTCACGGCGCTCCACGGCCTCGAACTCGCCGGTGGAGGCACCGGAGGGCACCGCAGCGCGGCCCAGGGAACCGTCCGTCAGCAGGACCTCCACCTCCACGGTGGGATTGCCGCGGGAATCCAGGATTTCACGGGAATGGATGGCGTCGATCAGGGCCATGTGCGGTCTCCTTTGAAGGGTTCTCTTCGGTGGGGCGGCGCGGGGGCGCAACGCGGGTTCAGCCTATCCCGTCGCGGCAGTGCCCGAGAGGTCGTGACGCAGCCGGGTCAGGTGCCGCCTCAGGGCCCGCTCCGGGTCCAGTCCCGCCGCCCGCGAGTGTTGGACCAGGCGGAACAGCTCGGCCCCCAGCTCGGTCTCGTCCTGCAGGACAGCAGGATCCAGGTCCGACGGCGGCAGGCCGGCTCCGGCGAGCGGGTCCACCGGTTGCCGGGCGGCGCGGTCCACCACCTTCGCGGCGGCCGCCAGGGCAGGCAGGTGTGCCGGAACGTCCGCGAAACCAGCGGCGCCGGCCACCGCGGCGGGTGCGCCTTCGAACGAAGCCGCCGCTGCGCGTTCCTCCTTCTTGATCCGCTCCCAGTTCTTCTCGATGTCCGCGATGGAGGCCGACGCCAGCTCCCGGGCGGAACGCAGAGACCCGTCCGGGTGGAAGACGTGCGGATTGCGGCGGATCATCTTGTCCGTGATGGCCGCCACCGTGCCGTCGAAGGTGAAACCGCCGACGTCCTGGGCGATGGCCGAATGCAGGACCACCTGGAACAGCACATCGCCCATCTCCAGACGCAGCCGCTCGTAGGTGCCGTCCATCAGCGGCCCCTCGGGCCAGGCCGCTGCGGGGACGGACTCGATGACCTCCACGGCCTCGTAGGCCTCCTCGACGAGGTATTCGGTCAGCACGTCATGGGTGAGCCGCCGCGTCCAGGGGCAGTGTTCCCGCAGTCGGGCGACCACCCAGACGAGGTGGTCGACGGCCTCACTCATCGTCGTCGATGGCCTCCAGGCGCACTGGGCCCTCGCCGTCCGCGTCTCCGGAGATGGCGTCCCCCCAGGACTCCACCAGCAGCTCGGCCAGGGCCTCCCGCTCCTCCAGCGGGAGGAACGCGGCCTCGGCGGCGTTGAGCTGGAAGTCGAGCAGCTCCTCGAGGGAGTAGTTGAAGACCTCGGCGAGCAGGTAGAGCTCGTCCGTCAGGGACACCCCGCTCATCAGGCGGTTGTCCGGGTTGACGGTGACGCGGAAGCCCAGCTGGGCAAGCATGTCGATGGGGTGGGTGGAGACGGTGCCGCCGTAGGAGGCCACGGCCCCGGTCTGCAGGTTCGAGGAGGGGCACACCTCGAGGGCGATCCCGCGGTCGCGGACCCAGTCGGCGGTGGTGCCGAGTTCCACGAGGGCATGGTCCTCACCCACCTGCTCCCCGTTCTCGTCCTCGGCGTTGAACTCCACCGTGATGTCATCAGCGATCCGCACGCCGTGGCCCAGGCGCAGGGCCCGGCCGTTGACGAGGGCGTCCTGGATGGAGGCGATCCCGTCCGACTCGCCCGCATGGACGGTGGCCGGGAACTGCTGGGTGGCCAGCCAGGTGAAGGCGTCGGTGAACCGGGATGGCGGGAAGCCGGCCTCCGGCCCGGCGATGTCGAATCCCACTGCGCCGTTCTCGCGGTGGCGCACGGCGAGCTCGGCGATCTCCATGGACCGCTCGTTCTGGCGCATGGCCGTGATGAGCTGGCCCACGCGGATCGGGGTGCCCGCCTCCTCGGCGCCTTCCACGCCTTCCTGGAGTCCGGTCTGGACGGCCTCAACGGCCTCGTCCAGGCTCAGCCCGCCGGCGGTGTGCTGCTCCGGGGCCCAGCGGATCTCTGCGTAGACCACGCCGTCCTCCACGAGGTCCTCCACGAACTCTCGCGCCACTCGCCGCAGGCTGTCGGCACTCTGCATGACGGCGATGGTGTGGTCGAAGGTCTCGAGGTAGCGCTCCAGCGTGCCGGAGTTCGCGGACTCGGCGAACCACTCGGCCAGGGAGTCGGCGGTGTCCACGGGCAGCTCGTGGCCGATCTGCCCGGCGAGCTCGAGGATGGTGGCGGGCCGCAGTCCGCCGTCCAGGTGGTCGTGGAGGCTGATCTTGGGCAGGGCGGCCAGATCGACGTCGAGGGGCGAGGGGGCGGAGAATTCGATCGCGTCAGTCACGGGGCGAGTCTACGGCAGGGGCCGCACCGTGATCGGCCGGTCCTGTCTGCACGGCTGGACCAGAGCGCGCGGCCAGCCTCGCCAGGACCCGCTTCAGGATCAGGTCCGCCACCCAGCCGGCCGCTGCCGCTGCGACGACGGCGACGGTGATCTGCAACAGGGTGTTGTCCAGCCACCCGGTGGTGGCCTTGGCGATGCCGATCGAGTACCCGGACCAGAGGAACGCCGCGAAGATGTCCAGCAGGGTGAACCTCAGCCGGGGGAAGCCGGTGGCGCCGGCCGTGTAGTTCACGGCCACCCGTCCCCCCGGGATATACCGGGCCGTGCAGATCACCATGGCGCCGTGGCCGTCCAGGGCGCGGCGGGCGCTGCCGACGGCACGGCGCACGCTGCGCGTCCGCATCCAGCGGAAGCGATCGGTCCCGATGGCCCGGCCGAGGCTGTAGGCAATCTGGTCCCCGGTGATGGCCCCCAGGGCCCCGAGCAGCCAGAGCCACCACAGGGACACGGTGTCGACGGTCCCCGAGATCGAGGCCAGCGCCACGATCACCGACTCGGAGGGCACCAGGGGGAAGAAGCCGTCGATGGTGCACAGCAGGTACACGGCCGCCAGCACCCACCACTGCCCGGCGGCGTGGAGAACGGCTTCCGATGAGCTGGAACACCAGATCAGCCTAACGACCGGAAGGGGACCACCGGCCCGCTCCGGCTCAGGTTCCGGGGCGGTTCCGGGTCATCCCTGAGACGTACTGCGCAGCTCACCCGATGCGGTCGAAGATCAGCGGCTTCGGGGAGAAGCCCTCCGCAGCGGCGGTGCCCGCGGCGGCCACCTCATAACCGCCCTCGAGCGCACCCAGTGCGCGCTCGAACTGCTCCGGAGTGTCAGTCAGCAGCGTCAGCAGCGGCTGACCGGCCTGCACGGCATCCCCGGGCTTCGCGTGCATCCGCACCCCGGCAGCGGCCTGGACGGGGGCGTCCTTGCGGGTCCGCCCGGCCCCGAGCCGCCATGCGGCCAGGCCCACGGCCATGGCGTCCAGGCGGGTCAGCACCCCGGACTCCGGTGCGGTGACCACGTGGGACTCCCGCGCCGAGGCCATCGGGGCGTCCGGGTCCCCGCCCTGGGCGGAGATCATCCTGCGCCACACGTCCATCGCACGGCCGTCAGCCAGGGCCTCGGCCGGATCCACGCCGCTCACGCCGGCCCCGGCCAACATGGCGCGGGCCAGTTCAACGGTCAGTTGCACGACGTCGGCCGGTCCCCCACCAGCGAGGACCTCCACCGATTCGGCCACCTCGATGGCGTTGCCGGCGGTGAGCCCGAGAGGGGTGTCCATGTCCGTGAGCAGGGCCGAGGTGTTCACCCCGGCGTCCTGCCCGAGGTCCACCATGGTGCGGGCCAGTTCACGGGCCATGGGCTCGGTCTTCATGAACGCCCCGGAGCCGCACTTCACGTCCAGAACCAGGGTCCCGGTGCCCTCGGCGATCTTCTTGGACATGATGGAGGAGGCGATCAGCTCGATGGCCTCCACGGTGCCCGTGACGTCCCGCAGCGCGTAGAGCTTCTTGTCCGCCGGGGCCAGCCCGGACCCGGCGGCACAGATCACGGCGCCGATGTCAGAGAGCTGGTCCATCATGGCGGCGTTGGACAGGTCCGCCCGCCAACCGGGGATGGCCTCCAACTTGTCCAGCGTGCCACCGGTGTGACCCAGCCCGCGGCCGGAGAGCTGGGGCACGGCCACCCCGTACACCGCCACCAGCGGTGCCAGCGGCAGCGTGATCTTGTCCCCGACCCCACCGGTGCTGTGCTTGTCCGCGGTCGGCTTGGGGCCGGCGTCGTGCCCCGCCCCGGCCTGACGGAGAGCGGAGA